>DASPXK010000317.1:0-14480 GCA_035637315.1 Chloroflexota bacterium
GTCGATCCGGCCCAGGTGGTCGAGTACCGCGACCGGGGCCTGCTTCGGTTCCGCGCTGCCGACTTCAAGAGTGCTCGCGCGGACCTCGAGCACTACCTAGACGTCCGACCCGACGCCGAGGACGCGGGCGGGATCCGCAAACAGCTCGCCCTGATCGACCGCCTGGACACCATGAAGAACTGAAGGTCAGACGGCGGACACGCGGGTAGGCGGGAGTGTCGCCGCGCTGCATCCGGTAAACTGACGACATGAAGCGCCCTCTTTCACGGATCGGGACGCCCGTATGGCCATAGCCTTTCGACACCTTGTACGGATGCCCAACGGGGACACAGAGATCGAAGGAACTGGTCTCCGCGTTTACACGGTCCTCGGACTACGACAGGCCGGCGACACACCCGAGGAGATAGCCGACGCCTATCGTCTGCCCCTTGGGGCGGTGTACGAAGCGCTTGCGTACGCCGCGGACAACCCGGACGAAATGGATGCTATTGGGCAGGCTGAGGCTAAAATCGAGCGCGCCTGGCTGATGGGCCTGCCCGAAGAGCTGCGACGTGGTACCGATATACCTTGACGACTGCATGGAAGACCATCGTTTGGCCCGCCAGCTTCGTGCGGCGGGCCATTCGGTTTATCTGCCAAGCGAGCTCGGTGTAAAGGGCCAGTCGGACGAGCTGCACCTGGCTACTGCCACCGACCTCGGTGCGGTTGTGGTCACCCACAACCAGAAGCATTTTGACCCGCTCCACCATCGCTGGGACGCCGAAGGCCGTGCACACGCGGGCATCCTTCTGGTCGTCCAGCGATTGAACATCGCAATGAAGCTCGCCGCCGTGGAACGCGCCGCAAGGTTGCTAAGCTCGGAAGCCGCCAAAAATCAGCTCATGTATCTGAAAATGTTCGAGACCGACGAACAAGCTCAGCTATTCATTTCTAGCCTCGCGCCGTAGAACGAGAGCAAGCTGATGCGTCAATGCCGTGAGCGCACGCCTCCGAGCGGCAACTTCTAAACCTTGACTTTCGACTTGTACACCCAGACCGCCGTTGACCACTTCACCCGCCCCCGGAACGTGGGACGAATCGACGACGCCGATGGCGTCGGGCGCGTCGACGATCGGGCGACCGACAACCTCATCACGATCTACGTCAAGCTTCACGGTCAGCGGATCGCCGCGGCCCGGTTTAGAACGCTTGGCTGCAGCGCCTGCATCGCCGCCAGCAGCGTCGCGACCGAGCTCGTCGTGGGCCGCCCACTGGGAAGGGCGATGAGGATCGACGCCCGGGCTGTCCTGGCCGCCCTCGGCGGCCTGCCCGCCGACAAGGTTCACTGCGCCGAGTTGGCAGCCAGGGCGCTAAACGAGGCGCTCGCCGGGGCTAAGACCTTATTGTCATCCTGAGCCAAGCGAAGGATCTCGGTGGCGTAGGAGTCCTGCGCTCAGCATTGACAGGGAAGGGGGCTACGTCTCGACTGGGTAGCCGGCCTGACGCCAGGCGCTCGTGCCGCCCTCCAGGTTGTAGAGCTGCTCCTTGCCCAGCGAGGCGGCTACCTCGGCCGCCACCGCGCTGCGCTGCCCAACCTCGCAGACGAAGATCACGTTATCTGAGGTCAAGTTCTCTGCTGGCGCGGTGATGATCTTCGCCAGCGGGATGTGCTTGGCGTTCGGGATATGGCCGTTGGCCCACTCCCACCCCTCCCGCACGTCGACGACAGTGACCTGGCCGCCCTCGATCAACGCCTTCGCTTCGGCCGGCTGAATCCTGGTGAACGGCTCCGCGTACTGCTGCTCTTCCGCGGCCATCGCAATCTCCCATGCCCCACTGTTTGGCAGAACCATACTGCCCGGCTCGGAAGCCCGGCAACTATCGGAAGAGCCGCCGTTTGCCTGCCCACTGCCCACTGCCCACTGCCCACTGCCCGTTCTCCGCTTTGCTAGAATCGCCGCTCGTGGACCCCCAGACGCTCAGTCCCTATCTGGTCCAGGTTCTCAACGGGCTGGCGTTCAGCATGTTGTTGTTCCTGCTCGCGGCCGGGCTATCCGTCATCTTTGGGATGATGGACTTCATCAACCTGGCGCACGGCTCTTTCTATATGCTCGGCGCCTACCTGGGCTTCACGGCGATTCAGCGGCTCGGCAGCTTCTGGGTCGCGGTCGTCGCGGTCCCGATCCTGGTAGCCGGGCTGGGCTTC
The DNA here is from genome assembly GCA_035637315.1 of Chloroflexota bacterium. Taxonomy (GTDB): domain Bacteria; phylum Chloroflexota; class UBA6077; order UBA6077; family JACCZL01; genus DASPXK01. Next base: position 2,186 of record DASPXK010000317.1, read on the forward strand.
GGGCTCGAGATGGTGCTGCTGCGCCCGTTGTACAAGCGGGGCCACCTGGACCAGGTCCTGCTCACGTTTGGGCTCGCCTTCGTCTTCGCGGACGTGGTCAAGTGGAACTGGGGGGCCGACATCCGCTCGGTCCCGCAGCCGCCTGAGCTCACGGGCGCGCTGTCGCTAGGTGTCACCGTCTACCCCCGCTATCGCGGCTTCGTGATCGTCGCCGGCCTCCTCCTGGCCGGCGTGCTGTGGGCCATCCAGGCTCGGACCAGGTTGGGCGCGATTGTCCGAGCCGGGGTCGCGGACAAGGAGATGGTCAGCGGCCTGGGGATCAACGTCCAGCTCGTCTTCGCCGCCGTGTTCGCGTTCGGGGCCGGGCTCGCGGCCCTTAGCGGTGTCATCGCCGCGCCCTTCTTGAGCCTGGCTCCGGGCATGGACTTCGAACAGCTCATCCTGTCGCTGATCGTCGTCGTCGTCGGCGGTCTCGGCACGCTGAAGGGCGCCTTCTGGGGTGCGATCGTCGTCGGCCTGGCCGACACCTTCGGCAAGATCTGGGCGCCGGACTTCTCGCTCCTGGTCATCTTTGCCATCATGGCGGTTGTGCTTCTGCTGCGGCCGAACGGCCTGTTCGGCCGTGCCCTCGCGTGACGAGTGGCGAGTGACGAGCGACCGCCGACGACGGATCGGCCCAGGACTCGCGACCATTGCGGCCCTGGTGATTTTTCCTTTCGTCAGCCCATCGATCTACTTCCAGAACGTGCTCACCGAGGTGCTCATCTTCGGCATCTTCGCGATGAGCCTCGATTTACTGATCGGCTACACCGGTCTCTTCTCGTTCGGGCACGCGGCTTTCTTCGGGGTCGCCGCCTACACGGCTGGCATCGTCGCGACGCGCTTCAGCGACAACATGCTCCTCACACTCGCGGCCGGCGTGCTCGCGGCCGGCCTTCTGGCGCTGCCGCTGGGGGCCCTCTCGATCCGCTCAGTCGGCATCTATTTCCTCATGCTCACCCTCGCGTTCTCTCAGATGGTCTACGCGGCGGCGTACAAATGGACCTGGCTAACCGGCGGACCGAATGGCCTGGCCGGCGTCCCGCGTCCCGTGCTCGGCATTCTCGGGCTTGATTTGGCCTCGGTCAGCACCTTCTACTACGCGACGCTGACGTTTTTCTTGGCTTCCTACGTGGTGCTGCGGCGGATCGTCGCCTCCCCGTTGGGGCATAGCTTCGTCGGAGTTCGTGAGAACGAGTCGCGAATGCGAGCCATTGGCTACAACACCTGGCTGGTCAAACTGGCCGCTTTCGTGATCGCCGGCCTCTTTGCCGGCCTGGCCGGCGTGCTGTTCTCGTACTTCAACGGCTTCATCTCGCCATCCGACGTGTACTGGACGACGTCCGGCCTGGTGATGGTGATGGTGATCATCGGCGGAGCCGGCACGCTGCTCGGGCCCGTGCTCGGGGCCGGCCTCGTGTTGATCTTGCAGAACATTGTGAGCTCGCAGACTGATCGCTGGCCGCTGATCATGGGCGCGACGTTTATCCTCTTCGTGCTCGTCGCTCGGCGTGGCATAGCTGGCATCTTCCACGACACGCTCGCCCTAGCGCGAAGGTCGGCCCGGGTCTGATCCACGACGGTGGACGAGCTTCTGCGCGTCGAAAACATTCACCGCCGCTTCGGCGGTTTGCGTGTCCTCAACGGGGTCAACCTCTCGGTTGCCGAGGGCGAGCGGCTCGCCATCATCGGCCCCAACGGAGCCGGCAAGACGACCCTTTTCAACATCATCGGCGGCGAGCTCGCTCCGGGCCTGGGACGGATCATCCTCGGCGGTGAGGATGTTACTCGTCGGCCCGCACACGAGCGGGTCAGCCGCGGGCTAGCGCGGACCTTTCAGACGAACAACCTATTCCTGGGACTCAGCGTCTTCGAGAACGTTCGCCTGGCCGTCCAACGGCGGCAGGGAGCCGCCTTCCGCGTGCTCCAGCCGGCGTCCGCGCTGACGGAGGTTAGCTCGGAGACGGCCGGGCTGCTCGCGCGCCTCGGCCTCCAGGAGCGCCATCTCGCTCTCGCCCGCGACCTCTCTTACGGCGAGCAGCGCCAGCTCGAGGTCGCGCTGGCCCTCGCCGGCCGGCCCCGACTACTGCTGCTCGACGAGCCGACGGCCGGCATGTCGCCGGCCGAGACGGCCAGCATGGTCGAGTTGATTCGAAGCTTCCCGCGTGACGTCACACTGCTGATCATCGAGCATGACATGGACGTCGTCTTCGCCATCGCCGATCGAATCGCGGTCCTCCATTATGGCGAGGTGCTGGCCGACGGCCGGCCGGACGAGGTCCGCAACGACCCGAACGTCCTCGCCGTCTACCTGGGAACGAGTTCCGCGTTCAACGTCCAACGTTCGACGTTGATCTCCAACATTCAGGGCTAAGCGCCGAATGTTGAACGTTGAACGCGCAACGCTGAAACGCAGATCATGCTCCAGCTGACTGACGTCCATACGTACTACGGCGACAGTCACATCCTGCACGGGATCTCGCTTCGGCTGCCGGCCGGAGAGGTGGTCGGCCTGCTCGGCCGCAACGGGGCCGGTAAGACCACCACCATCCGCAGCATCATGGGATTCACCCCGCCCAGGGCCGGCTCGATCAGGTTCAAAGACCGGGAGCTCGTGGGACAGCCGCCCTACCGTATCGCCCGTCTGGGGATCGGGCTCGTCCCCCAGGGTCGGCGCGTCTTTCCCGACCTCACGGTTCGCGAGAACCTCCTGCTCGGAGCGCGCCGCGGCTCCGATGGCTGGAGCTTGGAGTCGACCCTGGAGCGGTTCCCGCACTTGCGGGAGCGTCAGAAGCACCTTGGCGGAACGCTGTCCGGCGGCGAGCAGCAGATGCTGGCGATCGCCCGCGCACTGATGACCAACCCCCAGCTACTCCTCATGGACGAGCCATCGGAAGGCCTCGCCCCGGCACTCGTGCGTGAGATCGGCCAGATTATCGCTGAGCTCAAAGCGGACAAGCTGGCCTTCATCCTGGTCGAGCAGAACCTGCCGCTGGCCCTGAGTACCGTCGACCGCCTCTACGTAATGAACAAGGGCACGATCGTCTTCGAGGGCACACCCCAGGCGCTCATGGCCGACGAAGCCACCCACCGCCAGTACCTGGGCGTGTAGCGAGTAGCGAGTAGCCCCTCACTCGCTACTCGCTACCCGCCACTCGCTACTTCCGTCCGCTACTTCGGTCTTGAGCTGGCCGCAGGCAGCGGCGATGTCGCACCCGCGGCTCGCCCGGATCGTGGCCGACAGTCCAGCCCGTTTGAGCCGGTCGCGGAAGGCGCGCGCCTGAGCCGGCGGTGTCGGCTGGTAACCGGCCCCGGTCGGGTTGTAGGGGATCAGGTTCACGTGTGAGAGGCGGCGGGGCAGCAGCTCGGCCAGCCCTTCCGCCTGGGCGGGCGCGTCGTTGATCCCGCGCAGCAGCACGTACTCATAGCTCACTCGTCGACCCGTCCGCTCCGCATACTCGCACCCCGCGGCGATCAGCTCGTCGACCGGGTAGCGTCGATTGATCGGCATCAGCTCGGAGCGGAGAGCCTCATCTGGGGCGTGGAGTGAGATGGCCACCGTGATCTCGAGGCCCTCGGCGGCCAGCTTGCGAATCTGCGGCACCAGGCCGCTGGTTGAGACGGTAATTCTGCGCTGGCTCAGCCGCGCTCCGTCTGGATGGCTGAGCAGGCGGACCGCGCCCAGCGTGGCGTCATAGTTGGCCAGCGGCTCACCCATGCCCATGAACACCACGTGGGTCGGGCGCGCCGGGTCGTCGCCTCGTCCGAAGCCGTAGACCTGGTCGACGATCTCGCCGACCGTCAACTGGCGGGAAAATCCCATGTCCCCGGTGGCGCAGAAGGTACAGGCCATGGCGCAGCCGGCCTGAGTCGAGACGCAGACTGAGAGTCGACGGGTCCCCTCTGGCGAAGTGGCCGGGATCGCCACCGTCTCGATCTCCTGACCATCGGCCAGTCGCACGAGCCGTTTGCGGGTTCCGTCGATCGACCGCGCCTGGACCACGTGCTCACCGGAAGCGACCCGAAACCGCTCGGCCAGCTTCCCGCGCAAGGTGGCCGGCAGCTCGGTGCACTCCTCCCAGCCCCCAACCCAGCGCTGGTGCAGCGCCCTGAACACCTGATGCGCGCGGTAGGCCGGCTCACCCAGCTCGTTCAGCAGCTCGGTCAGCTGGTCCAGTCCCAGGTCAAGCGCGCAGGACAGATCGGTAGCCGAGCTCGCCAGACGACGCGCGCGAACGCTCAGCGCTTGAGGCATGCACGAATTATCACGTGTCTGGTTGAGGCGTACCACGTTCTGTACCGCGACCGTGAGGGAGCGGCCGCGCCGATCGGCCTGTCGGCCGCTCCCTTACGGTCGCGGTACTGAAGCCCGCGCCACAAGAGCGCGCTCAGCTGCTGCCGGTACTGGCAGGCGCACCGCGAGCGCTAAAATTTGTAACCATGGCCACGCCGGCGAGCCCGACCACTGTCCCGCGTGAGGAGCAGGAGCAGCGCACCACAACCCGCGCCCTCGATCCGCATAACGTCATCCTGCACAACGACGACCACAACACCATGGACCATGTCGTGCGCTCACTGATCCGCTCGGTGCCGGGCATGGCCACCTCGAAGGCGGTCGAGGTGATGCTGGAGGCTCATAACACCGGACGCGCCATCGTCGCCGTCTGTCCGCTCGAGCTAGCCGAGCTGATTCGCGACCGGTTGGAGAGCTGCGGCCTGACCGCGACGATTGAGTAGGGGCGGACCCGCGTGTCCGCCCCAAGCCCCGGGAGGGGCGCACACACGGGTGCGCCCCTACTGGATCTTGCCGCGGGCGGCGATTGGCCAGATGTCCTCGAGCCGTCCGTCGCGGACGACGTAGTAGATGTCATGCAGGTTGATCGTCGTGTCGCAGTGGCTGGGGACCAGCTCGAACTTGTCGCCAACTCGAATGTCGCCGCGCGGCTGCTCGAACAGCAGCTTGCCATGCTCGTCGCCCCCAAACGCGAATCGCGCGTCGCCCAGGTTTCGAATGGCCGGCATCCCGCTGTCGCTCGAGAGAGTCTTGTAGCCGGCGTCGACGATCGCGACGTCTGGCTTGACCTTGCTCACGACGGTCGTCAGGACAGTCAGGGCGTGCTCGAAGCTGAGCCCCTTGACGGACGCATACTGAGAGTCCATGACGACGTACGAGCCGGGCTGCAGCTCGGTCACGCCCGGGTAGCCGCCGGCATAGGCGTGCGTGCCGGTCCCGCTCGTGCTGACGATGTCCAGCTCGTGGCCCGCCTCGCGGATCATGGTCGCCGTGTCGGTCAACGCTTTCATCGCGGCGCGGCACCGCTCTCCGCGCTCGTCCGGATCGACGACGTGCTGGAGATGTCCCTCGTAGCCCTGGAGTCCCACCAGCTGCAGGCCGGGCATCCGAGCCGCGGCCTGCACCAGAGCAAGGGCCGGCTCGCCGGGCGCTACGCCGGTCCGTCCCTGGCCGACGTCTAGGTCAATCAAGGTTGGGATCCGCATCCCCTCGCGCTCAGCCGCCTCAGAGATCTCTCTCGCCGCGTTCCCGTCGTCGACCACGGTGATGACCCTCGCGTGACGGTTGAGCGCGAGTAGACGGGCGATTTTCCTGGCGCCGACCACTTCGCTCGACACCAGGACGTCGCGGACGCCCGCGGCAACCATCACCTCGGCCTCGCCCAGTTTGGCACAGGTGATTCCGATCGCGCCCGCGGCGAGCTGCTTATGGGCCAGCAGGGGTGTCTTGTGCGTCTTGACGTGCGGGCGAAGCCGGGTCGGCCCGCCGGCGAACAGCTCCGCCATCTTCCTGATGTTCCGCTCGGCGGCGGCGACATCCAGCACCAGGGCCGGTGTCTCGATCTCCTGGAGATTCTGGCCGCGCATCCATTCCCTCATCGCTCACCTCGCGCCCCTACTACTCACTACTCACTCGCCAGGCCACAGAACTCTCGGACTGCCTCCTGGTAGCTCGCCCCGCCGACCGCGATGACGTCGTTGTGCATCGCGCCCTTGACCACCACGAGTTGCTTCGGGTCGGCCGCGGCCGCGTACAGCCGGTGGGCGTGGTCCAGCGGGACGATCTCGTCGTCTTCCCCATGCACGATCAGGATCGGCGCCTGCACGTGGCCGATTAGCTCGATGGTGGCGTACCGAGTACGCAGAAACGGGCCGAGCGGGAGGAAGGGGTAGTGCACGCGGGCCATATCCGAAACGGAGGTAAACGCGGCCTGGACGATCAGCCGCTCTGGCCGATGCTCGGTCGCCAGCCGCGCTGCAATCGCCCCGCCCAGCGACTCGCCATAGTAGACGATCCGATCCGCAGTTACGCCTGAACGCCCGCTCAGGTACTCCAGTGCGGCGCGAGCATCCTGATACGTCCCCTCTTCCGATGGCTGCCCCTCGCTCAGACCGTAACCCTGATAGTCGAAGATGAACAGGTTCATGCCCAGTGCGCGGTGCAGTAGCGCGAGCAGCTCGACCCGGTCCGAGACGTTGCCGGCGTTGCCGTGAAACCATACCAGCGTGCCCGGCCCGACGCCCGGAACGAACCAGCCGTGCAGTCGTCCTCGCGGCCCAAACCTGACGTCTTCGTAAGCCATGCCAACAGACGCCGGCGTCGCGCGCATCTCGCGCGAAGGGAAGAAGATGAAGCGGTCCTCAAACCGCACGTTGTGACCACCGATCGCCAGTGACGCGAACAGGATGCCCGCCAGGGTCGTCCGGCTCAGGGTAGACCGAGCGGCAGGCAGGAGCTGGGACCAGAGCTAGCGCCGGTCGGCTCGGGTCTGGACGACCGACAGGTACTCGAGCCGCGCCGCGGCTGCCATCATCAGCACCGCTCCGGCCGCGAAGCAGACCAGGATTGGCTCGACGTCCTCGAACGTGAGCGTGTACAGGGCGATCACAGCCAGGCAAAGCGTTGCCGCCAGCGTGGTCAACAGGATGCCCATGCACAGCAGTGCGATCCAGGGTCCGTCGGGGTCGTCTCCGGCTGTTACACGCACGCTGCCTGATTGTAACGCACATCCGCGCGTGGAGGTCTGGGCGAGCGGATAGAGCTTGGGCGGTGCGGTACGTGGGGGGCTCGAGTTTGAAGGCCAGGCCGAGGTGGATTGGGGCGACCCGCGAGCGCGGCGACGGTTCCTGGCTGAGATCGTGACGGACGCGGACCGTCTGCTGGAGGCGGCCCGGGCCGCGCGGGCGGAGCTGGCCGAGGGGAGCGCGGAGGAGACGGCGCTGCTGGAGGCGGCCCGGCTGCTCAGTCGGGTTCTGGTCCAAGACGTCGAGCGTCGGGAGGACGGGCCGGCCCTGAAGCCGGGCGTGGCTGTGGACCGAGCGCCTGACCGCTGGCGAGCAACGAGCGAGTGGCGAGTTCACCGCTCGGGGCTCGCCGCCTAGCTGCCACGACGACGGTCGCGCGACGGTGACGTGGCCACCCAGCTCCGCGTGGCGATCAGGGCGAGACTTTAGTACAGTTACTCTAGTTTGCCTAATATAAGGAGGACGATCGTGAACCACAGTGTCGTTCACTTCGAGATCCCGGCTGACGATCCCGACAAACTGGTGGCCTTCTATGGCAGCCTCTTTGGATGGCAGATCGACAAGATGCCGAGTGAGGGAATGGAATACTGGGGGATCCGGACCGTCCCTACCGATGACAAAGGAATGCCCACGGAGCCCGGCGGCATCAATGGTGGCCTGATGCGGCGCCAGGCGCCGGCGCAGCGCCCAATCAACTACGTCAACGTGGAGTCGGTCGACGAATTCGTTGGGAAGGCGAAAGCGCTCGGCGCATCAGTGATGGTCGAGAAGAGCCCCGTCCCCGGCATGGGTTGGTTCGCGCAGCTCATCGACCCGCAGGGCAACCCTTTCGCAGTCTGGCAGACTGACATGTCAGCAGGCTGACCTCTGGCACACGGGTTGAGCACGCGCGACGACCCGGGGACTCGCAGGGAGTGCGTCGAGCCGCATGCTTCCCTCTAAGACGGTTCTGGCAGGCGCGTGCGATTCCCACTCGATCGTCTGAAGGTCCACGCGGTAACCGCTGACCGTTGGCCGGGCTTCGAGCGCCTTTTCACCCAGCGCGGGGCGCTGGTGCATGGCTTGGCGCGCTCAGCGAGCGGAGCCCAGGAAGAACGATAGGGCGAGTCGCAAGTGGGCGATGGCGGATCGGATTCGCGCTGGCGTGCCCGTGGGACTCTTGAGGATGGCGAGCCGCCGATCTTTGCGGTCCACGAGGTGCTGATGGTCTGGCCGAAGGGCCGCAAGGGCTTCTTCTGGAGCTGCCATTAGAAGAATGCGGATGGCAGCTGGTGTACTTATCGCCCGCCGAACTCCGTAGCCTAGCGACGGAGCACAGCGCTCCCCTAGGATGTCACGCGCAGGCTTCAACGATGTCTCCGCGGCGAGGCGAGCCGAGCTGTACCGCTCGCTGAGCAAACGGTCGCTCGCTCAGGGTGAGATAATAGGCCCAGCCCAGTTTCACTGGCCTAGCGTGGGAGAAGATGCGCACACGCTAGCCTGTGCCTCCCCTCTCCACCGCGAGGGAAGGGAGTTGGGAACAAGTCCGCTTCGCGGGGTGAGCACGTTCGCAGTGCCCCACTGCCAAAAACCGAAAGCTTGAGGGCTACCCGGTCGAGACTATTATCCCGGCAGGGCACCGTGGAGCATGTCGACGATGGCGACCTCTGAGGCGCACGGGACCGGCTGGCACGAATTCGACCTGTTCAACCCGACCGCCGAGCACGTCTTACTGCGCGAGACACTCCGCGAGCTGGTCCGCGACCGGGTCGAGCCGCAGGCGCTCGAGCACGACCGGGCCGAGCGTTTCAACCTCGATCTGTTCAGGCAGTGCGCCCGACTCGATCTGCTCGGCTTGACCGTCCCGACCGAAGCGGGTGGGGCCGGCATGGACGCTATGGCCGCGGTGATCGTCCATGAGGAGCTGTCGGCCTCGGACCCTGGCTTCTGCCTCGCCTACCTGGCCCACACGATCCTGTTTGTCAACAACCTGTACCAGAACGCCAGCGACGAGCAACGGGCCCGTTATGTGCCCAGGGCGATCTCCGGCGAGTGGGTCGGCGGGATGGGCATGACCGAGCCGGAGGGTGGAACCGACGTGTTGGCGATGCGCACTACCGCCCGCCGCGAGGGGGATCGCTACGCCCTCAACGGCCGCAAGATGTGGATCACCAACGGCGCGCTCGACGACCACACTCTGGGCGACGTTTTCCTGATCTACGCCAAGACGGAGGGGGGAGGACTCTCGACGTTCATCGTCGAGAACGGTTTCCCTGGCTTCTCACTCGGCCAGAAGATCAAGGACAAGCTCGGCTGCCGCGCGTCCACGACGGCCGAGCTGGTCTTCGAGGACTGTGAGGTCCCGGCCGAGAATCGCCTGGGCGAGGAGGGTGAAAGCCTCCTCCACATGATGCGAAACCTGGAGCTCGAACGGGTTACGCTGGCCGCCATGTCGCTCGGTATCGCGATGCGCTGCCTGCGTGAGATGGTCCGCTACGCCGACGAGCGCGTCGCCTTTGGTCATCCGATCAGAGAGTTCGGACAGATCCAGCGCTACATCGCCGACTCGTATGCGCAGTGGCGGGCCGCTCGCAGCTACGTCTACGACATCGCTCGTCGAATGGACCTCTCGCAGCCGGGCAGCCGGGTCGATTCGGATGGGGTCAAGCTGGTCGCCTCGACGATGGGCAAGGAGGTCGCCGACCGCGCGATCCAGGTCCTGGGCGGCTACGGCTACGTCGGCGAGTTCGTCGTCGAGCGCCTCTGGCGAGATGCCAAGCTGCTCGAGATCGGCGGCGGAACGCTCGAAGCCCACCAGAAGAACATGACCAAGGACCTGTCCCGCGACCGAGACGTCTTGCTGCGCTGAGCGGTCCTCAGGCGACCTCGAACAGGAACTGTTTCAGGTTGGCCGTTGGAAGCCGGTCCCGCACGCCGAGAATCTCGATGCCGACCACATGATCATCGGCATTGAAGTCAAGCACGATGCCCGGGTGGACCTCCTCGGACTCAAGAATCGAAGAGTCGTCCAATCGGACATACAGGGCATCGGCCTTTTCGTCAAAATGCGGTTTCACGGCATAAGAATACCTCATCTCCCGCGAGAGCCGGGTGCAGTAGCTGAGCTACGGGTGGCCGTCAAAGTTTTGGCCCGGTTCCCCCACGAGAGGGGTGGGAACAAGTGCGCTTCGCGGGGTGAGGGCGTTAGCCAGCGCCCCAGCTGCCAGAACCCAAAACTTTGACGGCCACCCCTGAGCTACCTCCGTCTGGTTTCCCAGGCCTCGGGGTTGAGCAGGCCGGTCGGCAGCTCTCCGCGCGTCGCCTGCAGAATGCTCTGGGCGCACATCCGGCTCATGGCTGCTGCCGTCTCGCGAGTCACGCCGGCGACGTGTGAGGTCATCACGACGTTAGACAGGCCGTAGAAGCGGTCGTCGCTCGGCGGTTCCCGTTCGCGGACGTCTAGGCCCGCTCCGGCCAACCGTTCCTCCGTGAGCGCCGCGTAGAGCGAATCCTCGTCGATCAGGGACCCGCGGGCGGTATTGATGAGGTAAGCCGTCGGCTTCATCAGCGCGAGGCGATCGGCATTGATGACCTGCCGCGTCTTGGGGCTGGCGGGCAGGTGGAGGGAGACGAAGTCGCTGCGCCGTAGGAGCTGCTCGAGTGAGAGCAGCTCGATCTCGTATCGTTCAACGAACACTCGGTCGGGATATGGCTCGACGGCGAGCACCTTCATCTCGAAGCCCCAAGCCCGTTGGGCGACCCCCTGCCCGATCCGCCCGAGCCCAACCAACCCGAGCGTCTTACGCCACACGTCAGCCCCGACGGTCCGGGTCCAGATACCGGCTCGGACGCCTCGATCGTTCTCGACGAGCCCGTGGGCCAGGGCAAGCATTAGCGCGAAGGTGTGGTCGGCCACCGCCCAGTCGTTCGCTCCCTGGGCTGTCGTCACCAGGACTCCCAACTCCGTCGCGGCCTGGAGATCGACCCGGTCGAACCCCACCCCCCAGCGGGCGATGTGCCGCAGCGTGGGGCTGCGAGCCATTACCTGGCGCGTGTAGGGCTCTCCGCCGGCGACGACGGCATCGTGACCACGCAGCAGCTCGAGCAGGTCATCCTCGGTCGCCCCCGCCCCCTGGGCGGCGAACTGCACTGCCCATCCAGCCGCCTGCAGCGCCCCGAGCTCGGCGTCGTCGAGGGTAGCCAGGACTGTCCCGGTGATCAAAACGCTCGGCATCGGGGGTACTCGTTAAGGCGGAGGGTAGCAGCCAGCGCGACGCGGATCAATCGAGCTACGGAGTATCCTCTCAGCATGCCGGTCCACGCCTCAGTTACGCCCGCCGAAGAGTCTGAAGTTGTCGCGCTGGTGCAGGAGCTGGTCCGCTTGCACAGCGTCAACCCGCCCGGCAACGAGGCGGCCGTAGCCGAGGCGATCGCTCGGCAGGCCGAGGCCTGGGGGCTCGAGACGCGACTGGATGTCGTGTGTGATGGCCGGCCAAACGTGCTCGTCCGACTGGCCGGCGCCGGCGAACGACGGGGCTTGCTCCTCTCAGGCCACACCGACACGGTCCCGCCCGGAGAGGTGGCCTGGGAGCGTGAGCCGCTATCCGGTGAGCTGGCCGATGGCCTCATCTGGGGCCGGGGCGCCACCGATATGAAGGCGGGTGTGGCCGCCATGCTCGTCGCCATGGCGGCCCTCGCCCGCCGCGGCTGGCGACCGAAGGGTGATCTGCTCTTCGCAGGGACGGTGGACGAGGAGGTCGCCTCCCTGGGCGCCAGGCATCTGCGCGACACCGGCGGGCTGAACGGAGTCGGCTGGATCGTGATCGGTGAGCCGACCGATCTGGACGTCGTCCCCGCCCACCGCGGCGCGCTGTGGCTGGAGATCACCGCCCACGGCAAGACAGCGCACGGGTCGATGCCGGACCTGGGCGTCAATGCCATCCTTCACCTGGCCGAGCTGCTGCGCTGGCTTGGGGAGCGTCGATTCCCCTATCAGCCCCATCCGCTTCTCGCCCCGCCCTCGATGAACGTGGGAACGATCGCGGGCGGCGTCAAGACCAACGTCGTGCCCGACCGCTGTGTGGCGACCGTCGACCTGCGCACCCTCCCGGGCCAGGACCACGCCGCCATCGTTCAGGACATCCGTGACCTGGCTGCTGAGCTGGAGTCGACCGTCCCTGGCCTGCGGGTCGACGTTCGGATCGCGAACGACATGCCGCCGGTTGAGACACCCACGGAC
>DASPXK010000318.1:0-2037 GCA_035637315.1 Chloroflexota bacterium
CAGCGAGATGGTGGTGAAGGCAACCATCCGCCGGTTGCGCATCACCGAGGTGCCGGCCAGTCTGTCGCCCGACGGCCGTTCGCGTCCGCCGCATCTGAAGAGCTGGCGCGACGGCTGGCGGCATCTGCGTTTCATGCTGCTACACAGCCCCAATTATCTTTTTCTGCTGCCCGGCCTCCTCCTGCTGTTGGCGGGTCTAGCTGGGCTTACCTGGCTCCTGCCGGGGCCCCAGTGGGTTGCCGCGCGGATGGTAGACATCCACGTGATGGTGCTGGCCGTACTGATGGCCATCCTCGGGGCGCAGACGATCACCATCGGGCTGAGCGCCAAGGCGTATGCCTTCACCCATCACTTTGTGCCGTCTGACGAGTTGATCGAGCGCTTCTATCGCCACTTCTCGCTGGAGCGCGGATTACTCGTGGCGCTGGTACTCGGCGGTGGCGGCTTCCTCGTCAACCTGCACATCCTGGCGACCTGGCTGCTGAGCTCGTTCGGTGAGCTGAACGCGGTCAGGCCCGCCCTATTCGGCGCCACGCTCATGGTGCTCGGCGCCCAGGCAGCCTTCGGGTCATGCCTGCTGGCGATCCTGGACATCAAAGAAGAGGCGCGTCGGCGAGCTCGAGCGCGTGCGGAGGTGGCGGAGCAGTCGCGAGCGCGACTGCCGGTCCGCTCGTGGCCGGCCGAGAGCGCTCCGACGCTAGCAGGCGAGTTGCCGTGATCCGCACATCCGTCGTCATGCTGACCAAGAACAACGGCCGCACGCTCGGCGAAGTGCTCGCGGCCGTGTTCCGGCAGAAGACCTCGGCCGAATACGAAGTAGTCCACGTCGACTCCGGGTCGACCGACGACACGCTCGCCATCGCCGAGCGCTATCCGTGCCGCCGCCATCAGATCCCGCCGGCTGCCTTCAGCCACTCGGCCACGCGCAACTACGCCGCCGATCTCAGCCAGGGCGAGTTCGTCGTCTATCTCAGCGCTGACGCCACACCGGCTGATGCCGACTGGCTGGAGAACCTCATCACGCCGCTGCGAGACCCGGCCGTGGCCGGCGTCTACGGCAGACAGGTCCCGCGGCCGAACGCGAACGTCGTCGAATCCTATTTCTTGCAGCGCACCTACACAGCCGAGCAGCGCGTCAAGCGACTCGGTCCGGGCCGTCACCTTGCCCTCGAGGACTTGTTCTTCTCAAACGTCACGTCGGCCGTGCGGAAGTCGGTCTGGCAGCGATTTCCGTTCGACGAGCGACTGCATATGAGCGAGGACCAGGGGTGGGCCCGAGACGTGCTGGCGGTCGGTTTCGGTCTGGCGTACCAGCCGAACGCCGCGGTTCTACACTCGCACGCCTACACGTTCGGTCGATTGTTCCGTCGGAACTTCGATAGTGGCCATTCACTGGCCGTCTTGCTCGACGGGGAGGACATCAGCTTCCTCAGCTACGGAGCCGGCTATTTGGTCCGCGAGCTCGTCGACTTCGCGCGGGCCGGCCACGCCCCCCACCTGCCTTACCTGGTCGCGTACGAGCTCGTCCGCGCGGCCGGCTTCTTTCTCGGTCGCAATGCCACGAGCCTGCCGCATCGCGCGCGGCGTTGGTGCAGCGACTACAAACTCTATTGGGAACGCCTCGATCGGCGCGCGGCGCCCCCTCGCACTCCCGTTGAGGTGAGCGGTTGACCGTCGGCAGGTCGAGCGCACGGCCGAACCGATGCTCCACGTAGCCGGACAAACGGACATCGGATCCCGCTTGTGGTCGGCGCTGCGAGCCCGTTCGGGACTCGTGTGGCTCGGTCTAGTGTTCGGTGCGCTGACCGTCTGGCTCACGCTCCAGAGCGTCGATCTGGGTCGACTCCCGGCTGTCCTGGGCGAGCTCCGCCCGCTCCCGCTCATCCTGGCCGGGATACTGTTCCCGGCCGCGGTCTGGCTCAAGGCGCTCCAATGGCAGCGTCTCTGCTGCCCACCCGGCTCGGCTCGGGTCGGCGACCTATTCGCGGCGACCTGGCTGGGGCTTCTGGTGAACAATCTGGCGCCCGCCAGGATTGG
>DASPXK010000319.1:0-21255 GCA_035637315.1 Chloroflexota bacterium
GGACGAGATCGTTTATCGTCCAATTCCGGACGAATCCGTCAAGCTGTCGGGACTTCGGGCCGGCGCCCTGGAGCTCATCGACGAGGTGCCACCCCGCGAGCTATCGAACCTGCGCTCGGCGACCGACATCAAGCTGTACGAGCTGCCTGGAACCCGCTGGCCGATGGTGCGCCTGAATACGGCCCAGGCGCCCCTGGACAACAAGGCGGTGCGCCAGGCGCTGTCGCTGGCCATCGACCGCGACGCCATCGTCAAAGCCGTCTACTTCGGCAACGCTCAGCCGGCTTATGGGCCGATCTCGCCAGTCTACAAGGCGGTGTACGACCCATCGATCGAGCAGTGGGGCCTCAAACGAGATTTGGCTAAGGCCAAGCAAAAGCTGGCCGAGGGTGGACAGCCAAACGGTTTCAGCGCCTCCCTGGACATCGCCGGGACGCCAGAGCAGACGCGCCTGGCCGAGCTGATGAAAGCAGAGCTGGCCGAGATCGGCGTCACCGTCGAGATCAACGCGCTGGAGACGACCGCGCTGGTGGACCGCATGACGAACCGCAATTTTGTGACCGCGCTCGGGTCGTGGACACCCCGCCCGGACCCTGACGGCACGCTGTACGGCCATTTCCATTCGACCGGCAACGTCAACCATGTCAGCTACCGCAGCCAGAAGGTCGACGAATTGCTGGATCGAACCCGCCAGTTGGCGCCGGGCGAGGAGCGGATCAAGGCGTTTCGCGAGGCTCAGACGCTGATCGTGGACGACGCGCCATGGATCTTCCTGGTGTTCGAGACGAAGGGCATCGCCACCCTGAAGTCTGTGGAGGGACTGCCAATCGTGCCGGACACCATGATTCGACTGAAGACGGTCTGGATGAACAAGTAGGGGCCTCAGAAGACCGCCTGGCTGAAAAGGTAGGCGCGGCTCGGCGATCGGATGAGGCGGTACATTCTCCGAAGGCTGGCGCTGGTCGGGCCGGTCTTCCTGCTGGTGACCATTGGCGTCTTCTCGCTGGTGCACCTGACGCCGGGCGATCCCCTGACCGCGATCCTCGGAGAGGAGCGAGCCGACCCCCAGGTGATGGCGGCGCTGCGGGTCCAGATGGGCCTGGACCAGCCGCCGCCGGTCCAGTACGCGCGCTGGCTTGGCCGGGTGCTCCAAGGCGATCTCGGCTATTCGTTCCGAATGCGCCAGCCGGTAGCCCAGGCCATCGTCGAGCGCGTCCCGGTCACCGCGCAGCTCGCCTTCCTGGCGGTGGTCATCTCCCTGCTGGTCGCGGTCCCACTCGGGGCCCTGTCGGCCACGCGGCGCGGCTCCTGGCTCGACCTGCTCTCATCGACCATGGCGGCGTTAGGCTCTTCGATGCCGGCGTTCTGGCTTGGGGTGCTCCTCATTCTCGTGGTCGCCGTCCAGCTCCGCTGGCTGCCGCCTTATGGCTACGTCCGGCCCACCGACGATCTGGCTGGCAACCTGAAGGCCATGATCCTGCCCGCGATCACCCTCGCGGCTGGTTACACGGCAATTCTGTCGCGGCTGGTACGCGCCAGCCTGCTGGACGTTTTGGACGAGGACTACATTCGGACCGCTCGCAGTAAGGGGCTGGCAGAGAAGGTCGTCGTCCTGCATCACGGGCTGCGAAGCGCGCTTCTGCCCGTCATAACCGTGATCGGATTAGAGACCGGGCGGCTGCTGGGCGGCGCGGTGGTGACCGAGACCATCTTTGCCTTGCCAGGCCTCGGGCGGCTGGCGGTCGACGCCGTGTTGAGCCGGGACTTTCCGATGCTCCAGGGCGTCACCCTGTTCATGGCTGCGGCGCTGCTGCTCTCAAACCTGGTCGCCGATTTGCTGTACGGAGTCGCGGACCCGCGGATCCACTATGAGTAGACGGCTCCGCCGCCACGCCCTGGGGGCGCTGGGCGGCGCGATCGTCCTCATGTTTGTGATGGTTGGCCTCTTGGCACCATGGATCGCGCCGCACGATCCGCTTCAGCAGGACGTCGGCCAACTGCTCCAACCGCCCTCTCTGGAGCATCCGCTGGGACGCGACGACCTGGGGCGCGACGTGCTCAGTCGGCTCGTAGTCGGGGCGCGTGCCTCGCTCCAGGTAAGCTTCGTCTCGATCGGGCTGGCGACGGTAGTCGGGCTGGCAGTTGGTCTGGTCTCTGGCTACTGGCGCGGCTGGCTTGACGACGTCCTGATGCGACTGATGGATGCCGTGTACGCGTTCCCGACGCTGATCTTGGCGATCGCGCTGGTCGGGGCCCTGGGACCCAACCTGCTCAATGCGATGCTAGCGATCAGTGTGGTGGCCACGCCGCGCTTTGCCAGGTTGGTTCGAGGCCAAGTGCTCACGGTACGCGAGCGCGAATACGTCGAGGCCGCGCGGGTGGCTGGCGCCAGAGACGTGCGGATCGTGACTCGGCACATCCTGCCGAACGTCCTGGGCGTCCTGGCGGTGCAGGCAGCGCTGACGACGGCCTTTGCGATCCTGACCGAGTCGAACTTGAGCTTCCTGGGACTCGGGGTTCGGCCACCAACTCCTTCCTGGGGCGGCATGCTCCGCCTGGGCTACCCGTTCCTGGAAATGGCTCCCTGGTTGGCCCTCGCGCCGGGGGCTGGAATCACGCTAACCGTTCTCGGCTTCAGTCTGCTAGGGGATGGCATCCGCGACTTCCTGGACCCCAGGCTGCGTCGGTAGCAGCGCCAAGATCGAGCTGAGGTAGCTGGAGGCGAGACGATGGCGATCCGATTCGGGGTCGGGATTCCGACCTGCCGCGAGGGCACGGCCTATCCGGTGCCGTACGTCCGCCCGAACGAATTTCCGACGCTCGCCCGGCGCGCGGAGGAACTCGGCTACTACTCGCTCTGGGCCAACGATCACTTCACCACGCCCCATCTCATCCAGACTACTCAAGACCAGCCGCCAAATTTCTACGAGCCGCTGATCACCTATGCGTCTCTAGCAAACGTCACCCGCCGGATCCGCTTCGTCTTGAGCGTCATCGTGATGCCGCAGCGCGAACCGGTCCTGCTGGCCAAACAAATCGCTACCCTGGACGCTCTAACGGGCGGTCGGGTGATCTTGGGAGTCGGGATCGGCGCCTACCGCGAGGAGTTCGAGGCGGTCCACCCAGAACTGAAAGGCGCCAACCGCGGCCAAATGATGGAGGAAGGCGTCCAGGCGCTGCGAGAGCTCTTCGGCCGGCGTCGGGCGAGCTTCGAGGGCAAGTACGTCCGGTTCGGGGAGATCGAGCTGGCGCCGAAGCCGGTCCAGCAGCCTTTTCCGATTTACGTCAACGCGCACGGAGCGACCGGTGTGCGACGAGTCGGCCGCATTGGCGACGGCTGGATCGTCGCGGGCATGCCGGCTGAGGCGCTAGGTAAGGCAAAGCGGGAGATCGCCGCCGCTGCCGAGGCAACCGGTCGCGTTCCGGCTCGCATCAGCTTGAACTACCAGATCTGGATGAGCTCCGGCAGCGACAAGAGCGAGGCGGAGGCGAAGCTCAGACGATCACAGCACTTTCGTCGGATGGTGGCCGGGCACCCTGAGCACTCGGAGGAGGCTGTCCTGGCGGGCTATCGGACCGGCAACCTCTTGGGCAGCCCAGACGACGTGATCGAGCAGATCCGGCAGTTCGAGCGGGCCGGAGTAACACACATGGGCCTGGTCTTCGTCGGCGACGCTATGGACGAGCTCGTGGCCGACATGGAGCTCTTCGCCAAGAGGGTCATGCCCGCCTTCGAGCCACCTGACTAGGCCTGCCAACTGACGCCTTTTCCGCCTGGCGTTACGACAGCTTGGAGCTTCGAACGGTCGGAGCTGGTTGTCACGAGATCGAACGGGGGTGCAAAGTTGGTGACGGGACAAGCCTGGACTGAGGCCGCCGACACGCTCTCGTTCGGGAGGCAAGCATGGCTGGGACGCGCCCGACAAGTCAGAAACTCTTGATCGACACCGACACCGCGTCGGATGACGCCATCGCTCTTCTGCTCGCGTGTCGGACGCCGGGCGTCGAGGTCGTGGCCGTCACCATCGTCGCCGGCAACGTGGCATTTCAGCAGCAGGCCGAGAACGCGCTCGTCGCTCTGGAAGTCGCCGGCACGGGCGGGAAGGTGCCGGTTTTCTTGGGGTGCCGCCGGCCGCTGGTGGCCGAACACCAGCCCGTGCCCCAGGTCCATGGGAGAGACGGGATGGGGGACGCGAATCTGCCGCCTGCGCGGCAGCGGCCTGAGTCGGAGCACGCCGTGGATGCGATCCGGCGGCTCGCGGGGGCGCACCCGGGCGAGCTGGTGGTCTGCGCGATCGGGCCGCTGACCAACCTCGCGGCGGCGCTCGTTGTCGATCCCGATCTGGCTCGGCTGCTCCGTCGCGTCTACTTCATGGGCGGTAGCTATCGCTACCCCGGCAACATCACTCCCGTCGCGACCTTCAACGCCTGGGCCGATCCGGAGGCCGCGCGGATAGTGGTGCAGTCGGGTGTGCCGCTCACGCTCTGCGGTTTCGGCCTATCCTGCCAGCACGCGGTGTTCGACGACGATGACTACGCGGCGCTCGAGCGGGCCGATACGCCCGAGGCGAGCTTCTTCATCGCCATCAATCGAACCCGCCGGGCGTTCTGCAAGGCGAACCAGGGGCTGAGTGGCTCCAACCATCCAGACTCGCTGACGGTCGCGCTAGCGATCGACGAGCGGATCGCGCGAGAGGTGCGCGACTTTGCCGTCGACGTCGAACTGGGTGGCGAGCTGAGCCGCGGACAGCTGGTGGTGGACGAGCTAGGCGTGTGGGGCCGCAAGCCGAACGCCGCCGTGTGCATCCGGGCCGACACGCGCCGTTTCAAGGCGCTGCTCTTCAAGGCCCTTGGTACCCGGTACGCATAGCTTGCGGCGTCCGCCTGGACAGTCCTAGCATGCCCGCCAGTCGGTCCTCTCGATCTCAGGCACCCACTGGAGGAGGCGCGCACGGATGACTCCCTCCCCGCGGCAGAGCGCGATTGACACGTCGTACGCGGCGCGATCGAGACTACCTGGCCACATCCTGGTGGCTGGCGACCATGCCTGGGCTGGCGCTGGCGATGACGGCGCTCGCGATCAACGTCCTCGATGACTTCTTGCGTGACCTCCTCGACCCGCGTTCATTGGACTAGACCTGTTCCCCCGCGGCCCATGAGTGACCACGATCTCGCACTGAACGCAGGCGTCGTCGTAACGCTCGCGCTCGTGCTTGTGCGCGTTGCGTCATGGCATCTACCGCACTGAAGTGAACTGGACACCGCTCGGCTCAGCGCTAGGCTGCGCGACGAGCGATGTCTTCAACGTGACCACATAGGAAACCCGTCGCGGGAAACTGATGGCCAACGTTCGGATCGGCACCTCCGGCTGGGTCTACAAGCACTGGATGGGCATCTTCTATCCGCCCAGGCTGCCAGGCGAGCAGCAGCTGCCCTTCTACGCGAAGCGGTTCTCGACCGTCGAGGTGAACTTCTCGTTCTACCGCCTGCCGGAGCGGTCGGTCTTCGAGACGTGGCGCGATCAAACGCCGGCCGACTTCTTGTTCGCCGTCAAGGGCAGCCGTTACCTGACGCACATGAAGAAGCTCAAGGACCCGCAGGAGCCGCTGGAACGTCTGATGCACCGCGCAGGTGGGCTGGGGGACAAGCTCGGGCCGATCCTGTTCCAGTTCCCACATACGTGGCCAGCCAACCTCGAACGCCTCGAGGCCTTTCTCGACGTCCTCGCCCACTACCGCGAGCAGCGCTTCGCATTCGAGTTTCGCGACCAGACCTGGCTCGTCCCAGTCACCTATCGGCTCCTGGAAGGGGGAAACGCGGCGCTCTGCCTGCCGGTCGGTCCGATGGCGCCGCTGGACGTTCGGCTGACCACCAACTGGACCTACGTGCGGATGCACAGCGGCCGGCGAAGCGTCGGCTACGGCGAGCAGGAGCTGGCGGACTGGGCCGGCCGCATCGAGTCGTTCCTCGATCAGGGCCTCGACACCTACGTCTACTTCAACAACGACGCCGAAGGCCACGCCCTACGCGACGCCGAGCGGCTGCTCCAGTTGCTCAACCCGAAGCGATAATCGGGCCTGCACCGACAGGAACGGGCAGTAAGCGGCCCACGGCCCGCGCTATCTATCTGGACCAGCGTCCAGGCCCAAGAGAAGGGCGAGCCGGCAGGCGGCTAGGTTTGGGCGCCGGCCGCCAGCTCCGAATACTCACTGACGAGCGACTCCGGCAGCGGCGCTGGCGGCGGCCGGCCCAGGGCCATCTCCAGCTGGATGGCGTTGACGACCGCCTTCGCTCGATAGTGGTTGTTGTAAAAGACGTAGGTGTCCTGGGTGTGGTTGGCTATCTCACGGACCCTGCCAGTTAGCCGTTCCTGCTCACCATGCGAGTAGAGATAGTTGTAGCGGTCCTCGGCGCTCTCGTGGTCCCACCACTGGGCGTAGTTTCGGCCGTGGAAGCGGAAGTAGCCAAGGCTGCTGGTGAGCGGCACATCGCGGATAGAAGTCCGAAACTTCGGCTCGTCGATCATCACCCAGGCGACTCCCTCCTCTTCGAACAGTGAGCGGAGCGCCTTGCCAGGAGGTGGCAGATGAGCCGGCTTGCCCGAGCGCTCTCGGCCACCCGCTTCATCGGTCCACTCGCGCTGCCGCAGCTCGACGGCGAGCTGGAATCTGGCCTGCCGGAATCGGCGGACCAGATCGCCAAGATACTCGAGCGACCCTTCGTCGGGCCTGAAGCTGGGCGGAAACTGGGCCACGAGCGGGCCGAGCTTGCCCGCCTCGGCCAGCGGCTCCAGGCCCCCGATGAACTGGTTGAAGTCGTCCACCGAGATGCTAGCCGGCTGGCCGGTCTTCTCCTCGAACATCTTGGGATGTGTGAACTTCTGCCAGAGCTTGGCCGTGAAGCGAAAGTTCTCGGGCACCCTGGCGGCCCAGCCGCGGGCCGCCTCGGGGCTGGGCGGGCGATAAAACGAGCTGTTGAGCTCGACCGCGTTGAAGTACCGGGCGTAGAAGGCGAGCTTGTCGCGGTCGGCGAGCTTCTCTGGGTAGAAGACGCCGTCCCAGCGACCATGCCCCTTGGGATAGCTCCAGCCAGCCGTGCCAATGTAAAGAGTCATCTGCCGCGCCACCAGCCGCCGGCCGCTTGGCTCACGGGCTTCGAGCAGAACGTCCGCATTCTACCTGGAGGATAGCAGGAAGCAGGGCCGCCGCGGCCCAGGGCGGAGACGTGCCCGCTTGCCTACACGTTCGCCGGCTGGGGTGGGAAGAACTGCATTTCGACGCGCTCGACGTAGTGGCTGAGGGCGGGAGGATGGCCTGGAGCGGGCAGGCCAGCCGCCGCCACCAGCTCATCCTGAAGCTCGAGCAGCGCCGCGCGCTGGAGGGCACAGGGGCGGTGCTTCACCCGCGCCGTCCAGATGGCGCCATTCCGCTCGACATGCTGCGCATATCGCTCGATCAGGAAGTGCTCCAGCGTCCCCGGGGCGGCCGCCCCAATCGCCTCGTCGGGTCGATAGACTGCCCGTAGGCGCGGGCCGCCGGGAGTGCGGCGCGCCACCTCGTACACGATCACCCCACCGCTTCGGGCAAGGCGGATCCGAGCACCAAAGTACGGCAGCCCCACGCGCCGGCGCGCCAGGAGCACCGCGATGCGTGACGAGGCATCGGCCGAAAAAAGATAGATCCCCGGGTCGTGGCCGTTCAACTGGACGTACGTGCGCACCCGCGTCTCCAGGAAGCTATGCCCAAGCGCGCGGGGGAGCCCAGACAGGCGGGCGAAGGCGACCGCGTGAGGCACGAGTCCGACGTACGCGGTTCCGGCGTACTCGTCGATCGTGAGCGGCGGGGGAACGAGCGGACGCACGACCTCGGCGGGCAACGGCCAGTGTAGGAAGAGCAGCGACCTTCCCGTACCTACGATCACGCTGCTACTCTACAGCCTCGACGAACCACGTCTCATCCAGGCAGACGGGCGTCCGCAGGATGTACCGACTCGGTCGAGAAGAGTAACTCGGGGCGGAGGAGCGATGCGACGCAGATACCGATTCGGACACGCGTGGAACGCTCCGGCCTCCATGGCCGATGTCTACGCGGTGTTGTACGAGCTGGTGGACTACCCGGCCTGGTGGCCGTACCTCAAGGAGGCTACCAAGCTGGACGAAGACCACGTGACTGTCCGCGCGCACGCGGCGCTTCCCTACTCGCTGTACATGACGATGCGCCGCGTCCGGGCGGACCCGGAGGCGGGAGTCCTGGAGACCAGAATCGAGGGCGACCTGCGCGGCTGGGCGCGTTGGACCATCGAGCCAACGGCCACCGGCACGCACATCTCCTTCGAGGAGGAGGTCGTCCTGAACAAGCCGATGCTTCGGGCAGTCGAGGCGCTGATCTGGCCCCTGTATTGCGTGAACCACGATCTCACCGTCCGAGGAGCCGCGCGCCTGTTCTCCACGTTCCTGGCGGGCTACCTGCTCGGCAAGCGATCGGCCTCGGAGGCCGGGCAGGGCGCTACCGAGCGTCGCGGCGTTTGAGGGCGATGATTGCGCCGATCAGCGAGACGGCGAAGAGGCCGAAAATAATGAGCGCCGCGTCACGGGGCTCGTGATTGAACTGGTCAGCGTAGTCGTTGCGTGGGAACTGGGCGTCGAGCCGGGCGTTGATGTCGACGAAGTAGCCCAGCATCGACAACGCCCAGCGGCTGATGGTCACCATCGACATCACCTTAGCGACGTCGGTGATCTGGCTGATCGGCACGGTTGCCCCCGAGCTGGCGAACTGGGGGATCAACGCGATTACGAACAGTAGGGTGGCCTGCAGCCCGCTGGTGACGACAGACGAGACGAGCAGCCCGAGACCGATCGCCGCGACGTTGGTCAGGCTGAGAGCGGCCCACAGCTCGAACAGTGACTTCGGGCTGCCGGGAAAGTCGACCCGCCAGGCGACTGTGGCGATGAGAAGGCCGGCCTGCGCGATTGAGAACAGGGCGAGCACGGAGACCTTGGAGAGCAGGTAGGGCAGGATCCTGAGGTTCACGAGCCGCTCGCGGCGGAAGATCGGGATCTCTTCCGCGACGGAGCGCGCGGCTACGAACCCAGCCAGGAACATGCTGGTGGTGACGAGCAAGAATAGGAGGGCGATCCCCTGGCGGGCGTCGCCGCCGTCCTGCCAATCGAGAGCGAAGACGTTCTGGGTGAAGTTGGACGAGAGCAGCAGGCCGCAGATCGGCGCGGCGAGCAGCAGCACGAGCAGCGCTATCGGGTCACCTCGCAGGATCGTGAGGTAGCGGAGCGAGAGCCAGGCGAGCTGTCGAATCGAGCTGACCGGGACCGGCTGGGAAGTCTGGTTGGCCTGGTCCGCCTCCCCATCCTGGGGCCGCTCCAAGCGCTCCTCCACGTAGCGGTGACTCTGCTCGCTGGCGCGATATCGCTGCTGCCAGTGCTCGGCGGCCCCATCTTCGTCGAGCAGGCGGTAGATATCGGTGAAGTCGTCCAAGCCGAAGAACGCCAGCGACTCACGAGGAGGGCCAAAGTAGGCCAGCCGTCCGCCCTGGGCCATGAAGATGAGCTTGTCGCCGACCATGATGTTCTTGGTGGCGTGAGTGGTGAGGATGACGGTTCGGCCCTGATTCGCCAGCGTGCGCATCAGGTCCATCATCCGCCCGTCGAGCGCCGGATCGAGGCCAGACGTCGGCTCGTCCAGGAAGAACACTTCGGGCTTGGCGAGCAGCTCGACGCCGATGCTGACGCGCTTGCGCTGCCCGCCAGAGAGCCGACGCACCTGGGTCGAATGTCGCGGCGCCAGGTCGAGGTCGCCGAGCACCTCGGCGAGTCGGTCGTCGATCTCGGACCGCTGCGTGTCAGTAGGCAGTCGGAGCCTGGCCGTGTAGTAGAGGGTCTGGTCGACCGTCAGCTCGGGATGGACGATATCGTCCTGGGGCACGTAGCCGAGGGCGTGACGGTAGAGCTCGAGATGCTCGTATAGATCGAGGCCGTTGTAAAGGACGTGCCCAGCCGTGGCCGGGCGCACGCCGCTCAACGCGTCGAGCAGCGTGGTCTTGCCGGTGCCGCTGCCGCCCACGATGCAGACGAACTCACCCGGGTAGATCGAGAGACTGACTTCGTCGAGGATGGTCGTGTCCTTACCGACCGACTTAGAGAGCCCGATCGCGTCGATCTTGACGCCAGCGCCGCGCGAGAATCGCGACAGCCTCGAGCCATCGAAAATCAGCGTCGTCTGGCCAATCCTCACCTCGGCGCCGGGCACCAACGGAGCGACCCGCACGGGGTGTTGGTTGACGAACGTGCCATTCGTGCTGCCAAGGTCCTCGATCTCGAAGCGGTCGCCGACGCGGCGGACCCGGGCATGGGTACGAGAGACGAGCGGATCGGCGAGCACCACGTCGTTGACGGTGTCACGGCCGATCGTAATAGTGGCGTCTCGATCGGCGAGCGAGGCCACGGCCTGGTGCTCGTTGGCGAATTGGCCACTACGCGTCCGCGTCAAGCGGTCGCGCGCGAGGCGGCTCGCGGCGATCGGGAGCTGAGGATACTCGAAGGCCAGCTCGTGGAAGTCCAGTCGGTTCAGCGCCCAGACTCGCCCCTTCGTCAGGGCGGTCACAGTCGCCGAGCGCGGCTGCTCGGTCACGATGGCGATCTCGCCGAACACGCCGCCGGGCCCCAGCTCGGCTAGCCGCACCTGACGCCCACCCAGCGTCACGTCCACTGCGAACCGGCCAGACTCGATCAGGAACATGTCGTCCCCCGAGTCGCCCTGGCGGCACAGGACCGCGCCGGGTCCGACCGGCACGGGACGGAAACGCCGCGCAACGCCGGCCAGGACGGCCGGGGGCCAGTCCGCGAAGAGAGTCGAACGCGCGAGGATGTCGACGAGGTGTAGGCTTGGGCCTTGAACGGCCACTCGGTCCCCCGGTCGGAGCGATCCTACACCGGGCCGGGGCAGTGTCTCAAATCTGCGCGGTACACTATGCTATCGATGTCCACACAACCTGTGTCCCCCTCCTCGGACGAGCGCTTCAACGACGAAGCGCTCAACCAGCTGCGCAAGGAGGCAGACCCGGTGGTGGACCGCCTGGTCGAGGAGTTGGCGGCCGAGCATCGGCTGGAGGCGGTGAACGCCGTCCTCAGCCACCTGATCGGCAACAACGAGCCGCTCCCGGAGGCGCTGCCGCCGCGGATCGAACGCTGGCTGCGCCACACCGCGCGGCTTCCTGCATGGGCGGATCGAGAGCGGCTCGACCGGGCCAGCGCGCTCTTCGCGCGGCACGGCGTGACCATATGCCTGATCCTGGCGACCGACGCCCTGCTGCAGTGCTACGCGATGAAGTCGGGCGTGCGGGTGCTGGCCTCCAGCTATCGCCTGGGGCACAGCGCGTATCATCGGATCGCGGAGACGACCCAGTTCGTACTCCTGGTCATGGCGCCCGGCGGGCTATACGAGGACGGCAAGGGGGTTCGGGTCATCCAGAAAGTCCGGCTGATGCACGCGGCCATTCGCTGCCTGCTCCAACGGAGCCACCGCTGGCCGGGAGAGGAGCTGGGGGCGCCGATTTGCCAGGAGGACATGCTGCTGGCGCTGGTGACTTTCTCGTGGGTGGTGGTCCGTGGGCTGCGCAGGCTCGGCGTGCACGTCGACGACGAGCTTGCCGAAGACTACCACTACTTCTGGCGCGTGGTCGGCGATATGCTCGGGATCCGCCCATCACACACTCCGGCGAGCATCGCCGAGGCGGCCGAACTGTTCGAACGCATCACCCAGCGGCACCACGGTCCGTCGGCGGAGGGTGCGGCGCTGACCCGCGCGCTCCTGGAGTTCCATGCCGATCTCGTGCCCGGCAAGCTGTTCGACGGCCTCATGCCGGCCGTGATGCGGCGGCTCGCAGGCGACCGCGTCGCCGACTGGCTCGACGTGCCAAGGAGCCAGTGGGACCTCATCGTCTCGCACCCGCGCACGTTCGGCCTGTACGTGCGGATGCTCGACCATCTCGGGACGGCGCTCGTCACGCGCCAGCTCGTGGCGCTAGGCGAGTACGAGCGTGCGGGGTTCCAAATTCCGACCAGTCTCCGCGAGGCTTGGTCCCTGGCGGACAGGCGTGCGCAGGTTGGAGTACCGCGCGCCACGACCCCGAGCGCGCTGGGCGCGTAATTGAGAGGAGTAACCGATGGCCTCCGACGAGCTCGAGGCGCTGCTTGAAGAGTGGGCGGCGGCCTGGTCGGCGCACGACGTCGAGCGGCTGGTCGAATTGTTCGCCGAGGACTGCGTTCACGAAGACGTTACCCTCGGCGTCGTGAATCGGGGACGTGAGGAGGTTAAGGCGTTCGCGGAGGGCGTCTTCACGGCGTTCCCTGACTTCCGAGTCGAGCAGACCGCTCGATTCGCCGCTGGCGGCTGGGGCGGGGCCGAATGGGCAATCAGCGGCACCCATCTAGGCCAGTTCCCCGGCATCGAGCCGACGGGCAAAAGCTTCAGCATCAGGGGGGCCAGCGTCTTCGAGCTGAGCGGTGGAAGGATCCGCCGAAACTCAGACTACTACGGCTGGGACATGGCCGCGTTTCTGCGGCAGCAGGACTAACCCAGTGTGGTAGCGAGGTAGTGCGATAGTGCGGCAGTGAGGTAGCGCGATAGTCCGACCGAGGGCGGAGCCCGTCCGCTATCGCACTACCGCACTATCGCACTACTCACTCGGGGGGCGGCATGGCGCTCAACATGAACAGGTTGACCGAGAAGGCGCAGGAGGCGATCGTGGCCTCCCAGCGGCTGGCCGAGGAGCGGCGCAATACTCAGCTCGAACCCGAGCACCTGCTCCAGGCGCTGGTCTGCCAAGAGGGAGGCGTCGTCCCGGCCGTATTAGAGAAGCTCGGCGTTCAGCCTGCGGCGTTGCTCCAACAGCTCGAGCCGGCCCTCAACGGCCTGGCCGCAGCCGCCGGCCCAGTCCAGGTCTACCTCTCAGCCCGCTTCAAGCGGGCCTTGGACAGCGCGCAAGGAGAGGCCGAGCGGCTCAAGGACGATTACCTGTCGACTGAGCACCTTCTGCTAGCGCTGGCCGACGATCAGGAGAAGGGTCCAGCGGGTCAGCTTCTGCGCGGCGCGGGGGTGACCCGTGACCGCGTCTACCAGGCCCTGCAGGAGGTGCGCGGCGGCCAGCGGGTCACGACCCCGACGCCCGAGACGACCTACCAGGCGCTCGAGCAGTACGGACGCGATCTGACGACCCTGGCCCGCCAGGGCAAGCTG
The DNA here is from genome assembly GCA_035637315.1 of Chloroflexota bacterium. Classification (GTDB taxonomy): domain Bacteria; phylum Chloroflexota; class UBA6077; order UBA6077; family JACCZL01; genus DASPXK01. The sequence goes on from DASPXK010000319.1 coordinate 13,248, forward strand.
GACCCGGTCATCGGGCGTGACGAGGAGGTCCGACGAGTCATCCAGGTGCTTAGCCGACGGACCAAGAACAACCCGGTCCTGATCGGCGAGCCAGGGGTTGGTAAGACCGCGATCGTCGAGGGTTTGGCGCAGCGTATCGTGCGCGGCGACGTGCCCGAGGGGCTCAAGGACAAGCGGATCGTGGGATTGGATCTGGGGGCAATGGTGGCCGGGGCCAAGTACCGGGGTGAGTTCGAAGAGCGCCTGAAGTCCGTCTTGAAGGAGGTCACCGACACGGCTGGGCAGGTGATCCTGTTCATCGACGAGCTGCACACAGTCGTCGGGGCGGGGGCGGCCGAGGGAGCGATGGACGCCTCCAATATGCTCAAGCCCGTGCTGGCGCGCGGCGAGCTGCACTGCATCGGGGCAACCACGCTCGACGAATACCGCAAACATATCGAGAAAGATGCCGCCCTCGAGCGTCGCTTTCAGCCAGTCTTCGTCGACGAGCCATCGGTCGAAGACACGATCAGCATCTTGCGCGGCTTGCGCGAGCGCTACGAACAGCACCACAAGGTCAGGATCAAGGACGCCGCGCTAGTGGCGGCGGCGGTGCTGTCACAGCGTTACATCAGCGATCGATTCCTGCCCGATAAGGCGATCGACCTGGTCGACGAGGCCGCTTCCAAGCTGCGGATGGAGGCGACGAGCATGCCGGCCGAGCTGGACGAGGCTCGGCGGCGGATCATGCAGCTGGAGATCGAGCGCGAAGGACTGCGCAAGGAGAAGGACGCCGCCTCGCGCGAGCGGCTCGCCAAGCTCGAGAGCGAGCTTGCAGACCTCAAGGAGCAAGCTTCCGAGCTCGAGGCGCGCTGGCAGCGCGAGCTGGAGCAGCTCAACCGGGTCGGCCAGATTCAGGAGCGGCTCGACGTCGCGCGGACCGAGCTCGAGCAAGCCTCACTTCGAGCCGAGTGGGAGGCGGCGGCGCGCCTCAAGTACGAGATCAGCCAGCTCGAGGGTGAACTGTCCCAGGCCGAGCAGGACCTACGCGAGCGGAGCAACGACGGCCGGGCGCTGGTCAAAGAAGAGGTCGACGAGCAGGACATCGCCGATGTCGTGAGCCGCTGGACCGGCATCCCCGTCAGCAAGCTCATGGAGGGCGAGGTCGAGAAGTTGATTCAGATGGAGGACCGCCTGCGTGAGCGGGTGGTTGGCCAGGATGAGGCGATCTCGGCCGTCGCCAACACGGTGCGGGCCGCGCGGGCGGGATTACAGGACCCCAATCGACCGCTCGGCAGCTTCCTGTTCCTGGGCCCGACTGGGGTCGGCAAGACCGAGACCGCGCGCGCCCTGGCCGAGTTCCTCTTCGACGACGAGCAGGCCCTGGTCCGCATCGACATGAGCGAATACCAGGAGAAGCACACTGTCTCGCGACTGATCGGCGCGCCGCCCGGCTACGTTGGCTATGAGGAGGCCGGGCAGCTGACCGAGGCGGTGCGACGACGTCCGTACTCGGTGATCCTGTTCGACGAGGTCGAGAAGGCTCATCCAGAAGTGCTCAACGTGCTGTTACAGCTCCTGGACGACGGGCGTCTTACCGATGCGCAGGGCCGGACTGTGGACTTCAAGAACTCGATCGTCATCATGACGAGCAACCTTGGCAGCAGCCACGACGAATCGCGAATCGCGAGGTTCGAGTCACGGGCGGGCAGCCACGACGCAGAGATCATGGACGCGGTCCGGGCGCACTTCCGTCCGGAGCTGCTCAACCGGATCGACGAGGTGGTCATCTTCCGGCCGCTCGGCCTGGAGCAGATCGAGGCGATCGTCGACATCCAGCTGCGCGGCCTGCGGGGCCGATTGGCGGAGCGCAAGATCGACCTGGAGCTGACGCCCGGGGCCAAGGAAATGCTGGCCCGCGAGGGCTTCGATCCGGTTTACGGCGCGCGGCCCCTCAAGCGCACGATCCAGAAAGAGGTCGTCCAGCCGCTCGCCATGCGCCTGCTGCGAGGCGAATTCCACGACGGCGACACGATCCTCGTCGATCGCGCCGATGGGCAGCTAGCGTTTCAACACTTGGAGTCGGCGGTGGCCGCGCCAACTAACCAACCCTTGCCCTCTCCTAGACAGGGGACGGGGGCCCCCCCTGGGCTAGACGGCTGCGGTTAGCCTGGGAACTCCGGGACCATGCCGCCGGCGGGCGGGCAGAGGGTCGGGCGACACGGGCGCTACCCGAAGTCGAACGACTCTCGAGGCAAGCGACTCAGGATATCCCTGCTTCCGTGGACAACCGCCAAGATGCCAACGCGTCGTGATCGAAAGCGATACACAACTCGAGCTGCCGACGATCAGTTCGCGAACGGTCTCATCGGCACACTCAGGCACGACCCGGCCGAGCCTCGGGTACCGGCCGCTTCGAGATCCTTCGTGGCGCCTACCGTCCAGTGGACCGGAGCCACTCGGCGACACTCCGCTCAACCTTGGCGTGCGATATCGTCTCGGCCTCGTCCAACTCCGTCAGACCGCGATCCACCCGCTGACGAAAGCACAGTTCGTACATGATGTCCTCGAGTGACGCGTCCTCAGGCATTCCCTCGATGATCCGGAGCGCCGCCTGCTTGCTCTGGCCTGTCACCATCCCCTCCGTTGCGCGGCGATGCTCGACGTCCTCACTGAGCTGCTCGGGCGAGCTCGACGCGGCCCATGGTAGGTGCCTTCACACGGGTTGATTTTAGCGGCCTGGGCCAAATCACCGACGATCACGAGCACCAGGGTCTCACGAAGGCCTCGAGTTACCGCCACCAGATCCAGCCACGTAGGGCTGCCGAGCCGGCATCCGAGGGTCGAGGACCCTAATTCCGTCCGCCCCACCCCTCACGCTTGCGCTGGCAGTTGATGCACAGGGTGGCTTGCGGGCGTGCCTTCAGGCGTGCCCGCGAGATCGGCTGATCGCAGTCCTCGCAGATCCCGTACAGGCCCTGCGCTCGGCGCTGAATCGCCTCCTGGACTCGCTCGGCTTCCTCTTCCACGATGCCTTTGATCGTGTAATCGACCTCGCGCTGCACGGTGATATCGGCCACGTCCGCGATGTGCTGGTCCACCATGCTCAGCTCATCGGCGGCTTCGCGCTGGTCCCCGGCGAAGGTCGTGTTGTCCACAAAGTCGCGGAGCCGGGCTACCGCCTCGGCCCTCCTGGCCAACGGGTCTTCGGCCTTGCGCTTCCGCTTCGGCATGGTTCGGTCTCCTTGAGTAGAGCTGGGTCGCTGAGGACCCCAGCTTGCTCATCGGAATGCAGATCGCGTGCCACGCCTCGCCTGCCTACACGTCCGGCCCGATCCCATCCCCGGGCAGGACGACGATGCGGAAGGACTGAGGACTGAGGACTGAGGCCAGGCCGTCACTCGATCGGTCCGGTCCGCTGGACCGCGGCGCGGATTCGCGCCGTGAGCACCTCCAGGCTGAACGGCTTGGTCACGTACTCGTCGGCTCCGCTGTGCAGCCCGACTGCGACGTCGCGATCGCTGGCCAGCACGGTCAGCATGATGACTGGCGTGTCGACCAGCTCGCGCATCCGACGCAGCGTCTCCCGTCCGTCCATGTCCGGCATCAGGACGTCCAGCAGGACGGCGTCAGGTCGGTGCCGAAGAACCGCTTCGATTCCCTCCTGGCCGTTGGACGCCTCGATCACAGCGAACTCCGGCTCGAGGGCCAGCCGGACCAGGGCACGGATCGGCGCCTCGTCGTCGACGACCAGGACCAGCTTGCGCTCGCCCCGTTCCATGTGCTCTCCCAGCGGCATAGCCCGAGCGTTCCGGCGGCTGAATACCAAATAGTAGATTGTACCTCGCGGCTTCGCAAGCGAATTGGCCGGCCCAACTGAGATTCTTCGCTCCGCTCAGAATGACAACCGCGGTTAGACCGCGTACTTGCGGATCGCCTCCGGACTCAGCTCCAGGCCCAGACCGGGGCGATCCTGGGAGGGCGACCACATGCCGTTCTTCGGCTCCGGGAACTGGGTGTACCAGACTCGGTCGGCTTCCTCAGCCACACCGAGGTACTCCACGACCTTCAAGTTGGGGGTGCAGCAGGCCAGATGCAGGTGAACCAGCTGGACGGCGTGTGGCGCGACCGGCAGGTTGAAGGCGTGCGCCAGATGAGCCACCTTGAGCCATTCGGTTACTCCGCCCACTCGGCCAACGTCGGGCTGGACGATGTCCGCGCCGCCCTGGGCGATCAGCTCTTTGAAGCCATATTTGGTGTATTCGTGCTCGCCGCTCGCGACTGGGATGTCGATCGCGCGAGCGATCGCGGCCAGCCCGCTGATATCGTCGGCCAGGACCGGCTCCTCGAACCAGCCGACGGCATAGTCCTGGAACCGCCGCGCCATGTAGATCGCCTGCTTGGCGTAATAGCCGTTGTTGGCGTCGACGTAGATCTCGACGTCATCGCCGACGGCCTTGCGCACGGCGGCCAGGCGGCGAACATCCTCGGACTCGGATCTGCCGAAGTCCTTGGCCACCTTCATCTTGACTCGCGGAATGCCCCGTTCGACGTAGCCGACCTGCTCGCGGACCAGCTCGGCCTCGTCGAAGCTGGTCCAACCACCGGAGCCGTAGATCGGCACGCTCTCGGTATACGGCCCGAGCAGCCTGTGCAGCGGCACGCCGAAGACCTTGGCCTTCAGGTCCCAGAGCGCGATGTCGATGGCCGAGATCGCGCAGAAGGCCAGCCCCTTTCGACCGAAGCCGCGGACGCGCCAGAACATGTCGTCCCACAACTTCTCGTGGCTCAGCGGGTCCTGGCCCACCAGCAGCTCCTTGAGGGTGTGCTCGATCAGATCGCGCGTGCCAGCCTGGCCGCCCACGCCCAGCCCCTCATAACCCTCGTCGGTCTTGACGTGCACGAACAGCGCCGAGCGGCCCGAGGCGCGGTGGCGGATCGTGGCGTCCTGGATGCCGGGGATATGCGGGATGTGCAGCTGGGTGGTGGTGAGGTCGGCGATCTTCACCCGAGCGTTCCCTGGACAACGGACTCAGGCGCGATGAAGCCCTGGAAACGGAACATCTCCAGCGGGCCCTTCCCCTTGACCTCGATCAAGCCGAGCGACTCGGCACGGCAGCGGTCAGAGATCTGTCGCCAGGCCGCGTCGCTGAGAGTGATCGAGCCCGTGATCCCATGGCTTTCTACCCGGGCCGCGGTATTGACTGTGTCGCCAAACAGGTCAAACAGGTACTGCCGCTGACCCAGCACGCCGGCGACGACCGGACCAATGTGGATGCCAACCCGCACGTCCCAGCCGGTCGGCAGGGACCGGGCCGTAGCGATCATCTCGACACCGCACTGGACGCACTGGAATACGGGGTTGTCCACCGCTTTGAGCAGCCCGCATGCCGCCATGAACGAGTCGCCGATGGTCTTGATCTTCTGCAGATCGTGGCGTAGGGCGATGTCTTCGTATGACTCAACCAGGCGCTGGAGGTGCGGGATCACCTCGTGCGGCTGTCTGCGGTCGCAGTAGCCGGTAAAGCCCACGATGTCACAGAACAGGACGGCCACGTCCTCGTGGCGGCGCGGCTTCACCTCGTTGGTGGCCTTCAGCTCTTCGGCGATCTCGTGCGGCAAGATGATGTGGAGCAGCTCGTCGGATCGGCGCTTCTCCTCCTCGATCTGGCGAAGGTAGAGCGCTTCCTGGTCGCGCAGCCGCTTCTTCTCCAGGCAGGCGCTTATCCTGGCCTGCAGCAACACAGGATCGAACGGTTTGGAGAGATAGTCCTCGGCGCCCAGCTCGATGCAGCTGACGGCGCTGTCCGTCTCGTCGATTGCCGAGAGCACGATGACCGGGAGGTAATGCAGCGCCTCGTCTGCCTTGAGCTGCTGAAGTACCTGATAGCCATCCATTTCCGGCATGACGATGTCCAGGAGCAGCAGATCGAACGGCTCCGACCTGATCCGCTCCAGCGCGACGCGGCCGTTCTCGGCCACGGAGACGCGGTAGCCCAGCCGCTCCAGTCGGCGCGCCAGCATGTCCCTATTCGCCTCACTGTCGTCCACGACCAGGAGGCTGCCCTCCGTCGTCCGCGAGGCCGCGCGGGCCCTGACCAGGGGTGGCCGCGCGGCATCGGGCCTCCGGCCGCTCAACGATCGCACGCGCTCAGCTGTGACCTGCTCGACCCCGGTTGACTGGATCTTCCGCAGCTCGACGATCGCGTTGACGATCTCCAGGAGCTGCCTGCCGGCCACGTGGATCTTTTCGAGGTCGGGTACGAGCTCGGCCTGGCCGACTTCCTCCGCGTCCTCCCGCAGCAGCTGGCTGTAGCCGATGATCGAGTTGAGCGGCGTGCGCAGCTCCTGGCTCATCTGGTCTACGTCGAAGTTGCCCTCCGCGAGCTTGGACGAGTCGAGAAAGTCGCTGACCAGCGCCAGCAGCTGTTTGCCGGCCACGTGGATCTTCTCCAGATCTGGGATGAAGCGCCCTTGGCCTTCGTCCGAGGCCTCTTCGAGCAGCAGCTCGCTATAGCCGAGGATGTGGTTGATCGGCGTCCGCAGGTCGTGTCTCAGGCTGCGGAAGAAGTCGACCGTGATCCGCCCGCTGTCGTGGCCGGACCCGTCCGCGTCCTCAAGAGCCTCATCCGCCATCCGCTTCCCGTCCTCACCCTTCATCAAGCCGACGACGTACCCCCCTGACTGGCTGGCCCAGGTGGGCGGCCACCAGATCGCGGATCTCGGCCAGCAGCTCCTCACGGCTATACGCGCCTTTCTGGAGTATCCGTTCGACGTAACCGTTGAGCCTCAAGTGGTCCTCTGCTGTGAGCTCTTTGGCGGTCATCACGACGACCGGAATGGATCGCCACTCGCGATGCTGGCGTACCTGGGCCAGGAACTCGAAGCCATCCATCTCCGGCATCATGAGATCCAGCACGATAATGTCGGGGCGGGCTTGCGCGACGTGTTCCAGCCCCACGCGGCCGTTTTCGGCCTCGTCTATGCTCCAGCCCTCTTTTGCCAGTACGCGTCGCAATATGTCGCGGGTCGCGGCATCGTCCTCGACAACCAGGACGAAGCCGGGCGGATGGTCGGGCCGGTACTTCTTGAGGATGGCGGCCAGGCGATCTCGCTCGATCGGCTTGGTCAGGTATTCCGACGCACCCAGGGCGTAACCCAGGTCCTTGTTGTCGAGGACCGTCAGCATGATGACGGGGATGTCAGCCAGGTCGGGGTCTGCCTTCAATGCGGTCAGAACCGCCCACCCATCCATACCGGGCATCATCACGTCCAGCGTAATGGCGGTGGGGCGCAGCTCCTTGGCAAGCCGCAGCCCCTCCTCGCCACTCGCGGCGGTGACCACCTCGAAGGCTTCAGACGTCAAAAAGCGTTGGAGCAGGTCGCGTGCGGTCGGGTCGTCGTCGATCGCCAGCAGCGTTGGCCCGCCGCCCTCACCCCCTGGCCCCCTCTCCCAATTTTGGGAGAGGGGGGACAGGGGGTGAGGGCGGGCGACTGGGGGCGTGAGGCCCCTCGAGTCGACCACGACCTCAGCCGGAATTCGAACCGTGAAGGTCGAGCCCTTGCCCGCCTCGCTCTCGACCGTAATGCCTCCGCCCATCAACTCGCAGAAGCGCTTGGTGATCGCTAGCCCGAGCCCGGTCCCGCCGTACTGGTGGGCGATCGAGGCGTCGGCCTGCGTGAACGCCTCGAACAGCGTCTCCATCTGCTCGGGCGTCATGCCGATGCCCGAGTCAGCCACGCTGAAGACGATCCAGTCCGTACCGCCTTCTGCCTGGCGGGTGACCGCCAGCTTGATGATCCCTTGCTTCGTAAACTTGCAGGCGTTGCTGAGCAAGTTAAAGAGCGCCTGTCGCACCTTGGTCAGGTCGGCCCGCATCGTTCCCAGGTCATCCCGGTGCTCGACCTGCACGGTGTTGGCGTTCCTCTCGGCTAGCGGCTGGATCGTGGCGTTGACCTCCCGAACCATGGTCGACAGTTCGAAGCTCTCCAGGTACATGTCCATCTTGCCGGCTTCGATCTTCGAGAG
>DASPXK010000320.1:0-1611 GCA_035637315.1 Chloroflexota bacterium
CCTTCAGAACGGGGGCAACGCGGTCGACGCCGCTGTCGCGGCGTCGGCTGTTTCCGCGGTCGCGCGGCCGTGGGCGACGGGCATCGGTGGTGACCTGTTCGCCCTCATCTACCTGAAGCGCGAGAATCAGGTCCACGCGATCAATGCCACCGGACCAGGCCCGCGGCGGGCGACGAGAGAGCTGTTCGGCGAGCGCGGCCTGGACATCATACCCCAGTTCGGGCCGCTGGCCGTCGAGACGCCGGGCGGCGTAGCTGGCTGGGAGCTGGCCATCAGTCGGTTCGGCACTCGGCCCCTGGCAGCGCTACTCGAAGCAGCGCTCGACTACGCCGCTGACGGCTACCCGGCCTCGCCAGGCCTGGTCCAGGCCGTGCTGGGCGGGGAATTGACGGTCGCTCACCAACCGGGCTGGCGCCAGACGTTCATGCCCGAAGGACGCGCCCCGAGAGTCGGCGAGACGATGCGCTTTCCCAGCCTGGCCCGCAGCCTTCGAGCGATCGCCGAGGGCGGCGCCGACGAGTTCTACCGAGGCACGCTCGCGCGCCGACTGGCCTCGGAGACTCAAGCGGCCGGCGGCCTGCTCGAGGTCGGGGACCTGGCCGACTGCCGAGCCGAGCTGGTCGAGCCAATCTGCGGCCGCTACCGGGGCTACCTGGTATACGAGCAGCCGCCGGTCTCGCAGGGTGTCGTTCTCCTGCTTCAGCTGGCGATCCTGGACGGATTCGACCTCTCGAGCATGGGCCATCTGTCCGCCGAGGCGGTCCATCACATGGTCGAGGCGAAGAAGCTCGCGTTCGAGGCCCGGCTGCGCTGGCTGGGCGATCCGGCCTGGCGAGACAACCCCCTCGACGCGATGCTGAGCCCGGAGTTCGTCGAGCAGTGCCGACGATCGATCGACCGCAGGCAGGCGGCCGAACGCGTCGAGATGCCGCTGCTGGCCAGTGTCGGCGCCGATACCACGTTCCTGGCGACCGCCGACCGCGAGGGCAACGTGGTGGCGATGATCCAGAGCCTGTACAGTGCCTGGGGCTCAGGGGTAGTGGCCGGCGACACCGGCATCCTGCTGAACAATCGGCTGAGTGGCTTCTTCCTGGAGCCAGAGCATCCCAATCGGCTCGAGCCCGGCAAGCGCACGATTCACACCCTCAACCAGTACATGCTTTTCCGAGCGGGCCGCCCTTTCCTGGCCGGGGGGACGCCTGGGGCGGACGACCAGGTCCAGGTCAACCAGCAGGTGATCAGCAGCGTGATCGACTACGGCATGAACATCCAGGACGCGGTCGAGGCGCCGCGCTGGAGCAGCACGCCTGGCACGGTGCCCTGGTCGCGCCCGGCCGAGACGCCGTACGCGTTGCGCCTCGAGCAGAATGTCCCGACTGCCCTGGCCACGGGCCTGGCCGAGCGAGGCCACGAGATCGAGCTGGTCCCGGTCTGGTCGATCGGCAGCGGCAAGCTGATCATGGTCGAGCCATCAAGCGGCGCGCTGCTCGGCGCTGGCGATCCCCGCCGTGAGGCGTACGCCGTCGGCTGGTAGGTGCGGGCTTCCCAGCCTGCTGCAGCGAGTAGCGCCGCTACGGCGTGAAGATCTCGCGCGTGTCGGTGTCGCTGCCA
>DASPXK010000321.1:0-3586 GCA_035637315.1 Chloroflexota bacterium
CGACTTTCCTTGCTCGCACGTTGGTGTCCACTGGCTGGCCGATGGCGGGCGGGGCCAGGGCGAGCAAGGCAAGCATAGCGTCCAGGTCGAGGTACGTGGAAGCCGCGATGGGGTGCGCTGGTCAGGCTGGCGGCGGGTGCGCGTCGAAGCTCACGGTCCCGACCGCGAGTCCGCGAGCTCGGGCCGGGAGACGTTCGGCGCGCTCGTGGGCGGGCATCTGGCCACCTGGCTCCAGTACCGCCTGACGTTTGCCGAGGCCGGGCCCGAACCGCCCTGGGTGGAGCGGGTCACGTTGACCTACCTCGACTCTCGCGCGCCGCCCGGCGCCGAGACGTCACCCAGGGGCTTTAGCTCGTTGGTCGCGCGGGCCGGGCTTGGCGCGTTTCTCGAGCGAGTCATCACGCGTGAGGAGTGGGGCGCCGACGAGTCGATCCGCTTCATTGACGGCAAGGACCAGTGGCCGCGGGCCTTCGTCTCCCCGAAGCTGCTGGTGGTCCACCACACCGCGGGCGACAACGAGTACGCCGACCCGGCCGCGGAGGTCCGCGCTATCTACACCTACCATACGGTCACAGAAGGCTTCGGCGACATCGGCTACCAACTGCTGATCGACAATCGCGGCCAGGCCTATGAGGGCCGTCTCGGAAGAGAAGTCGATCCGGACGGTGGGCCCGGCCGAGAGATCTTGAGTCGTGACGTCGTTGCGGGCCACGTGTTCGGCTACAACTACGGCTCGGTCGGGATCGCCCTGCTGGGCACGTTCATCGAGGCCGAGCCCACCGAGTCGGCGCTCCAGACGCTCGAGGAGGCGCTCGCGTTCGAGGCGGCCCGCCACCACCTCGGCCCGGCGAGCCAGATCGACTTCCTGCGAAGTCGCAAACGGAGCGGCGACGACGACCTCTGGCGGGACGGCCTGAACGCCGTCTCCGGCCACCGCGACTGCCTGGCCACGGAGTGCCCCGGCGACCGGCTCTACGCGCGCCTGCGCGAGCTCCGCGGGGGGGTGGCGGCCCGGCTGGGCTCACCCGGGCCGGAAGTCCGGATCGTGCGTGGACCAGAGGACCGCGATACCTGGCCTGGCGATCTGGTCTTCGGCTGGGAGGGCGACTCAGCCCTCGAGTTCAGCGCCCGGCTCGAGGGCTGGCGGCTGTCGGAGGAGCCGGACCTCATCGTCCCGCTGAGCGGCTATACCGAGGACGAGCGCGAGCTGTGGGGTCCGTGGTCGCCGCAGCGCGGCGTCAGCTTTGCGCTCCCACCCGACGCCCGTGGCCACTACACGCTCCACGTCCGGGCTCGAGGCGCGGGCGGGCGCGAGGGCCTGTACGCGGCGCGCTGGCCGCTGTTCGTGGACCGCCACACACTGGCCGACAACGCCGACCCACGCCGCACCATCAGGAGTGGGGCCTGGCGACGCAGCAGCGATGTCCTCGGCTTCAACGGGTCGGATTACGAGCAGGCCGAGCCGGCGGGCGCGCCGGCCAGCTTCGTCTGGAGCTTGAGCGTCCCCGAGGGCGGCACGTATCGCGTGCTGGCCTGCTGGACCGAGGGCGACTTTCGCGCCTCCGACGCCCACTTTACGGTCTCCCTGGGCAGCCGCCAGATCGCCGAGGCCAGGGTAGACCAGCGCGGGCGCGGCGGGGCCTGGGTCGAGCTAGCCCGGGTCCCGCTGTCGGCCGACGCCGAATGCCGCGTCGAGTTGACCAACGACGCCGACGGGGTCGTAGTAGCCGACGCCATCCGAGTGGTGATGCTGTAGGGGCGCTGCTTGCTGCGCCCTGACATACGGCCCTATGTCTGTCGCCGGAACGTGACCAGCTTGGCCCTCAGGCTCAGATCGTCCACCACCCAGCCGACCTGCTCCCAGGGCCGCGCTCGCTCGACCCGGCCCCACGGTGTCTTGCCGCGCCACCACTCCTCGTGAGCGTACGCCGAACGTGGCAGCGGAATGGCTTGTTGCGCGCTCGCGCCGAGCAGCCCTTCGATCTGCGCGAAGGTCATCGTCAGCCGCGTCTGGCCCCTTGGAAGCCCGGCGAGGTGTTCGCGAAGCGCATCGTACTTTGCCACGGGGCGGGAGTATAGCAACGAGGCTTGTGCACGGTGCACAAATGGCGGGCGGCGATTTCGGCCGGATTGTCCCTGGCCGCGGCCCGGGTCCCCCCGTAGCATAGCGCAGGCCAAGTGTCGGATTGGAGGGAGAGCGTAGCTCATGGCAGTTGCAGTCAGCACGGAGACGTCGCCCCGAGCGGTCATCGAGGATGCCCGTGAGACGGGCATCAAGATCGTCGACCTGAAGTTCATCGACCTGCCAGGGCTGTGGCAGCACTTCTCGATCCCACTGAATGGGCTGACCGAGGAGATCTTCGCCGAGGGCATCGGGTTTGACGGCTCCAGCATCCGCGGCTTCCAGAAGATCCACGAGAGCGACATGCTGCTGGTCCCCGACCCTACGTCGGCGTTCAGGGACCCGGTCCTGGAGGTGCCCACGCTCAGCCTCATCTGCGACGTCCGCGAGCCCCCGAGGGCCGAGCCATACAGCCGCGATCCCAGGTACGTCGCAAAAAAAGCTGAGGCCTACCTGAAGTCGAGCGGCATCGCGACGACCGCCTACTTCGGGCCCGAGATCGAGTTCTACATCTTCAACGAGATCCGCTTCGACCAGACCTCGAACAGCGGCTACTACTACATTGACTCGGAGGAGGGGATCTGGAACAGCGGCAGGCCGAGCAACGGGACCGCCAACCTCGGCTACCGGCCACGCTACAAAGAGGGCTACTTCCCGGTTCCGCCCACGGACAAGCTCCAGGACCTGCGCTCGAAGTTCGTGCTGGCGATGCAGGAAGTCGGAATCGAGGTGGAGGTCCAGCACCACGAGGTCGGCACCGCGGGGCAGGCCGAGATCGACATGAAGTACCGCACCTTGGTGCGTATGGCGGACCAGGTGCTGCTCTACAAGTACATCATCAGGAACATCTGCTACCGGAACGGCTACGTCGCCAATTTCATGCCCAAACCCCTGTTTGGGGACAACGGCTCGGGCATGCACACCCACCAGAGCCTCTGGAACGCCGATACCCCACTGTTCTTCGACAGGAACGGTTACGGGATGATCTCGGAGCTCGCGCGCTGGTATATCGGCGGTCTGCTGAAGCACTCGTCGAGCATCCTGGCATTCGCCGCCCCGACGACCAACTCGTACCGCCGCCTGGTGCCCGGCTACGAGGCCCCGATCAACCTGGTCTACTCGCAGCGCAACCGGTCGGCATGCGTGCGCATCCCGACGTACTCGGACAGCCCTGGCGCCCGCCGCCTGGAGTTCCGGTCGCCAGACCCGAGCTGCAATCCATACCTGGCATTCTCGGCGATGTTGATGGCCGGGCTAGACGGGATCAGGAAGAAGATCGAGCCGCCCGCGCCGATCGACGAGGACCTGTACGAGCTGGAGGACACCAGCCACATTCAGTCCACGCCGGGCAGCCTGGGCGAGGTGCTGGCGGCGCTCAAGGCCGACCACGACTACCTGCTGGAGGGCGGAGTCTTCACGCCCGACGTGATCGAGACCTGGATCTCATACAAGCAGGAGCGCGAG
>DASPXK010000322.1:0-7982 GCA_035637315.1 Chloroflexota bacterium
TGCTGGTCGCCGTCGACGGAGCGCTGATCCTGTCCGAGCACACGATCATGACCGAGGGCCTGTTCGGGACACTCCTGTTGGGGTCCCTGGCGGCAGTGGCGTGGGGGCGATCACGTCCTGGGAGCGCGTGGCTGTGGTATCTGCTCGGCGGGATCCTGCTCGGCCTGGCGACGCTCACTCGCCCGGTCGCCCAGATCCTCGTACTGGTCATCCCGTTTGGTCTGCTAGTCGTCGAACGTCGCTGGCAACCGGCGCTGCGGGCGTCGCTCGTGGTTTGGCTGGGCTTCACGTTGCCGGTCGGGCCATGGATGCTCCGAAACCTGACCGAACATGGCAGCCTGACCGCGTCCGGCGGATTGGGTCGAAGCCTCGTGGCCAGGACGGTCAAGTATGACACCGGCTACTTGGAGGCGGACATCCAGCCGGCGGGCCCAGATGATCTGAAAGGGCAGGTCCGGCAGTTCATCCGCGGCAAGCGAAACACCATTCGAAACAGCCGCTCAGTGCGGTCCACGCAGGCGGGAATGATGAAGGAGCTGGGGCTGACCCAGGCCCAGAGCGACAGCCTCATGCGCCAGGTGGCGATCGAGGCGATCGCCGAACGCCCGCTCTACTACCTGTCCGGCACGCTGCGGATGGCCACCCAGATACTGGCCGGGAAGGAGAAGGAGGACTCGTTGGCGACCCGTTGGAGCCAGCGGACTGACAAGGACTGGGTCGAGCAGTGGGAGGCTCGGATCGACCATCTGGTAGCTCCGGCCAGCCCTGCCGAGCAGCGTGAATTCGGGCGCGCGGAGGGGCTGGTGAACATCTACCAACCGGTCACGTTCGGACCGATCTTGCCTGCCCTGGCGCTGCTCGGACTCGGGGCCGCGGCAGCGCTGGCCGCCCACCGGTCGGCAGTGCTGGCCGGCCTGACGGCCGTGGCGCTGGTCCTGACTTCCGCTGCGCTCGACGGCCCAGTCCCCCGCTATCGCTATCCGGTCGACCCCTTAATTGCGCTGCTGGCTACCGGTGGCGTGGTCGTAGTCGCGGGTCAGGTGGCCGCACTAATGCGACGCCGAGCGGAAGTCGGCCGCGCTGGCTCGTCAGCAGCCCGCGCTCCCCGCCTGGCTAGACGGCGGGGGACAAGCCCCCGCCCGACGACATGACGGGCGACACGGCCCTGACGTCCAACTGGCAGGCGTGCCTGCGCCGCTCGTGGTCCTTCCTCCGCGCCCACCCAGACGCCTGCGCGCTTCTAGCAGTGTGCCTGGTTGCGCTCAGCTTTCGGCTCTCGTTCAGCCTGCGCGTGGCGCCGTTCGTTTCCAAGGACAGCCAGTCGTATTTCCTGCCGGCCTGGGACCTGGTCCATGGGGGCGACTTCCAGCTCGGCCTTCGACGCACGCCCGGCTATCCGGCTTTCCTGGCGCTCTGCCTGATGCTGTTTGGCGAGGACCTGCGCGGGATCACCCTCGCGCAGCACCTGCTCGGGGCCGGGACGGCGGCCCTCACCTGCCTGCTCGGACGACTCACGTTCGGCCGACTGTCGGGCATTGTCGGTGGTCTGCTGGTTGGGCTGTCGGCGCCTCTACTGACGTATGAGCACTACCTGCTAACGGAGGCGGTCTTCGGTTTCGTCCTGACGGCCGCGCTGGTGACGCTGGCGGCGGCATGGCACCGATCATCGGCTCGACTGTGGCTGCTCGGCGGTCTGCTCGTCGGCCTGGCTTCACTGGTCCGCCCGATCGGGCAGCTGCTGCTTCCACTCGGCCTGCTGGCGGCTGCCCTGGTGGGCCCTCGGCAGCCGCGGCCCGCCCTGGCCAGGGCAGGCCTGGTGCTGGCCGGCTTCGCGATCCTGGTTGTGCCATGGACGATCCGGAATCAGCTCGCCTACCACCTGGCAACCGCGAGCACGTTCGGGCGCACGCTGATCGCACGAACCGCGTACTACGATCACGGTTTCGTCTTCTACGACGCCGAGCGGCCTCCTGAGGATGCCGACCCGCGCCGCGCCCCCGCGCGCCGGATCGTCCAGCAGGGCGCCGACCGGCGCGAGTCGGACGGCGGCATCGCTCAACGCCTTCGCCAGGAGCTAGATCTCGATCCGGTCGAGGTGAACGCCATCATGCGCGATGTGGCGATCGACGCGATCATCCGCCAGCCGGTCCACTTTGTGGAGGGAACGCTGCGCTTCGCGCTCCGCATCTTCAACGGTGTGGAGATCAGGATCCGCGATCACGACAACGAGCGCCGAGACGTTGTCTGGGAGGACCGCGTGCGGATGCTCTTGGTGGGCGGTCCGCAATCGGAAGACGACTTCCGCGCCGCCTCGCGTCTCCTGAACTGGTACCAGCCGGCCCGCTACGCGCCACTTCAGTTGGTCCTGTTCTCCGTTGGGCTCGTCGCGGCCGTCTTGGTGCCCGCCTGGCGTGCCGGCGTGCTGGTGGGGTTGGCCGTGGTCGGGCTGATCGTGGTTAGCGCGGCGCTCGATGGCCCTCAGGAGCGGTACCGATATCCGGCGGACCCGGCGATCGGGGTGCTGGCGGCGGGGGGCGTGGTAGCGCTTGGAAGACTGGGCGGATGGGGATGGGCGAGGTACGGCAAACTGCCGACCTCCGCAACCGCCCTCACCCCCCAACCCCCTCTCCCTCGCGAGGGAGAGGGGGTTGGGGGGTGAAGGCGGGTACAGCGCGGCACGCCCAGCGATGATCAGGCGCACACTGAGCAGTCCGCCGATTCTCTGGCTCAAGCGGCACCCGGACGTGCTCGGAGCCGTGCTGGTGGGGCTGGTGGCGGCGACTCTACGGGCGGCGTTTCTGTTGCGGGCGCCCATCTTCGTGACTGGCGACAGCGAAAGCTATCTTGGTCCGGCGGTCGACCTGGCGCGCGGCCTCGGGCTGGACCTGTCGCTCAAGCGGACGCCAGGCTATCCTGGCTTCGTAGCGCTCGTCATGAGCGTGCTGGGCCAGGATCTGCGTTCGCTGTTGTTTGCCCAGCACGGCCTGGGCGTGCTGACGGCGATCCTGACGTTCGGGCTCGGACGGTGGACGTTCGGCTGGCCGGTCGGCCTGACCGCCGGGCTCCTGACCGGGATCAACGGCGCGCTGGTGCTCTCCGAGCACACCATCTTGACCGAGGCCCTGTTCGTGCCGCTGGTTGTGGCCGCGCTCACGGCGCTGGTCTCCGCGCTTCGTACTGGCAGCGTCCCGCTGTACGCGTTGGCCGGTCTACTGCTTGGGGCGGCTGCGCTGACCCGGCCTGTCGCCCAGGCATTGGTCCCGCTGGTCCCACTTGCGGTCGTGCTCGTCGAGCGGAGACTGCGGCCGAGCCTGGGGTACTCGGCGGTGGCGATTGGGGCGTTTGGGCTATCGGTCTTGCCTTGGGTTCTGTGGTCGGTGAGCGAGCACGACAGCGCGACCGTCGGCAGCCTGGGCCAAACGCTGGTTGGGCGCACGGCTCGCCATGACCGGGGAGCGTTCAGCTACTACGTGCCGGCCCTCGACGACGGCGACCCCGACGTCCGACGTCTGTACGCGCGTCAAGTCCTCCAGGAGGCGGCCGAGCGGGGCTCGTCTGGCAAAGCGATCCACACGCGCCTACGGCGGGAGCTTGGCCTGAGCGCTGCTGAGACGGACCGTTTGATGCGCGACCTGGCGATCGAGGCGATCCTGCGGCGTCCCGGCTACTACGTCCAGGGCACGCTGCAGCGCTTCGTGCGCCTCTCGCTCGGGTCGGTCGAGCGGTTTGGCGCCTACCGCAACGCGGCCGACGTCGCCCGCCAGCGCTGGGAGGACGACGAGTCGCGCGACCTGCTGGTCCCAGCTAGCTCGGCCGAAGAGCGCGCGGCGCCGACGTCAGCGGCGCTCGTGAGCCTCTACCAGCCCAGCTACCTGGGTGCGGCGCTTCCCCTCCTCTCAGTGGTGGGCCTCGGACTCTCGCTGGCGCGTCCAGCCTGGCGACCAGCCGCCCTCGTCGGCCTGGCCGCGTTCACGCTCTTGTTCATCAGCGCCGCGCTCGTCGGCAACGTCTCGCGTTACCGCTTCCCGGTCGACCCGCTCTTCGCGGTGCTCGGGCTGGGCGCGGTCATGACGATCATTCAAGGTTCCGCATTCAACGTTCAACGTTTGCGTCTCGCTCGAGCCGGGATGCGCGACGCCCGAGAACTACCAGCGACCGGAGCGTTGAACGTTGAACGTGAAAGCGAAACGCCTAGGGTGGCCGGTTTCGGCGGACGTTGACGACGTCGGCCAGCATGCCGATCATCGCCGCCTGGATGGCGAGCATCACCAGCAGCATCACGGTGTTGTCGAAAAGCTTGCCAAAGCCGTACCAGCCGACGATCAGAACCAGCACGGCGAACAGGAGGAACAGCCCGCCCAGCGGCAGGTAGATCTTGAGCGGGCGAAAGGTGAGGGTGAGCCGCAGCACCAGCAGGAAGAAGTTGAGTGTGTCCTGAATCGGCCGAATTTTGGAACGGCCGGTCCGCTGGTAGTAGTCGATCGGGACGTATTCGACGAGGTAGCCGCTGTTGAGCGCGGCCAGGGTTATCGTTGTGGTGAACGAGAAGCCGGACGGCAGCAGATCGAAGAACTCGATCGCCAGGGCGCGTCTGAATAGCCGCAGCCCGGAGTTCAAGTCGGGGATCCTGATCCCGGTCAAATAGCTCGCCAGCCTGGTGAGGAGCCATTTGGCCGGGCGGCGGAGCAGCGGGATCGCGGCCCCCGAGCCGGTCCTCGCACCGACGACCATCTCGGCCTCGTCGAGCAGACTGGCCAGGCGCGGGATCTCTTGAGCCGGATAGCTCCCATCGGCGTCGATGATCGCGATCCGTTCGAAGCTAGCATGCCGGATCCCGGTCTTGAGCGCCTCGCCGTAGCCACGATTATGTCGGTGACGGACGACACGAACCTCACTCTCACGCGCGGCTTCGGCAGTCCGGTCCACCGACCCGTCGTCAACGACGAGGATCTCATATTCCTGGCCGGCCGCCTCCATCGAGCCACGCACCTGCTCGACAACGGGGCCGATGCCACGCTCCTCGTTGAAGGCCGGGATGATGATCGAGAGACCCGTGCTGGTGGCGTCTGCGCGGCCGGGCCGCGCGAGCAGGGCAGCGCGCGGGCTCTGCTCGAGGATAGACATGGCCGGGATTCGTCCCCTGCCCACCCACGGCGGGCCGCGCTATGGTACCACACGCCGGCAGCCTGAGTCGGATGGTGGTCTATAATGTGGACACATCTGTAGCCACCTTGGGGGAGGCATGCGTTCCGTCGGCGTTCGGGAGCTGAAGCAGCATACCAGCCGGATCCTGCGGGAGGTGCGCGAGCAAGGAGAGATCGTCGAGATCACCTACCGCGGCCGGGTCATGGCCCGCTTGGTCCCTGAGCGGCAAGTCCTGTCGGCGACCGAGAGGGAGAAGTTGGTCGCTGTCTGGGCGGACATGGACCAACTGGCAGCCGAAATCGGTAAGCACTGGCCCACCGGCGTCTCGGCCGTCGAGGCGGTGCGCGAGCAACGGCGTGAGTTGTGATCGTCGTCGATGCGAGCGTCTGGGCAAGCCGTTTCATCCCGCAGGACCTCCATCACGTCGCCAGCCGGGAGTGGCTATTGCAATACATGGCGGGTGGGAATCTGGTCATCGGGCCAGCGCTCTTGCCTGCCGAAGTGGCGGGTGCCATTGCTCGGCGCACGGGCGCTCCCGCCGACGGGCATCGGGCCGTAGCGCGTTTGCTCCAATTGTCCACTTTGCGGCTTCTTCCGATCGATCGTCTGCTCGCCGAGGCCGCGGCGCACCTGGCCGCTGACCTGACGCTGCGCGGGGCCGACGCAGTGTATGTCGCTACAGCGCATCGGCTCACGGTTCCGCTTGTCACCTGGGATCGGGAGCAGCGCGAACGAGGCGGGCGGCTCGTCACGACTCGGAGGCCAGGTTGACCCCTACTGAACAGCTTGGCTAAGGTCCCGCCCAGCATGCTGTCCGTCGCATCCGCTCCGATGCAGGAACCGTCGCGGGTGGAAGCGGAGCAGGGTGAGGCCCAGAACCGTCGCAAAGCTCCACCGAGGGCCAACATTTTCGGATGGGGGCGTCTCGATCTCGGTCTCCTCGCGCTCGTGGTCGGGTTGGCGCTGTGGATGCGGCTCCAGTTCGCCGCGGCCGGAGCGCCCACGTTCGTTACGCCTGACAGTGACGATTATCTGGGCCCGGCCTACGACCTGGCGCATGGGCTGGGGTTCGATCCTGAGCTGCGCCGGACGCCGCTGTATTCGATCTTCGTCTCAGCGGTCTTGGCGTTGGGCGGGAACCTCGCCAGCCTGGCGCTGGTCCAACATGCGCTTGGGGTCCTGGCCGCGGCAGCCACGTACGCCCTAGGGCGAGCGACGTTCGGCCGGCTAGCGGGGTTGTTGGCGGGCACGGCGGTGGCGCTGTCGGGGCCGCTCATCATCTATGAGCACTATCTGATGGCCGAGTCTCTGTTTTCGCTGCTGCTGGCGGCGGCCGCCCTGGTGCTGGTGGTGGGGGCAAAGCGAGACTCCTTTACCTGGCTCTTCTCGGCCGGCGCGGCGACCGGGCTGGCCGCCCTGACTCGACCGATCGGACAGGCAGCGATCCCGATCGCGGTCGGCGTGCCGCTGCTCCTGGCGATGCCAGGCTGGCGACGTGGCCTGCGCCGAGCCGTGCTCATTGCCTGCGGAGTGCTCGTGGTGCTAGCACCCTGGCTAGTCCGCACCTGGGCCGTGCACGGCTCGCTCGGCGCCGAGGGCGCGCTTGGCCAGGCCTTGATCGGGCGGACTATCCGCCACGACCGGGGATTCGTCTACGACGACCCACGACGGCCAGACCCCGACCCCACCCGCGCCGCCGCTCGCCGGGTCATCCAGCAAGAGGCGAGCACGGGCGAGCCGTCTGGCGGGACGATCACCGCGCGGCTGCGTGACGAGTTGGGACTCACGCAAGCCCAAACGAGCGCGTTGCTGCTCGAATTGGCGCTAGACGCGATCAGCCGGCGACCTACTTCCTATCTGGCGAGCACAGCGGAGGCAGCCTGGGAGCTGTTCCAGGGGAAAAACGAGCGCCTACTGGGCCATTGGCGGCAGCGAACGACCCGCAACTGGGACCGCAAGTGGGACGCTCGGCTCGTGCCCCTATTAGAGGATGAGCTGCCGGCCGAGGGACAGGCGTACGAACGAGCGGACGCCCTGACCAGCCTGTTTCAGCCCTGGCGCTGGCGGCGATCGATCACGCTGCTCTTTGGCCTCGGGGCGCTCGCCGCTCTGGCCGTTCCGCGCTGGCGAACCGGCCTGATCCCGGCGGCGATGGCTGTGACGCTCCTGGTGGCGGCAGCCGCGCTCGACGGCCTCGTCTGGCGCTTCCGCTATCCGGCCGACCCGCTCATCGCGGTGGTCGCATCCGGTGGAGCCAGCGCGCCGATCATGCTCGCGCTAGCGGGCGCAGGCCGGATTAGGCGCGCTGTACTAGCTCGGACATAAACTCAAGCGATGAGGTTGTTTCATGAAGACGAGAAGGATCGACGTGCCCGAGGACCTGGTCACCCTGTTGAAGCAGTCCCGCCTGGGCACGCGCCCGCAGGCTGATCAGGTCAAGCTCGCTCTGGCTCTGCACCTCTTCCTCGAGGGTGTCATCTCGATTGGCAAGGCGGCCGAGTTGTCGGGTGAGGCTCGCGCCAGCTTCGAGCTGCTCCTTGGCGAGATGGGGGTCCCGGCCGTCCGGTACGACGAGACCGAGTATGAACGAGACCTCGGCGGGATCGCGGCCGCCAAGCGCCGGACGAGCACTTAGTGAGGGCGGTTTCTAACGCAGGGCCGCTCATCCACCTTTCCTGGATTGACCGGCTCGACCTCCTCGACGAGCTCTTCGAGGAGGTTGTTGTTCCGGACGGAGTCGCCGATGAGATCTTGCGGACAGGCACAGACGTCGTCGGCGGAGACGCGATCCGCGCGGCTCTTGCCGCCGGCTGGCTCCCCGTCCGAGCAGTCACGGA
>DASPXK010000323.1:0-4723 GCA_035637315.1 Chloroflexota bacterium
TCGGCCCAAGGCGAGACAGGCGGGTTGGGTCGTGTGGCTGTCGCGGCGGCCCCGCTTCGTGGCAGGCCCCCACCCCTTGCCCCCTCCCCCAAACTTGGGGGAGCGGGTTGGGGGTGGGGGCCCACTCGGCGGACGGCGCTGTGCCGAGCTGGCACCGCGAGCTAGGGTCCGCAGCCAGGTGGCGCGCTTACGGCCTGACCGACGACGGCCCGTCCGACCGGCACGGTGTCCACGTAGCGAGTGTCGTCGCACAGCCAGGGCGCGGCGGGCGTCCGGCCGGCCAACTGGCCAAGCAGCGCGAACGTGACTACCAGGACCGTCGCGGCCACCAGACCGAGCAGCGTCGGCAGGACCAGCGGCCTCACGTTCAGCTCGAGGCCCAGCCTCGGGCTCGCTCGACGGCGCGCCGCCAGCCGGCCAGCAGCTCGGCGCGCCGATCGTCCGACATGCCGGGTTCGTAGCGGGCCGCCGCCTGCCACTGGTCGGCGATCGTATCCTGGTCTGGCCAGAAGCCAACCCCCAGGCCAGCCAGGTAGGCCGCCCCGAGGGCAGTCGTCTCCTGGACCGCAGCGACCTCGATTGGCACGCCGAGCAGGTCAGCCTGAAATTGCATCAGGAAGCGATTCGCGGTCCCGCCTCCGTCGACTCGCAAGACCGGGACCTCAAGCCCGCCTTCGGCTCGCATCGTCGTCAGCACATCGGCAGTCTGATAGGCGATCGCCTCGAGCGTGGCCCGCACCAGGTGCTCCCGGCGCGTGCCGCCGGTTAGCCCGACGATCGTTCCGCGCGCGTACATGTCCCAGTGCGGGGCCCCCAGACCGGCGAAAGCCGGCACGAAGTAGACGCCGCCGGTGTCAGCGATCGATTCGGCCAGGGCCTCGGTCTCAGCCGCCGTCGTGATAAGGCCCAGCCCGTCGCGCAGCCACTGGACTGCCGCGCCGGTCACGAATACGCTCCCTTCCAGCGCGTATTCGACGCGCCCGTCGAGTCCCCAGGCCACCGTCGTCAGAAGCCCCTGTTTGGAAGCTGCCGCGTGCTGACCCGTGTTCAGGAGCAGGAACGAGCCGGTCCCGTACGTATTCTTCGACATGCCGGGCCGGTAGCACGTCTGCCCGAATAGGGCCGCCTGCTGGTCGCCCGCGATGCCGGCGATCGGAATAGGCGCGTCTCCGAGGGCGCCGCGCGCCGGGCCGGCGAGCTCGCCGAAGAGGCCGCTCGACTGGCGAACCTCAGGCAGGAGCGAGGCCGGAATGTCCAATTCACCCAGCAGTGTCGAGTCCCAGACGAGACGGTGAATGTCGAACAGCATCGTCCGTGACGCGTTCGACAGGTCGGTGGCGTGCACGGCGCCGCCGGTCAGCTTCCAAAGCAGCCAGCTGTCGACGGTCCCGAACGCCAGCTCGCCGGACTCAGCCCGCCGCCGCGCGCCTGGCACATGGTCCAATAGCCAGCGGAGCTTGGTCGCCGAGAAGTAGGCATCTATCAGCAGCCCGGTCCGCTCCCGGATGGTCGGCTCCAGACCTGCTTCCCTGAGCTGCTGGCAGAGTGGAGCGCTGCGGCGGCACTGCCAGACGATCGCATTGGCGATCGGCCGACCGGTTGAACGATCCCAGATGAGCGTCGTCTCGCGTTGGTTCGTGATGCCGATTGCCGCCAGGTCGTCGCCGGTGATGCCCGCTCGGTCCAGCGCCTGTTTCGCGACGACCAGACAGCTCTGAAAGATCTCATCCGGGTCGTGTTCCACCCAGCCAGGCTGGGGGTAGACCTGGCGGATTTCCGCGTCCGCACTGGCGATCGGCCGGCCGCGGTGATCGAAGATCAGGGCCGCCGAGCCGGTCGTCCCCTGATCGAGGGCCAGGATGTAGCGTTCTGATTTAGGCATCGACGAGGAGACAGTAAGCGGGCCGCAGAGCGCTCGTCTCGGGCCAGGCGCCGAGCGCGTCTAGGCGGCGTCGGTGACCACGTCGCGGACCGCTTCGAGCAGCTCGATCGGGCTAAACGGCTTCGCGACTACCCGGACGACCTGTTTGCGATCGAGCTCACGCAGGCTGCGCGTGTAGGCTGAGACGATGATGACCGGGATGTCGGCGGTGGCCGGGTCGGCCTTGAGGCCAGCCAGGACCTCCTGGCCGTGCACGTCAGGCAGCATCAGATCGAGCGTAATCGCAGATGGCCGCTCGGCACGGGCCATTTCGAGCGCCTCTTTGCCGGTTCCAGCAACGATGAGGCGGAAATCGTCCCGCAGCATGACCCCAAGAAGCTGAGCGATTAACGGGTCGTCCTCGACCACCAAAACCGTGGCCACGTCCTGACCTCCGTCCCCGGTTCGAGGTCCCAGTGCCGCCAGTATACCCTGGGCCTGCATGCCGAGCAACGTATCCTGGCTTCCCCCATCGACGCTCTCCGGGATCGGCCGTGTATGTTGGTTCTGGCCGACGCGAGCCTCAACGGCGCCACGGCGCCTCAGCCGTGGAAACCGCCACGGCCACCCTCCTCCTCGAATGCGACGACGCCCGCTTCAACGGGGCCACGGCCTTTCAGCCGTGGAAACGCATCTGGCGGCCAAAAGGTTCGACCGCGTGTACGTGCTGCTTCGATGGGGCCACGGCCTTCCACCCGCGGAAGCACCACGCCCCCGCCACCTCCTACAGCTCGGGCCATCAGCTCTCAAGCTCCCTTGCCCACCGCCCGTCGCTTGGAGGCGTCAAGGACGGTAATCCCGACCAGCTCCTCGCCCCGGTAGCGCAGCAGCAGCCCCTCGTCTTCGACGTACTGAGTGTCCGTCGCGCGCTGCGGGCGCTTCAGGCTGAGATAGAGCACATCGGCCTCACGGTCGTAGTCGACCCTGAACTTCGCACCAGGAAAGCGAATGAGGTGCGGGATCGCCTCGTACACCTGCTGGATGGTCTCGTCGGTCAACGCCTCCCTGGCCACAGCACCCCCCTTCTCTCGATCTTCGATGTGAAATATGCCGTGATGACGAAACCGTCGTGTGGGCCCAGCGCGCGGCAAACGACGGCGAGGTAATGTCGTCGGCCCATCCCGCTGACGGCGATGAAGGTACCGCCATAGCCGCGAAGAATCCACTCGGGGTCTTCGATCGCCCCAAGCACCCGGCGGTCGGGCGGTCGGTCCGCCGTGAGGGCGTGAGCCCGCGGGACAGCGGCAGCTCCGGGGACGGCCGCGGTTTTAGTTCGGCGACCTTCTTGTCGAACGACCTGGGCG
Source organism: Chloroflexota bacterium (assembly GCA_035637315.1). GTDB lineage: Bacteria > Chloroflexota > UBA6077 > UBA6077 > JACCZL01 > DASPXK01. The sequence continues at coordinate 3,226 of DASPXK010000323.1, forward strand.
AACCACGCCAGCGGTTGACGATGCCTGGGACGCTGCGCGCAAGCTCTCGACGGTCAGGCGGAGGCCTTCGTCGAGGCTGACGCGAGGTCTCCAGCCGAGGTCACGCCGGGCTCGCTCGGCCGATAGGGCGATCTTGAAGACCTCGCCCGGCAGGGCCGGCCCGTGCTTACGAGGACGCGCGTAGCCGATCAAGGCCGCGAGCTTCTCGAACAGCGCGTTGACCGATGTACCGATGCCGGTTCCCAGGTGGTACATCCCACCACCGCCGCGCTCCAGCGCCAGCAGGTTGGCCTCGGCCACGTCGCCGACGTAGACGTAGTCGCGCTCCTGCTCGCCGCTGCCATTGACGATCGGTTCACCGCCACCGAGCATTCGGGCCGTGAAGATCGCGATCACGCCGGCCTCGCCGTACGGGTCCTGCCGCGGGCCGTATACGTTGGCGTAGCGCAGCACCGTGCTGTCCAAGCCCCAGTTGGCGCGGTAGAGGCTGCAATAGTGCTCCACGGCGTGCTTGCTGGCGCCGTACGGACTCAGCGGGTCGACCGGGTGATCCTCATCCACCGGGATGTATTTCGGCTCGCCGACGGCTGCGCCGCCTGTGCCAGCATAGACCACCTTCCGCACGCCATGCTGGCGGCACGCCTCGAGTACGTGTAACGAGCCGATCACATTGATCTCGGCGTCGCGCGGCGGGTCGGCCATTGACACATTGACGCTGGCCTGGGCGGCCTGGTGGCTGACGATCTCCGGACGCTCCGCCTCGAAAACACGCCCCAGAGCACCCGGATCGCGAATGTCGGCCGCGTAGAAACGGGCCGCCGGATTTACGTTCTCCCGCCGCCCGGTTGTCAGGTTGTCGGCGATGGCGACGTCGTGTCCGGCCGCGATCAACCGATCGACGACGTGCGACCCGATGAAGCCGGCTCCGCCGGTTACCAGGACCTTCATGCGCCGGCCCTCTTATCGCCCGGCGAGGCTGGCATTCCGCTCCGCGTCTCGGACGAGGTCCCACGAGAACGGGCGGCCGTCGGCCACGTGCGCGCCGATGTCCGCGAATGGGACGCGTGCCTCGTCAGCCGGATCGTATTGACGGGTGGGGAAATTGAGCAGCAGCGCGGCTCGCGGGCCGAGCGCCAGGAAGCCGTGCAGCACGCGTGGCGGGATGAGCACCAGGTACTGGCCATCATCCCCGTTCGACACACCCATCCGAATCAGGTTCAGCCAAGCGTGGGTCCGCGAGCCCTGGCGCGAGTCGTACAGCGCGAGTGCGATGTCACCAGAAGGAACGACGAAGCGATCGGCTTGCCGCTCGTGGAGGTGCCAGCGGTCCTCGTCGCGCGCCACCCAGGGCTCGGTAACTGAATAGTACGACTGAGCGAACGGCCAGCGGGCCGGATCGTAGCAGTCGACCCAAGTGTCCTTGAGAGTCTCGACCAGAACACCGCGCGGGTCTCGGTTCACGTTGAGCCGGCGAGCGACCACGTCGGCGATGAGCTGG
>DASPXK010000324.1:0-11616 GCA_035637315.1 Chloroflexota bacterium
GGCCTCCGGCTCCGCTGCGGCGTGCAGCTCCTGCTCACAGAGAACAGCGCCCGCCACGCGCCGAAGCTCGTACAAGCGCTCAAAGGCGGCGAGCCGTATCACGTCGCGCGGATCGTCGATCTCCAGCCGCCAGCCCAGCCAGGCCGGCTCGGACGCCATACCCCGCAGCAGCAAGCCATAGCCCTCCCGAACGGCGATATCGCCGAGACGCCGATGGCTAAAGGGCTGAGTTCGATCGACGGTGGCGAGTGACTCGGCGCGTCCCAGCTGCTGGAGCAGCCCTTCGAAGTCGAGGCGTCCGCCGCGCGGCGTAGATACGATCACGATCTCGTCCGGCACGGCGATCGGGATGCAGAACGGGCAGGCGGATTTGAGAGGCCGAGACTCGAGGTCGAGCCGCACGTTGGACTGTTCCTCGAGGCGCAGGCCCAGCCAGGCGACCGTCCCGTGAAGCGCGGGCAGGAGGTACTCGGCCGCGAAGAGGCCGTCGTACTCGGTGCCACGGCGGACCCACTCGAGGTCGGATGACCAGAGATCTTCGCCGTCGAGCGCGTGGTGGATGGACTGGTCGCTCAGCGCCTGATGGTACATATCGGCCGTCCGCTCGAGAATCGTCCTGGCCGCCGTCACCAGGACGGCCGGCTCCAGACCGCGCAGCTCGTGGAGCATCGACCCGTAGTCGGCAAACCCGAGCTCCCCAGCGATACTCACGGCCGCCAGGTAGCGGTCGCACCGCAAGCGGCTCAGTCGGCCCGTCTCCGCGCGGACCAGCTCCTCCAGAGCATGCCGGCGCTCGGCATCTGGCTCATTCACGAGCACGAGCGAGGCAGCCCGAAATGGTAGCGCGGCGCCATCCCACTCCACGGCGGCCCGGGCTTCGGCCTCCGCCAGCTGCTCGTCCAGCCGCCACGTCGCCTGGCCGATCATATTGCTGGCGACGAAATCGAGTAGGGATCGGAGCGGCTTGGCCTCGAGCGGCTGATCGTGAAGCCAGCCGTATGTGTCGATGGAGCAGAGCTCGGGATGTCGGTCGTAGATCGGCTCGAGCTCGAGCGCTGGCTTGACCCCGGCCCGATAGAGGTAGCGCTCACGATTCAAGGCCGCCGTGAACGCCTCGGCCTCACGCTCGAAAAAGGAGAAGTCCATGCGTAGTAGGCAGTAGGCAGTGGGCAGTAGGCAGTAGGCAGTAGGCAGTAGGCAGTAGGCAGTAGGCAGTAGAAAGTCTAGCCAGATTGGACCGCCCGGCACACCCGCCTCGCCAGAGCTCCGAACGCCTTCGCTCTCCATGTTGCCTGCTGCCCACTGCCTACTGCCTACCGCCTACTGGCTGACGGTACAATCCCGGTATGCAGAGCGCGCCGGTTACCGAGCTGTTTAACGTCCTGGCCCCGGCTGAGGCCTTCGAGCGGCTGAGGCCATATCTGGCGGGGCCCACCGGCACGGAGCGCGTCCCGACTGCCTCTGCACTCGGGCGCATCCTGGCCGAGGAGCTGGCTGCGCCGGGTGACCTGCCGACGTTCCCGCGCTCCACGATGGACGGCTTCGCTGTCCGAGCGGCCGACACGTTCGGCGCCAGCGACGGGCTGCCAGCATATCTGAACGTCGTCGGCGAGGTACTCATGGGGAGCCCGCCCGAGCGCAGCCCAGGCGTCGGCGAGGCGATGCGGATCGCGACGGGTGGGATGCTGCCCGAAGGCGCCGACGCGGTCGTGATGGTCGAGCACACCCAGGAGGTGGACAGCTCGACCGTCGAGGTGCTGCGCCCGGTCGCGCCGGGCGAAAACGTCATCCGGATCGGCGAAGACGTCAGAGAGGGTGACCCACTGCTCGCGCGCGGTCGCATCCTGAGGTCTCAGGACCTGGGCGGGCTGCTCGCGATGGGGATCACCGAGCTATTGGTGGCCAGGCGGCTCACGGTGGGCATCGTCTCGGGCGGCGACGAGGTCGTGCCGCCGGACACGCGGCCCGGCCCGGGGCAGATCCGCGACATCAACAGCTACACACTCGCCGCGCTGGTCGAGCGGACTGGGCACTCGCCCGCTCGGCTAGGGATCGTCCCCGACGTATACGAGCAGCTCGAGCAGGCCGCCCGGCGCGGGCTGGCGAAGTGCGACGTGCTGATCCTGTCGGCCGGCAGCTCCGTGAGCACGCGCGACATGACCGCCCAGGTGATCGGCTCGCTGGGCGAGCCCGGGGTCCTGGTGCACGGCGTGTCGTTGAAGCCCGGCAAGCCGACAATCCTGGCATTCGCCCAGGGCAAGCCCGTCTTCGGCCTGCCGGGCAATCCGGTCTCCTGCATGGTCACCTTCGATCTGTTCGTTGCGCCGGCGTTGTACCTGCTGTGTGGCTGCCCTCGGCGGCCACCCAGCCAGGCCATTGCAGCTCGGCTCACCCGCAACGTCGCCTCCGAGCCGGGCCGCGAGGACTACTTCCAGGTCAAGCTCGAGACGCGCGACGGCAGCCTGTGGGCTGCGCCAGTCTTCGGCAAGTCGAACCTGATCTACACGCTGGTCAAGGCGGACGGGATGGTCAAGATCGAGCTGGACCAGGGCGGCCTGAGCGAGGGCGACTGGGTCCAGGTGATCCTGTTCTGAGCCACGTCGTGGTGCCCAGAAAGGTCTACCTCGAGGACATTCCGCTCGACGAGGCGAGCCGCCGATTCGAGGCTGCCCTGGCGGCCGCCGATGGGCTCGGGCCGATCGGCCCCGAGCGAGTTCCGGTCGCCGAGGCGCTCGGACGGGTGACAGCTGCGCCCGTTTGGGCCTCGATCTCTTCACCGCACTACCACGGGGCTGCCATGGACGGCGCCGCCGTCCGCGCCGAGAACGCGCTCGGAGCGTCTGAGGCCTCGCCCGTCAGGCTGCGGCTCGGGGCGCAGGCCTTCTGGGTGGACACGGGCGACCCGCTCCCGCCCGACACCAACGCCGTCATCATGCTCGAGCATATCCAGAGCTTCGGCGAGCAGATCGAGATCATGGCACCAGTCGCGCCCTGGCAGCACGTCAGGTCGATGGGCGAGGACATCGTCGCGACTGAGCTTGTCCTGCCCGAGGGCAAGATGCTCGGCCCGGTCGACCTCGGCGCGGCCGCCGCGTGCGGGTGCACCCACGTGGAGGTCCGCCGCCGCCCGCGCGTCGCGATCATGCCGACCGGGACGGAATTGGTCGAGCCGGGCCCAGACGTCAAGCCAGGCCAGATCATCGAGTTCAACTCGCTGATGCTGGCCAGCCAGATCTCCGAGTGGGGCGGCGCGCCCTGCCGGTTGTCTGTGACCCCAGATGACTATCCGCTCCTCAAGCAGCGGATCGAGACGGCTCTGGGGGAGCATGACGTCGTGGTCGTCAACGCCGGCTCTTCGGCGGGCTCGGAAGACTTCACAGCTCGAATCGTCGCCGAGCTAGGCGATCTGCTGGTGCACGGTGTCGCCGTCCGGCCCGGCCACCCGGTCATCCTCGGCGTGGCGCGCGGGAAGCCGATCCTGGGCATCCCGGGTTACCCCGTCTCAGCCGTGCTGACGTCGGAGCTGTTCGTTCGGCCGCTCTTGTTTCGCCTCCTGGGCTCGGCCCCGCCCGAGCGGCCCAGGATGCAGGCGACCATCACCCGCAAGGTGCTGTCGCCGATGGGCGAGGACGAGTACCTGCGTGTAAAGCTTGGCAAGGTCGGCAACCGCGTCACCGCCACGCCACTCCAGCGTGGGGCAGGCGTGATCATGTCGCTCGTGCGCGCCGACGGCATCACACTGATCCCGCGCTTTTCCGAGGGCCTTCACGCTGGGACTGAGATCACCGTCGAGCTGCTGCGCGGCCCGGAGGAGATCGAGCGCACGATCGTGGCGATTGGCAGCCATGACCTGACGCTGGATCTGCTGTCGAGCGAGTTGAGCAAGCGCCACCGTGGGCTGACCCTTTCGTCGTCGAATGTGGGCAGCCTGGGCGGACTGATCGCGCTCCAGCGCGGGGAAGCTCACCTGAGTGGCTCGCACCTGCTGGACGAGGAGAGCGGCGAATACAACGTGACGTACGTGCGCCGCTACCTGGCGGGCAGGCCAATCCTGCTGGTCAACCTGGCGTACCGAGAGCAGGGGCTGATCGTGCCGCGCGGTAACCCGAAGCGCATCGGTGGCCTCGAGGACTTGCTCCGCCCGGACGTCCAGTTCGTCAACCGTCAGAAGGGAGCCGGCACACGTGTGCTGCTCGACTACCGCCTGAAGCAGATGGGCGTCGACCCCCTTCAGATCAATGGCTATACGCGCGAGGAGTTCACCCACCTGATGGTGGCCGCCTCGGTCGCGGGCGGGACGGCCGACACCGGGCTCGGCATCCTGGCGGCTGCGCGAGCCTTGCGACTCGACTTCGTCCCACTGTTGAAAGAGCGCTACGATCTAGTCGTGCCGCGCGAGCACTACGAGTCGGAGCTGCTCCGGCCGCTTCTCGAGATCGTACGCGGTCCTGATTTTCGCCGCCAGGTCGAAGCCCTCGGCGGCTACGACACCTCGCAGATGGGCGAGGTCGTTGGCGAGGTCAATGCATAGACACGGTAGGGGCGCACGGCGTGCGCCCGCCTCACACCGCCCAACAAGGGCGCACGCCGTGCGCCCCTACCACGGAAACGTATCCTGGCCTGGAGGTGACCCTGGTGGAGCATGACGTCGACGTGTGTGTCATCGGGACGGGCCCGGGCGGGTATGTGGCCGCGATCAGGGGGGCCCAGCTCGGGCTCAAGGTGGCTGTGGTCGAGCGTGAGGAGCTGGGCGGTGTGTGTCTCAATCGCGGCTGCATACCCACGAAGGCGATGCTGCGCTCGGCAGACCTGCTGACGACGTTCATGCATTCGGCCGACTTCGGGATCCTGGCCGAAAATGTTCGGGTCGACTACGCCAAGGTACTGGCCCGCAAAGACAAGGTCGTCAAACAGCTCGTCGGCGGGGTGGCCAGCCTCCTCGAGAGCAACGGCGTCCAAGTCATCAGAGGCTCCGGGCGGCTGGTCGAACGGCGTAAGGTGCTGATCACCGGTGCGAACGAGGCCGCGATCAGTGCCAAGAACGTGATCATCGCGACCGGGTCGGAGCCAGCCAGCCTCCCGATCAAGGGGGCCAGTGGCTCCGGCGTGATCGACAGCGACGGTGCGCTCGAGCTTCGCGAGGTACCTCAGAGCATGCTGGTGATCGGGGGCGGGGCGGTCGGGGCCGAGTGGGCCAACATCTTCGGAGCCTTTGGCTCGCAGGTCACACTCGTCGAGATGCTTCCGACCCTGCTCCCGCTCGAGGACGAGGACATGGGGCGCGCCCTCGCCCGCTCGCTCTCGCGGCGCGGGATCACCGTTCACACCGACGCGAAGCTGGAGGAGATCTCCGACGGCGATGACGGCAAGAAGGTTGGCACGCTGACTCTCAAGGATGGCAAGCAAGAGCGAGTGGCCGCCGACATGGTCCTGATCGGGGTCGGACGCAAGCCGAACACCGAGGGCCTCGGCCTCGACGACGTTGGCGTCAAGACCGACCGCCGCGGCTTCATCGAGATCGACGACCAGCTACGAACCAGCGTCCCGAACGTCTACGCGATCGGGGACGTAAGCGGTAAGCAGTTGTTGGCCCACCTGGCGTCGCACCAGGGAATCACGGCCATGGAGACCATCGCCGGCCAGGACAAGACGATGGACTACAAAGCGGTCCCCTCCTGCACGTTTACCCACCCGGAGGTAGCCACGGTCGGCCTGTCGGAGAGAGAAGCGCGCGATAAGGGCTACGACGTGCGCGTCGGCAAGTTCCCGCTTGCCGCCAGCGGTCGGGCGATGACGTATGGCGACACTGATGGCCTGGTGAAGGTGGTCGCCGACGGCAAATATGGCGAGCTGCTCGGGGTGCACATCATCGGGCCATCGGCAAGCGACATGATCCCGGAAGCGGTCCTCGGGATCCGCCTCGAGGCGACTCTGGAAGACATCACCGGGACGATTCACGCCCACCCGACGATGGCCGAGTCCGTCATGGAGGCGGCCTGGGCAGCGTCCGGAGCCGCGCTCCACCTGCCCAAACCACGCGAGCGCGCCGCTGCGTCCAACGTTGAACGTTGAACGACCCGTCTGGGTGGCGCAACTAGGGCGAATCGAATACGGGGCCGCATTCGGCCTGCAGCGCTTTCTGGCCGCCGAGCGGGACGCCGAGCGGGTTCCCGACCTGCTGCTGTTCGTCGAGCACCCGCCAGTGTTTACCCTAGGGCGGCGTGGGAGCCGCGACGACATCTACACCTCGCCTGAGGAGCTCGAGCGGCTTGGGATCGCGGTTCACGAGACCAACCGCGGCGGGCTGGTCACCTACCACGGTCCGGGCCAGGTCGTCGGCTACCCGATCGTTCGGCTGCGCGAACTGGCGCGCGATGCCCCCAGTTTCGTCTGGGGTCTCGAGGAGACGATCATCCAGACGCTGCGCGGGCTGGGGGTCGCCACACTGCGAGATGCCAGCAACCGTGGCGTGTTCGCCGCGCAGGGCAAGATCGCGGCGATCGGAGTGGCCGTGATACACGGAGTGACCATCCACGGCTTTGCGCTCAACGTGGCGCCCGATCTGGGGCACTTCGCGCTGATCAACCCATGCGGGCTGGGCGACCGAGGCGTCACTTCCGCCGAGCGTGTCCTGGGACAGGCGCTCGACACCGCCCGCCTGACACAAGCGCTGGCGTTCCACTTTGGCAGCGTCTTCAGGCGCCCGGTGGTGCCGGCCCCGGGCCGGTTCTGGCAGACTCTCGAGAGGTTTGGGTTTGGCATCGGCAGGCCGGCCGTCGGCCATAAATCCGACTGATTGACTCGTATTTTTGACCTCCGGTCGAGTACAATTTTCTAGGGTAACGCGCGGCGCAGGGGCGCGACTTATCGCGCCTCCGTTGGGGACAGGGGGCGATAAAGGGTGCCCCAACGGTGTCCCGCCGGACCGCCACGTTCGAGGAGTGAAGCGACAGTGTCGGTGGATATGAGGCGCGATGAGGTGTTGGGCGAGCTTCGCACCGTGCAGGACCCTGACCTGCACCGCGATCTCGTCACCCTCGGCATGATTCAGGAGTTGAAGATCGAGGGCGATCGGGTCAGCTTCGCCGTCGTACTGACGACGCCCGCCTGCCCAGTCAAGGACAAGATGAAGGAGTGGACGCGGGACGCGGTGCTTCGCCTCCCCTGGGTGAAGGAAGTCTCGGTCGATATGCGAGCCCAGACCACCTCGGGTCGAGCCACCTCCAACGAGGAGTTGATCCCCCAGGTCAAGAACGTTATCGCCGTTGCCAGCGGCAAGGGCGGGGTTGGCAAATCCACAACCAGCGTCAACGTGACGCTTGCGCTGGCCGAGACGGGCGCCAGGGTCGGCCTGCTCGACGGCGACATCTACGGCCCCAACATCCCGCTCATGATGGGGCTCAAGACCAAGCCGCAGCTTCAGAGCGACGGCGGCAAGATAGTCCCCATGCGCAGCTACGGCATTAAGCTGATGTCGATCGGCTTCTTCATCGACGAGGACAACCCGGTCATCTGGCGCGGGCCGATGGTCCATGGCGCCATCCAGCAGTTTTTGCGCGACGTGGATTGGGGCGAGCTCGACTACCTGGTCGTGGACCTTCCGCCCGGGACCGGCGACGCTTCGCTCAGCCTGTCGCAGCTGATCCCACTGTCCGGCGTGGTGATCGTGACCACGCCGCAGGATGTGGCGCTCCAGGATGTCGCCAAGAGTGTAGCGATGTTCCGCCGCCTCGAGGTACCGATCATCGGTGTCGTGGAGAACATGAGCTACTTCATCTGTCCCAACTGCAAGGAGCGCCATGAGATCTTCGGCCGAGGCGGTGGCGAGCGGATCGCCCAGCACTTCGGCTCGGCGTTTCTGGGTCATGTGCCGCTCCAGCCGAAAGTACGTATCGGCGGTGACGAGGGCCGCCCGGTTGTCGTTACCGACCCCCACTCGCCGGAGAGCGAGGCATTCCGCGTGGTCGCTGGCGCCATCGCGCAGCAGGTGAGTATCCTGGCCTACGCCAGCCAGGGGGCGTTCATCCCGGCTGTGAGCTTGACGCTGAAGAAGTAGGAGGCGCCTGTGGCCGAGGCCGCCGCCGCGCTGTTGGCGCTCGGGCAGCAACTCGTGCAACAACAGCAACCGGGCGGCGAGAACCCGACGGTCTGTTTCGCCGCCGTCCCGCTTCTCATTCCAGCCGTAGCCGTGATGGCCAACTCGCTCCTCAGACGACTACGCTCGAGGCCCGACTAGCTGCGGACACAGCCGTTCGACCTACACACGACACGCCTGAGAGCCGTGCTGGCTGACCTGATATAATCTGGTTGCGCGCTCGCTGGAGGAAGGGCGGCCGCTCCGATCTCGATCGGAGAGGAAAGTCCAGACAGCACAGAGCGGGGTGCTCGGCGGAAGCCGAGGCCGGGCAACCGGCAGTTAGAGCCACAGAGACCAAGGCCCGGCTCGCGAGGGCCGGGAGTGAAAAGGGTAATCCTCCCCGCTGCAACCCCAAGCACGGCCGATGACGCTGCTCGCCGAGGCCGGGGTAGGGGGCGCCCCGAGCGATCGGGGGTCCCGATGAATCGGGACAGATAGATGGCCGCCTAGAACAGAATCTGGCTTACTCTTCTCCGGCGCGCGCGCTTCCTGCTCGGTCTGTCAGTCCCGCGAGTCGCCTAACCACCAAGACACCAAAGCACCAAGAGGAGCCGATCCTAGCTCTTGGTGCCTTGGTGTCTTCGTGTTTCGGCAGACGTCCTTTGGGTCGGATAACAGGCGATCGCGCATCCGATCCTGGCGTCCATCGTTTATCATGGCGCGATGGTCGCGACTTGGATTCGCGGACTCGTTCTCGCGCTCGTCGTGCTGGCCGCTGCTCCAGTGCCGGCCGCGGCCCAGCGCGCTGCGGAAGACTTCGCGATCCCGAACGGTTACTTCTACACCCAGGCTGCACCGGGCCAGAACGGGGCCGGCTACCGGGTCGCGAACGAAGCGAGCATTCCGTTCTGGGACGAATTCCAGCGCCACGGCGGGCTGGCCAAGCTCGGCTATCCGGTCAGCGGTCGATTCATCTGGAAGGACCGGGTCGCCCAGCTGTTCCAGTTCGGCGCCCTGGTCTGGCTCGGGGGTGATAGGCTTTCTGAGATCCGCCGCGTGGAAGAGCTCGGCGAGCCGCCCGACCACGCGAAGCGGGCCCAGCCATCACCTCGCTCGACCGGTGACGCCGAGCGCTACCCGTGGTCCGGGTGGTGGTGGCCGGCCAACTTCCGGGCCGGTGGCCCGTTCCTGTTCGATCCGAGCGGACCACTGGCCAAGTACGACCGCTACGTCGAGAGTCTCGGCCAGCCGGATCCCCGCACAGTGGAATGGGAGCGCTCAGAGCTGATCTTCGCTGGTCTCCAGTGGGCCGGCCACTGCAACGGCTGGGCCGCCGCGGCGCTGCTCGAGCCCGAGCCGACGGACTCGCGGATCGTCAACGAGCTCACTTTTGGCGTGGCCGACCAGAAAGGGCTCCTCAGCGCCTACCACTTTGCCGATGCTGCCCTCTGGGCCCTTGGCAGTGAGGAGCAGGAGGTCACGCCCGCGGAACTGCACCGAATGCTGCTCTCCTGGCTTGGCCGCCAGCGTAAAGGGATGATCTTCACCTTCCGCCTCGGCGACGAAGAGGTCTGGAGCTACCCCGCGTTCAAGTTCGAGTCGGTCATGGGTCCGGACGCCATCCGGCCGAACGTGTGGCTCGTCCGCACGGTGGTCTGGTTTGTCGACAATGACGTTCCGGCTGGCTGGGTCGGGGCGCGGCCGTGGCCGGCCGCGGATGGGAAGAGCTTCGAGTACACGCTGATTGGCGACCCGCAAGAGCCGACTGGCGGCGAGTGGAGCGCCCAGAATAGCGGGCGCTTCGAGCGTCCATTCATGATCTGGTACCCGGACCCAAGCCGTCGCAACCAGGACCGCCAGCTTTCCAGCCCAGAGCTGGATTACAGGCTGATCCAGCGCATCCTTGGACGGTCCCTGCCACCCGTGTTCACGCGGTGACGGCTCAGAGGCTGTGAAGAAATCGCAGTGGGCTTGTGCGCCGGATTGTCATTCTGAGCGCAGCGAAGAATCCGTGCCCGGACAGCGGATCCTTCGCGGAGTTTACCCTGAGGTATCGAAGGGCTCAGGATGACAATGAGGACTCAGGATGACAGCTACGCGAACACCTCCGGGTTGACGGGCGTCTTCGGCTTCTCGCCATTGCACGGCGACGATGTTCTCGGCGGCCAGGACAGCCATCTTTGTCCGCGTCTGCAGGCTGGCGCTGGCGATGTGCGGGCAGACGACCGCGTTCTCCAGCCCCAGGATCGGATGTTCCGCCGGCAGAGGCTCAGGGTCCGTCACGTCCAGGCCGGCTCCGGCGATCTCGCCATCGACGAGCGCGCGGTACAGCGCGTCGGTGTCCACGATCGGCCCGCGGGCGGCGTTGATCAGGTAGGCGGTCTTCTTCATTTTCTTGAAGGCGTCGGTCGAGAACAGCTTGCGGGTGCCCTCGTTCAGGTCCACGTGGATCGTCACGAAATCGGCCTCGCGGAGGAGCGTATCGAAGTCCACGTATCGCCAGCCGTGCTGTCGCTCCAGGTCCTCGCGGCGAAACACGTCGTAGTAGATGATCGGCATGTCGAAGCCGGTGCCGCGCTTGGCCATCTCCTGCCCGATCCGCCCGAGTCCGACGATGCCGAGCGTGGCGTGGTGGATGTCGCGGCCCACAAACAGGGTCGGGCTCCAGGTCGTCCACTTCCCGTCGCGCACGTACTGGACGCCCGGCGCCACGAAGCGGGCGACGGCCATCAACAGCGCGAACGCGAAGTCGGCGGTCGTCTCGGTCAACACGCCCGGAGTGTTGGTTACGACGACCTTGCGGCGAGTGCAAGCCGGAACGTCGATGTTGTCGAAGCCCACCGCCATGTTGGCCACGATCTTGAGCTTGGGGGCAAGGGCCAGGAACTCATCGTCGACCCGCTCCGTCAGAAGGGTCAGAACGGCGTCGGCGTCGGCGATCTCTCGCAGCAGCACGTCCCGCGGGATCGCGCGGTCCCCATTCCAGACTTTGACGTCGAGGCCGCGCTCGAGGGTGTCGAGCGCCTCTGAGTACATGCTCCGCGTTACGTAGACCTTCTGCATCTGCGTGGCCTCCACATTCGGTCTCGTCATCCCCGCCTGGATGACACGCGTTCGAGTGTAGCATGGCCTGGCCGGACCACCCGACCGCTCCGACGAGCCCGCCGATGGACGTTGCGATCAGGTTCACGGCATCGTTTGTGATCCAGCTCGCGCCACGGACGAGAGTAGCTGGCTGTATCGCGTCCCGACAGTGGCGCCGAGGCGACTCGGCCAAGGCGCCACAGGCCGGGCAGCGATACGCCGCCTGGACCGTTGCCCCGGCGATCGAGTCCCCAAGCGACCCGATCAGCCCGGCCGCCAGAGCCACCAGGATCGGCTGGCGCCAGCCAAAGCGACCTCGAGCGGTGGCGGAGTAAACCAGGCCGACGAACAGCCCGCCAAGGCCCGCCGCGAGCCAGCCGAGCGGCGTCACGCCGCCCGACGTCCCCGGCGAGACGGGCTTTCCGCTGGCGATGCTCCTGGGCGGCGTGCGGCTG
>DASPXK010000325.1:0-2506 GCA_035637315.1 Chloroflexota bacterium
GCAGGTAGAGCACCCCCACCGGCAGGTCCGCGACCTGGAGCGGGACGTCCACGCCGGCCACGGAGACCGTCGGTCCAAGCGGCACGACGGCGAAGGCCGCGAGAGCGGCGAATAGCGCCAGCGCGGGCGCGATCGGGTAGAGCAAGCGGTCGGCCGAGGCCGGCGCGATGTCCTCTTTGAAAAACAGCTTGAGCGCGTCGGCCAGCGGTTGAAGCAGGCCGCCCGGACCGGTCCGATTGGGGCCAATCCGGACCTGGATTCGGCTGATCGCGCGCCGTTCGAACCAGGTCATGTAGGCCATCCCGGTCAGCAGCCCGAAGATGACGAGCAGCGAGCGGACCAGGTCGAGTGTGAGCGAGCCGTCCATCAGCGATCCGCACTCGCCACAGGTAGGTCCAGCTTGCCGCGGCGCCTGCCGCCACTTTCCGGGAATCGGTAGGCGGGATGCGCCTCTGCAAGCGAAGCGCGGATGGCGGCCAGCTCACGGGGTGGACTGCCACCGAGAGCGGCCGCCAGGTCGGCCACGGCCAGCCAATCGGGCGGCACACGCTGGGGAGGCCGTGCGGCCGCCTCGAGGAACTGGACTCGGCCCTCCAAGTTTGTCAACGAGCCCGCCTGCTCATACGGATGGGCGATCGGCAAGACGACCTCGGCCGCCTCGGCGTCGTCGATGGGACCCGTCGTCACCAGGATGCGTCGGGCGCCGCCGGCCGGCGGCCACTCTTCGCGCCCGAGCAGTAGGAGTGCCGACAGGTCGCCAGCCGTCGCTCGCCCGACCACGTCGCCTCCTGCCGGAGGCATCGCGATGTCAGCCGCCAAGTCCATGGCGCCTCGCCCGTTGGCCGCCAGCGGCGGGCTGCCCAGCATGCCCGTCTCGCCATCCGCACCCATCGCCGTGGCCAACCGCTCGAGTAGGCCGCGCGCCTGCTGGTCCCCGGCCAGGCGAGGGTGGACCAACAGCGCCGCCGGCGTGCGGCCGAGGGCTTGCGCGGCGGCCGCTATCGCGCGCCGATCTGGCTCGCGGCCCGCCCACGCGGCACGCCCAGTGACGGTCTCAGCCCTCTTCGCGGCTCGCGACCCGGGGCCCTTCGCTCCGCTCGAGGGCCGGCCCTTCGCTCCGCTCCAGGCCGGGCTGGCGAGTCGCACGATCTGTTTGACGATCCCGAGCTCGTGCCCGGCTGGAATCCGCAGCCAGTGGGCGGTGTCGCGGTACAAGCCGTTCTGGGGGCCAATGACCAGCAGCGTGCTTCCGCCCAAGACAGCCTTACGCAGCCAGAGTGCGAGGATCGGGAGCTCGTTCCATGGATCGAGACCGACCAGGACAATCGTTCGGCACGCAAGCAAGTTCCTGATCGCCCCGCGCAGGAGCCAGCCGGTCCCGCCCGATGGCCAGAACGCGGCTGGCGCCTCGGGCAGGGCTGCCCGCAGCGCATCCGCGAACAGCCAGATCGCTTCGTTGGTGAGCCCGGGCGAGGCGAGCATGCCAGCCGGGCCTGAGCGCAGGAGCGTGGCGGCATGTGCATAAGCCTCGTCCCAGGCGGCAGGCTTGCCCCGGACCAGCGGTTGAACAGCCCGGCCCTCCAAGACGGGCGGCATCGTGTCGAAGCGACCGTAGTCACACAGCCAGCCGTCATCTATCTCGCGGTTCTCCCGACTGACGATCCGCTGGACGCGGCCGTCCCGGGTGTGCACCTCGACGTTGCAGCCGACCGCGCAGCCGGCGCAAACGGTCGGCGTGCGTTCCAGGTCCCAGGGCCGAGCCTTGAATCGGTACTGGCGACTGGTCAGCGCGCCGACGGGACACAGCTCGATGGTGTTGCCGCTAAAGGGCGAGTCGAACGTCTCGCCCGGCAGCACTCCGATCTCGCTGTGCCCACCGCGGTCGAGCACCGCGAGCACTTCGTCGCCGGGGATCTCGGCCTGGAATCGGGTGCAGCGATAGCACAGAATGCACCGCTCGCGATCTAGGACGATCCGATCGGACAGCGGCAGGGCTTTGGCAAGCAGCCGCTTCCGCTCGGTGTAGCGACTGGTGCCTGGCCCATACTTGAACGTGTTGTCCTGAAGTGGACACTCCCCGCCTTTGTCGCAAATGGGGCAGTCGAGTGGGTGATTGGCGAGCAGCAGCTCCAGGACCCCGGTCTGGGCGGCGACGACGTTCGGATTATGCGTGTAGACCACCATACCGTCGACGACAGGTGAGGTGCAGGCTGTCTGGAGTCGAGGCATTTTCTCGATCTCAACCAGGCACATCCGACAGGCCCCGACCGACTTGAGCTTGGGGTGGTAGCAGAACACTGGGATCTCGATCCCGGCCTGCGTGGCCGCGTCCACCAACAGGATGCCCTTCGGGACCCGCACCTGGCGGCCGTCAATCGTGAGCGTGACCAGATCGGGCGCTTGGGAGATGGGAGTTGGGAGTTGGGGGTTAGCCACGATGCGCTCCTGTCTGCCAACCCCCATCTCCCATCTCCCAGCTCCCATCTCCCGACCCCCAGTCGGGATA
>DASPXK010000326.1:0-2335 GCA_035637315.1 Chloroflexota bacterium
GCCCTCGCTCTCGCCACAGCCGCGAAAGTCGAACCGGAGCGCGAGGTAGCCGCGCGTCGCGAGATGCTGAGCGGTCGCGACACTGCCGTTGCTGTCCTTGGTGCTACCAAAACCGTGCAGCACCAGGAATGCGGGCGCACGCTCGCGTCCACTTGCTGCGACCGGCCAGTGGATTACCCCGGCCAGTTTGAGCCTGTTGGATTCAAAGACGACCTTCTCGGTGCCGGCTGGGCCCATCCCGCTCATCCTTCCGCTATCTGATAGCGCGCCGCCAGTATAGGCCGAAGGTCGGCGACGCGTAACACATGGAGCCTCTGTGCCGGCCCAGCCCGGGAGCCGCGAGCTGAGCCTGACCGCATCGTCTCAGGCTTGCACGACGCGGTTACGCAGGGTGCCGATCTTCGGCGAGGAGAGCTCGACCACGTCGCCGACTTTGAGGAAAAGGTCCAGCGGCCGCGTACCGTCCGGGAGCCACTTGGTCTTGTCCGCCGCGGTCCCTGCCCCGGTCCCCCCGGCGATCACGTCGCCCGGCACGAAGGTGAAGTCCCTGGAGAGCAGTTCGAGGACCTCCGCGAATGACCAGATCATGTCGCGGGTGCTGAATCGCTGCCGGACGATGCCATTGATGCGCGTCTCCACCTCAACACCCTGGGGATCCAGCTCGCCGACGACGATGCAAGGGCCCATCGAGGTCGAGCCGTCGAAGTTCTTGGCCAGGTTGTAGCTCATGGGGCGCGTGCTCCCCATTCCGTCCCGGATGCTCCAGTCGTTGAGCAGGGTGATGCCCCAGACGTACTCGCCGATCCGCTCCGCGGGGATGTCTTTTCCCCGCTTGCCCAGGACGATCGCGGCCTCGCCCTCGTAATCCAAGTACCGCGTGCGCTTCGGGAACGCGATCTCGGCGTCCGGGCCCGCCACGACGTCAGGGACCTTCCAAAATCCCCACTGGCCGGCCTCTCTGGCTTCGCGCGTGATCTGCTCGCGGCTGGCGGTCGTGCCAGCGGGCCGATTCGCCTGCATGCCAAGAAGGTGGTCGGCGAAGTTGCCGCCGACGCAGGCAATCCGCCGATTGGCCCACGGCGCGTGGAGCTGCACGTCGTTCGCGGCATAGGCGACCGCGCCACCATCGGCGGCCGCGTCCGGGATGGCCCGCTGCGCGTCTTCGAGCGCGGCCGGGCCGCGGGCGATGAATGCCTCCAGTCGCGACGGTACGCGCGCGTCGGCGGTCTGGCCGGGATTGGTCTCGCCGCGCCTGTCCAAGTACCGCGCGAACGCGCGATTCAGGTCGACGATCCGGTCGCCTTCCCAGGCCCCGACACGCTGCTCCTCGCCAAACACGACGATCCTCATGTCCGTCCTCCCGTCACTCGTCCTTCACGACCCTGTGCGGTGTCCACCGCCGGCCGCGTCACGACCTAGAAGATGGGGCCCCTTGGTGGTAGGCCGAGCTCGGCTCGCCCGAACTGCTCGGCGACGTCATCCCAGTCCAGGGCGCGGTGGTGACCGATCGCGTGCATATCCCGCCAGTAGCGCTGCATCGGGTGCTCGTCGTAGAGGCTTCGTTGTGGCTCAGCCGCCGGCGTGGACGCGCGGTCCGCACGGCGTGCGGGTGCCCATCGGCTGCAGCACTCGTGGGCATCATCCCACTCCTTTCTCACCGCCCAAGCGGTCGCTTGCGCGACTGGACCGGGCCGCGCGGGCTGGTGTCGGTGTTACGACAGCATGGCCGCCTCGCCAGGATCAGGATAGAGCGGCCTGGGGAAGGCGTCCAGCACCCGGTTCATGCGCAGAAGGCCCTGGGAGCAGACCTGGCCAGATGATCCTTTACACATGTTTGCAGTATCGGTGGCACACGGCCTACCCTGAGGGCCCTGTCGTGCGTGACCCGCCTCTTGGGATGGGTAGGACCCTCGGCGCGTTGACCAGGAGGGGTACGTCCGCTTCCGGAACTGGCGGATCTACGGGGAACGGGGCCTCACGGGTCAGGCCACGACGGTCTGGGTCGCCGACGAGGAGGTGACGGTCCAGTTCGCCGAGGAGCCGTTGGCCCGGTATGACGTCACCTACCAGCGGGATCACCACCACTTCCGCCAGGTGACGCCCAAGCGGATCTTCGAGACCAGCTACACCACTCCGCAATTGCCGCTGCCGGGGGTGGACCCGAGCGCGTGGCCCTTGGCGATCGAGCTGCCACAGCTCCGGCGACGTCGGCGCTTCCGCCACCGCTTTCTGCAGCAGCCCCTCTTCTCCCCGCAGGATCTGATCTCGCCGGCAGCGCCCCGTAGCCAGATCAGAGTGGTCTATACCACGCTACCGGAGCCGCGGATGATGGCGA
>DASPXK010000327.1:0-14813 GCA_035637315.1 Chloroflexota bacterium
ACCGCCCAGCCCGAAGCGCAGCCGCAGCACGGCCTGCTCCCGCTCGGTTAGCGACTCGCCCAGGGCCGCGTCCAGCCCCCGGGCTAGGTCCGACCGCTCGGCGGCCGCCTCCAGGTTCGTCGCCTCCGTATCCGGCACCAGGTCGCCGACGGAGGTATCGCCCTCCTCGCCGACCGGCGTCTCGAGCGAGATCGGCAGCTTGGCCGCCCGCAGGGTCTCCTCGACGCGCCCGAGCGGCAGCTCGAGGTACTCGGCGACCTCGCGCAGCGCCGGCTCCCGGCCGAGCTCGCCGACCAGCTTGCGTTGGGCCTTGGCGATGCTCGACAGGAACTCGCCGACGTGGAGGGGCAGGCGGATCGTGCGGGCCTGGTGGGCGATCGAGCGGCTCACCGCCTGGCGGATCCACCAGCAGGCATAGGTGCTGAAGCGGTACCCCTTGCGGTAGTCGTACTTCTCGACGGCCCGCGACAAGCCGATGTTGCCTTCCTGAATCAGATCGAGTAGCGGCAGGCCGCGACCCATGTACTTGCGCGCGACCGAGACGACCAGGCGGAGGTTGGATTCGGTCAGCCTGCGCCGCGCCTCGGCCCCCGCGGCCAGCTCGCCGCGGAGGCAGGGCCCTTCCTCCGGCAAGAAGCTCCCGCGCGTGAGCTTCTTGCCGGCCACGTCGCCACGCTCGAGCGCCCGTGCTAGATCGACCTCCTCCTCGGCGATCAGGAGCGGGACCCGGCTGATGTCGCGGAGGTAGATCGCGGCCGGGGTGTCGGCTGTCAGCTCGTCGGCCTCAAGCCCGGCCGCATGGAGGATGTGCGCGCCGACGACCTCCTCGTCCTCAGCCCCGCCGTCGGCGTGGGTCACACCCGACGAGAACGGACGGGACGTCTCGGCCTCGCCGTCATTGGCCGCCCTGACCAGTTCGAATCCGGCCTCTTCGCCGCTCCTGATCTTGGCCGCGGTGAAACCCCGCACATCCGCTGCCTCCTCGGCGCTGGCCCCGATCGAGCGATACACCTTGCCGTCGCCGTCGATGTGGCCGGCGTCACCAGTCGCTATGTCCTCGCCGGCCAGTACCCCGGTGATCCGATTTGCCGCCAACGTGAGCACCGACGACACTGACCGTGTCCCGACTCTTCTGATCCCAGCCATGTATCGATGTTCCTTTACCCCGAGCCTCGCGGCTCGGCCTCATGCTCCATTTCGCCCAGGGCCCGAAATCGACGGTTCGACGCTGGTCCGTCCATTGACTGACCGCGCGCCGTTCAAGGCGGCGGGGAGGCCAGCCGGCGCGGCGCTGTCCGGTGGGGGCTCACGCCGGAGGCCGGTCACGGCCAGGATGGCGTCCTCCTTCAGCGTCTCGTGCTCGAGAAGCGCCTCCGCCAGCGCGTCCAGCTCGCGGCGGTGCTCGCGCAGCAGGCGCAGCGCTTCGTCGTAGCTCTCCTGGAGGATCCGCCGCACCTCGGCGTCGATCAGCGTGGCGGTCGTCTCGCTGTACGGCTTGCTGAAGCCGAACGAGGACTCGCCGCCCTCGCCGCCTAGGAAGGGGCTCTCGCGGGGCCCCAGCGTGACGGGGCCGAGCTTGTTGCTCATGCCCCAGCGGGTCACCATCTGGCGGACGAGGTCCGTCGCCTGCTGCATGTCGTTCTCGGCGCCGGTCGTGCGGGTGCCGTAGACCACCTCCTCGGCCGCCCGGCCGCCCATCGCGCCGACGGTCCTCGCGCGGAGGTAGCCCTCGTGGTAGTTGTGGCGATCGTCCTGCGGGCGCTGGTACGTGACGCCAAGCGCCATCCCCCGCGGTACGATGGTGACGCGGTTGACAGGATCCGCCTCGGCCACGAGCAGGCCCAGAATGGTGTGCCCACCCTCGTGGTACGCCACCCGCTCCCGCTCGGCCGGGCTCATGACCAGCGGGCGCGCTGGGCCGAGGATGATCTTCTCCAGCGCATCCATGAAGTCGTCCTGGCGGACGGCGTCCTCGCCGCGCCGGGCGGCCAACAGCGCCGCCTCGTTGACCAGGTTTCTCAGGTCGGCGCCCACTAGCCCCGGCGTGGACGCGGCGACGTCTCTCAGGTCGACGCCCTGGGCCAGGGGCACCCCGCGGGTGTGGACCCGCAGGATCGCCTCCCGCCCCACCTTGTCCGGCGGCTGGATGGTGACACGGCGGTCGAAGCGGCCGGGGCGCAGCAGCGCCCGGTCCAGCACTTCGGGGCGGTTGGTGGCCGCCAGCACGATCACCCCCTCGCGGGAGCTGAAGCCGTCCATCTCCGTCAGGATCTGGTTCAGCGTCTGCTCCTGCTCGCTGCTGCTCCCGCCGTAGATCACCCCGCTCCGGGAGCGGCCGATGGCGTCCAGTTCGTCGACGAAGATGATGGCCGGTGCGGCCTCGCGGGCCTGCTTGAACAGGTCGCGCACGCGGCTGGCGCCCACACCCACGATCATCTCCACGAACTCGCTAGCACCCATGCTGAAGAACGGCGCCCCTGCCTCGCCGGCGACCGCCTTGGCGAGCAGCGTCTTGCCCGTCCCGGGCGCGCCCACGAGCAGGACGCCCTTGGGCGCGGCCCCACCCAGCCGCGTGTACTTCTTTGGGTCCTTGAGGAAGTCGACGATCTCGACCAGCTCCTCTTTGGCCTCGTCGATCCCGGCCACGTCGGCGAACGTGACTTTGTTCTGGCCGGGAGCGGTCTGGTCGTAGCGCTTGGCCTGGCTCTTCCCCAGGCCGAAGAGGCCGCCCCCCGCGGCGCCGCCGGCTCGCCTGGAGATCCAGAGGAAGCCGCCGATGAGCAGGAGCGTTGGGCCGAAGCTGAGCAGCAGGTTGAGCAGCGGGTTGCGGGGCTCGTCGACGGGCTTGGCGTTGATGACGACGCCGTGCTCGTTGAGCAAGGTCTCGAGCCCGGGATCGGCGAACGACGGCTGCACCGTCGAGAAGTCCTTGGCCGGCTTCGCCTTATCGCCGGCGTCCGGAGGATACGCCATCTCCTGACGGAAGGCGCCCTGGATCGTGTCCGCGCGGGAGCTGATCTCCGCGACGTTATCGATTCCGACCTGTTGCTTGAAGAACGTGTAGGAGACCTCCACCCGCTGCGGCTGGCCCGGGAATAGGACCGAGATAAGCAGGTAGTTCAGCAGCAGCGCCAGCGGGAAGCTGGCCCACCAGGGCCATCGTTTCTGGAGCTGCTGTGCGGACGCGCGCCCGCCTCGCTTGGCGCGTGGCGTGGGGGACCCCGAACCCTCGGGTGAGCCGTTCCGTCGCTGCTTAGGTGTAGATGGCTTCGGGAGACGGAGCGGTCGCGCCGGCACAAGGGGGTTCATGGTGTGCACCTCTCAGTTCGCGGCCTGAGCCCGGCGGCCTCGATACTGGCGGCGGCGGCGCGGGCCTTTCGACTGCCGATGATAGGCCCGCCCGGTTGCGCCTGGGATTGCGCCCCGTAACGAGTGGGTAACCACTCGCGGGGGTCGGCTCGTCCGATCCATCCGTCTCCTTGTTCATGGTGTTCTCCCTCGGTCAGCGCGCCGTCATTGTCCTGTTGTTTCAAGATCGGGCGAGCATATCCCGCGCGCGAGTAAAGCAACCGGCCGAGTCGTCTCGACTCAGCCGGTTTCGCAGTTCGCTCCACCCAACGTATCAGCGATCCGGGTGTAACGGCGTTGGGCCTCTCAGCGCCTGAGACAACACCATAGTAGCATCATGCTAGCATATTGTCAACCAGTCCTTGGCACCGACGCAGCGTCGTGTTATCATCTGGCTATCACAGGCTATGTAGGGAGCGACGATGGCGTTCGCCGAGAACCTCAGGCGGCTCCGGTTCGAGCACTTTCTGTCGCAAGGGGAGCTCGCTCGCCGAGCCGGCCTGCACGCGGTGACCCTGACGCGACTCGAGGCCGGCACGACGGCGCCTTCCACGCGCACCGTCCGGGCGCTCGCCGACACCCTGGGCATAGAGCCCCGCGAGTTGGCCACGCCGGACGAGGTGGCCGAGCTGCGCCGCTTCCTCGGGGACGCCGCGCAAACCGAGCCCAGCGGCCAAGCAGACTGAGCCTCGAGCCGTGCGGACGACCAGCGATGGCCGTGCTTAGGTGTCGCGAAGACAGGAGGCCAAGATGAGCGACTTTGCCGGTGGGATCAGGAAGTCGGTCCAGGCGGCACGCGAGTCGGCCAAGCAGCAGGAAGACGCGCTACGCCGACAGGAGGAAGGCGAGGCCGGGCGGCAGACGCAGAACAAACAGCGCGTCCTCGAGTTGCCGGAGCTGATGTGGGCCCGCATCCGTGAGGCCGAGGACGCCGGCGACGGGGCCATCAAAGTCGAGCGCAGGAGCGGGACCGCACTCACGACCTTCCAGCTATGGTGGCAGGAAGGTCAGCCTGAGAGAGCCCTCCAAATAGTCGTGGACGAAACGGAAGGCGTGATCCAGGCGTCATGGGTCGTCGCGCCCGGGTACGGGCAATCTGTCGACGCCCCCAGCCTCGAGGCGTCCAGGTTCGACATGGCCAAGCTCGAGTCCGCGATCGAGCTTCTCGTCGACCAGCGCCGTTGGTCACGGGGCGCCATTCCGATGATCCCGTGGTGAGAGGCGGTCGTTTCCCGCACGCCGATGAGCGATACGAAGCCCCGGCCGAAACGCCGTGGCGCAAGCGCCGTCTCGCAGTCTGCGACCTCGCTTCTGTCAAGCAGGCAACGGGGGCTTTCTGTGCGCTGTCTGGACGAGGGATAGGCACCGTCAGGGGAGTCGCACGCTGAGGCCCGAACCGAAGAACGCGGGTAAGCCAGGACCAGGTTCAACTGCTTGCCGAGTTTGAAGGTCTTCGAGCAAGGAGCTAGCGTCTATCGTCACTCCGATCATCGCCTCTGATTTGACGCGACGGTGTATCGCTGCTTTGGCACGATAAATCACTAGCGCATGGATGCCCTCTTCAAGGGCCCGACGACAGACCCCACGAACGTAGAAGCGGTGAAACTCGGCTTCGGCCAGAGTGTCAGCGGCAGTCGGAGGGAGTTCCGTGGCGACGTTACCCGTGGCGGTTCGCCATTGCCTGGTCAGCCTCATCCGACCGTGCGAGCGCAGGCTGTCGGCGAGCGATGTCTCAGTACCGCTTTGGATTGCCGCGCGCAGCAACGCTTTGTAATCGCTCCGTCCAACTACAGTCAGGTGGGGGCTGATGTACAGCTGGTCGTGCGCAACGTCTTGTTGGAACTCATCGAGCATGAGTTGCCGAGTGCGGTCGTCGAGGTTCTCGAGGCTTAGGCCCATCATCCGCACCTCAAAGCGGTCACACGCCTGAAAACAGGGCCACCTAACACCTCTACGGGCCTGCGGAGCGCTGTGCCTCGGTACTTCGAAGGCGCTCGAGGCTCCGCCCTGGCTTGTGAGCGGAGCTCCTTCAGTGTCTCTGGGTCAAGGCGTGTGGCCAGCCCCGCGGACAGGTTCTTCGCGAACCGAACCCCGACCGGCTTGAACTCATCCCAGGAATCGGCAAAGCTGTGCGTCTCCCAGAATGCAGCGTCCTCCTCAATTGGTCCTTGAACTATCCCAGGCCGATTCTTGACAGCGGACCGGACCCTGGCTAACCTTGCCTCGACCATCAAAACAGGCTTCAGCGAAGTCTCCACACGTGGGGCCCTCGAGTTACGGGCTGTGCTCCAAGCTTCTCCTCCTAGCGCCCGTGACGATGGCGCGCCGGCCGGCTGATTCGATCTCGGCTCGAGGAGGCGCAGGCGTTCATCCCGAAGCGCACCTCGGCTGGCCCCTGCGAGGCCGTGATCGGCCCAACTGACTGCTATCAGTAGGAGTGTACGTTCTATGCCCACTATGACTGGTTCGCGGTTCTTCGCCGAGGCCATGCGCGGCAATCGCGTCAGCCATGTCTTCCTGGTGCCCACAATCATTCTCCCCGCGCTGGCGGAGATGGAGGACCTGGACATCAGGCGAGTCACCACGCACGGCGAGAAGCGCCGCGCGCCGGCCGGGGGTCTGTATGGCCCAGAACGTCGGCGCGGCCAACCTGGCAGCCAGACTGCGAGACGCGTTCCTGGCCTGCTCACCCGTCATCGCCATAACCGGCGGTCCCGACCCCGAGACGCGTTATGGCCACATCTACCAGGAAGTCGAAGACTTCCCGATGTTCGACCCTGTCACGAAGCTCAATCTGCAGGTCGACGACGTCAAACGGTTGCCGGATCTGCTGCGGCTGACGTTTCGAACGGCTACGTCGGGAGCGCCCGGGCCAGTCCACCTACGGCTCAGGGGCCGTCACGGCGGCGTGGTCGAAGACGAGGCCGACCTGGGCCTGGTCGTCGAGGAACAATTCACCTGCTACCCGGCCTTTCGGCCCGAGCCGGACCTGGACCGAGTGGGTGAAGCGGCCAGGCCGTTGCAGCCGGCCCGGCGGCCGGCCATCGTGGCCGGGGGCGGCGTCACCGCCTCGGGTGCGGCGCCCCAGGTAGTCGAGCTGGCGGAGCGGCTGGTAATCCCCGTCGCCACCTCGCTGAACGGCAAGGGCACCATCGCCGATGACCACCCGCTATCGGTCGGCGTAGTCGGCACATACTCGCGTTGGTGCGCCAACCGGGTGGTCGCGGAATGCGTCCTGAGCGCATCTGCCGTGAGATCAGCGCGGCGTTGCCCGCCGACGCGGTGCTGGTGGCTGACACCGGCCACTCGGGCATCTGGACCTCGACGATGGTCGATCTGATCCATCCGAGCCAGCGCTACATCCGCTGCGCTGGCTCACTCGGCTGGGCTTTCCCAGCCTCCCTGGGCGTGAAATGTGCGCTGCCCGAGCGGCCGGTGCTCTGCTTCACTGGCGACGGGGGGTTCTACTACCACCTGGCCGAGCTCGAGACCGCCGTCCGCTTCGGCATCAACACCGTCGTCCTGGTCAACGACAACCACTCGCTCAACCAGGAGCAGCGGCTGTTCGACTCCGCGTACGGAGGCCAGCAGCGTGGAAGGGCCCGCGAGATGTGGGTGTTCGAGGAGGTCGATCTCGCGAAAGTCGCTGAGGCGATGGGTTGCCTCGCCATCCGCATCGAGCGACCCGAGGAGCTGGGCGGGGCCCTCGACCAGGCCTTCGCCGCCGGACGGCCCGTCGTCATCGATGCCGTAAGCGACATCGATGCCGTGCACGAGCGCGCCTGGTCGTCCGCCTAGATCGCCTCACCGAGCGGTCGTGGCAAGGTACTTTTCGAACCACGCGAAGACCTTCCCCCAGCCGTCGACTGCCTGCACCGGTCGATAAGCCGGTCGGTCGACCGCGAAGAAGGAATGGCCGGCCCCCTCGTACATGTGGAATTCGTAGGTCTTGCCGTGTCGCTTGAGCTCCTCCTCGATGCGCGCCACTTGCGCGGGCGAGGGGTTAGCATCTTCGGCGCCGAACAGGCCCAGGAGTGGACAGGCCAGGTCAGGCGTCATGTCGATGACCGCGACCGGCTGGCGGGAAGTCAGCTCGTCGGGAACCACGCGCCCGCCCCAGCAGTCGACGGCAGCGTCGAGGCCGGGCACCTTGCACGCCACCATGTAGGTCTGCCGGCCACCTGAGCAGAACCCGATCACACCCACCTTGCCATTCGCGTAAGGCAGCGCCCGCAAGTAGCGGACGGCGCCGTCAATATCTCCGACGCATCGATCATCCGGGACACCGCCGGCGGCGCGGACCGCCGCGGACAGATCATCCGGGCTACCAGGCCCCTCGCGGGTGAAGAGATGTGGGCAGATGGCCGTGTAGCCATGGTGCGCAAACTTGCGGGTGATTTCCTTGGTCGCTTCGTCCCAGCCCGGCATGTGATGAATCACGACGACGCCGGGCGAGGCGCTCAGCCCGAGAGGACGGGCGAAATACGCCTCGATATCGTCTCCGCCCTGGCCCCGATAGCGAATGGTCTCCGCAAGCATGCCTTCATACACCGCGCCGCCTCCTCGCCTGCGTCCTCGCAGTGTAGCGCCGGCCACCCATCCCATGCGATGAGCGTGGCGGCAGGGGGCAGCGTGGTATACGTACAGAGGGCGGAGCGGCGGCGTGGCGAGATGACACGCACCGAAGCGCCTGACCGGTAGCAGACGGCAGGCCGTGGATGAACGCTTCCACGGCGCCGGCAGGCGATAAGGGTAGCCTAACAAACTACTAGCCGGGGCAGGGCCGGCCCGCTCCACCAGTCCCACCTCACGGTCGCGCCCTGACGGCGGAGCGAGTTAGCCGTCAACGCGGGAGGAAGAAGCTGGTGACTTGATGAGCAAAGCCGATGGCGTCACACATCGAATCGCGTTCTTGCGCGGGCTGCGGGCCGTCCGCCAGTTCCGTCCCGATCCCGTTCCCCAAGAGGTGATCGACGACCTGCTCCAGGTAGCGCGCTGGTCGGGCAGCGCCAGCAACCGCCAGCCCTGGGAGCTAGTGCTGGTCCGTGATCGCGAGACTCTCCAGGCTCTGGCGGCCGTCGAGGGCTACGCGAAGCACCTGGCCGGCGCGGCGCTGGGCATGGTCCTGGTGATGGCGGGCGAGCCAGATCGAGTCGAGCACGAAACCTACGACGAGGGCCGGGTAAGCGAGCGAATCATGCTGGCCGCTTCGGCGCACGGGGTTGGCTCGTGTATCGGTTGGTTCGTCGCGAGCGGTCGCTCGGCCGCCAAGGCGATCCTTGGGATCTCAGAGCGGCGACTCGTCCGCACCGCGATCTCGCTCGGTTACCCGGACGCAGAGGCCCAGCGCGCCCGTCTGAAGCCTCCCCAAGCGCGTAGGCCTCTGGCCGAGATCGTCCACTGGGAGCGCTATCCTGCCTGAGGGAAGCGCGGGGGTCTTTACCGCCCGGGGGCGCGGGTCGGCTCGGCCGGCGCGGGAATTGGACGGCCCCAAAGGGCCGCGAGGAAGCCGCTCTCCCGTAATTGATTGACGAAGCTGTTGTCGACGAACTCCTCGGCTTTGCCGTACTGGATCTTGGTGCCCTGCTGGCGTGCGTACTCGATGCTGTCCTGGACCGCCGTCAGCGAGATGTCCATCCCACGGTTGACGTAGTCCTGGGCGTACGCTTTGTAAGCCGACTCGAGCGCCTCGGCGTCCTCCAGCTTCAGCTCGTTGGCCAGGGCACGCTCTGTTTCGGCCTTGTTCGCCTCGGCATAGTAGATCGACTCGGCGATTGCCGCCATGAATCGCTGGACCAGCTCCGGACGCTCGCGAAGCGTCTTGCGGTTGGTGTGGAGGGCGGAATAGATGAAGGGAATCGGCAGCGCCTTGAGCTCGAAGACGACGTGGAAGCCATCCTTTCTTGCCTGGACCTCGAGCGGCGGTGTGACGGTGATGGCGTCGACTGCCTTCATGACGAGCGCCTGATACCGCTCGGTCTGTTGGCCCGACGGCCGCAGCGTCACGTCGGTGGCGGGGATCCCGGCATAACTCAATATCGCCCGAGTGAGTCGGTCATCGAGGTCGCCAGGCCGATTGATCCCCACGGACTTCCCCTTGAGGTCCTGAAGCGAGGTCAGCTCGGGTGGGCCCACCAGGACGTACGGCAGTCCGACCAGCGGTGCGCCGATCAGGACCCCGTCAGCGCCGGCCGCCATGCCCGGGATGGTGGCCTCCGCGGCGCAGAAGACGAAGTCCGCCTCGCCGGCCTGCAGGGCGGCCAGCGCAACGTCAGACCCCCGTACGAGTGAAGCCTGCGCGTCGAGCCCGTACTTGCCGAACAGTTTGGCGTCGCGCGCGGCGTACAGATGCATGAAACCGCCCGAGATGGCGCACCAGACCACCTTCATTGGCGTGAGCGCCTCGCCCGGGCGGGCCAGATACGGATTGGCGACCGCCGGAGGAGCCGCCGTGGCGGTCCGCTGTGCGGACTCCGTGCCCTGTGCCGTCGGGACTGGGGCTGGCTTGGCCACCGTGGTCGGCAGAACGGTTGTCGGTGGCGGCGCCGGCGGCGCGCCCGGATCCGGTTGGCAGGCCGCCGCGGTCAGGACGGCGAGGGATACAAGCATAGCCAGCCGGGGCTGGGCATGGCCTGGACTCCGCTTGCCAAACACGTTCGCTTCTTCCCGCGCCGCTCCAGTGCAACCGTGTAGCTATCTTACCTGCTCAGGCGGCGCCACGCTGGTTTCTTCCAGCACGCCTCCGAACCCGTGCTAGACTTCGAGGAGAGGGCTGTCGATGAGGGGATAGCTGAGAGCTGATGGCTGATAGCTCGGACAACTTGAAGCCTGGCTGGGCCGTGCCCGGCAAGTCTGTGCCGGTCAAGGTTGGTCCGCTGGGACCAACGATCGAGATCCCGGCCCTGCGCTGCGACTGCGGCGGAGATGCGCTGCCGATCGACTCTTCGTACGACGCCCAGAAGGACACGATCATCTACCTCTGTCCCGACTGCGGCGCCAGCGTTGTCGAGCCAGTCCGTTGACCCTCACCCCCTTTCCCCCCTCTCCCAATTTTGGGAGAGGGGGCTGGGGGTGAGGGCTTCACTCGCCACTCGTGACTCGCGACTGGTTCCGCTACAATCCGTGCTCCAGCCGGGTGATGGGGCGTGTCGCCGGGTGGAGCGATAAGTACGCGATTGCGAGGACGGGTGGCTGGACTGAGTCGAGTGGCTGGGCCTCTGGTCGGCGTCGCGTTCGGCGTGGCCGCGCTCCTCGCGGGCATCGCTGCTTCGACGGCGCGCGCGTTCCCGAACGAGCAGCTCGCCCGTGGCGAGGAGATCTGGAACTCGATTTGCAGCGGCTGCCACGGACCGGACAGCACTAATCCGGACGCGCCGCTGCTGCTCAAGCAGGGCTCGCTCAAGAACTATCCGACTGCCGCCGGCCTGTTCGAGTACGTTCAGGGCAGCATGCCCCAGGAGGACCCGTCCTCGCTGGCCGACCAGCAGTACTGGGACGTGCTCGCCTTTCTGCTGACCAAGCAGGGGGTCACGGGCGGCGACGCGCCGCTCGGTCCCGATAACGCCAAGGAAATGCCGACGAAGCCGCCGTAGAAACCTAACCCCCCAGCCCCCTTCCCTGAAGGGAAGGGGGAGCCTCTTCAACAAGCTCCCCCTTCCCTTTAGGCCCTTTAGGGAAGGGGGCTGGGGGGTTAGGTTTCAGGTAATCATGCTCCAGGTCACACATCTGCAGAAGACGTACGTGCGCGGAGAGCGCGAGACGGTCGCCGTGCGCGACCTGCACTTCTCTGTGCGCGACGACGAGTTCATTTCCATCGTCGGGCCATCCGGGTGCGGCAAGACCACAATGCTGCGCTGTGTGGCCGGGCTGCTGCCGGCGAGCGGCGGCCAGGTCCTTCTGGATGGGCGGCTGGTGACGCGGCCGCCAAAAGAGATGGTGCTGGTCTTTCAAGACTACAGTCGCTCGCTGTGCGCCTGGCGCTCCGTCCATGGCAACGTGGCCTTCGCGCTCGAGGAGAGCCACCTGCCGCGCACCGAGCGAAAACAGCGAATCCGCGAGGCGCTGGCAACCGTTGGGCTGACCGAATTCGGCGAGTATTACCCCTTCGAGCTGTCGGGTGGCATGCAGCAGCGGCTTCAGATCGCGCGCGCCCTGGCCTATCAGCCGAAGATCATGCTGATGGACGAGCCATTTGGGTCGCTCGACGCGCTGACGCGGGCCGAGCTCGAGGACCAGCTGCTAGCAATCTGGACCGCCAACCCCAAGACGGTCGTGTTCGTCACGCACGACATCGAAGAGGCGGTCTACCTGTCCGACCGCGTCCTCGTCCTCAGCGCCAGGCCCTCGGAAGTCGTTGAGGAGCTGATCATCGACCTGCCCAGGCCGCGCGACCAGCTCGAGACCAGGTCTCTGGAGCGTTTCGCGGACTACCGCGGCCACATTTACCGACGTATTCGCCAGGAGTCCCGGCCGCCTGTCCTCGCGGCCTCGGCCTGACGTGAGCACGCGCATCCAGGGCCTGCTCGTCATCGTCGCCATCCTGGCCGCGTGGGAAGCGGCCGCGTGGGCCAGCCTGGTCAACCCCGCCTTCCTGCCACCACCTAGCTCGATCCTGCTGGCCTGGAAGGAGATCGTGGCCAGCGGCGAGCTGATTCAGCACGTCACCACGACGATGCGCGTGTGGGTCCAGGGGTTCGCCCTGGCAACGCTGCTCGGCGTCAGCCTGGGCCTGCTGATGGGCCTTTTCAGGCCGTTGGCGGCCGCCCTCGCCACGACGGTTGAGCTGCTGCGGCCGATGCCTTCGGTTGCGATCATCCCGATCGCCATCGTCA
This sequence comes from Chloroflexota bacterium, assembly GCA_035637315.1. GTDB lineage: Bacteria > Chloroflexota > UBA6077 > UBA6077 > JACCZL01 > DASPXK01. The sequence continues at coordinate 12,180 of DASPXK010000327.1, forward strand.
CCTTCGGGCTCGAGGACCCGATGAAGCGCTTCGTCACGATGTACGCGGCAACCTGGCCGATCCTGATCAACACGCTCTATGGCGTGCGAAGCGTTGACCCGGTCTTGATCGACAGTGCACGCACGTTTCGCTTTTCGGAGCCCCGCCGCGCGCTCAAGGTGATCTTGCCGGCTGCCTCACCCTACATCGCGACCGGTCTGCGGCTCGGGGCCGGCATCGCCTTGATCCTGGTGGTGACCGCCGAGCTGGTGGCGAGTCGTGATGGACTCGGCTACTTCGTGGCCCAATCCCAGCTCTCATATCGCATCCCGGACATGTACGCCGGGATCTTCAGCATCGCCGTGGTGGGCTATCTGCTCAATCTGGCGTTCGTGAGCGCCGAGAATCGAGCGCTCGGCTGGCATCGGCGGCTGGCCAGTAGACAGTAGGCAGTGAGCAGTGGGCAGCACTAGGCAAACCGTGGAGCTGGGCCCTCCTGAGGGCGCCGCCTCACTCGGGGCTAGCGAACCGCGACCCACCCCTGGTCCGGCCACACGGCCTGCTGCCCACCGCCTGCTGCCCACTGGTCTGGCCGGGCCGCTGTTCGTCGTTCTGCTGCTCGCCGTCTGGGAGACGCTCAGCCAGCTCAAGCTCGTCAACGTGCTGCTCTTCCCGCCGGTCAGCACGATCCTGGCCCGCTTCCTCACCCTCTGGACCGACAACACGTTTCCGAGCAACCTGCTGCCGACCCTAACACGGATGCTGTTGGGCTACGCGCTGGCGGCCGGACTGGCGATCCCGCTCGGAACGCTGATGGGCTTCTGGCACGGCGTGTACGACCGCCTCGAGCCGCTGCTCGAATTCCTCCGCCCGCTGCCCCCGGTAGCAGTCCTCCCGGCGCTGGTGCTCTTTCTGGGCATCGGCGACGAGATGAAGGTGGCAATCGTGCTGTTCGGCTGCTTCTGGCCGATCCTCCTGAATACGGTGGACGGTGTGCGTGGCGTTCACCCGACCATCGTCGAGGTGGCCCTCATGTACCAGTTCACGACCGCGCGCATCCTCCGATCGGTTGTCCTGCCGGCCGCACTGCCTCAGATCATGGCCGGCCTGCGGACAGGCCTGGCGATCGCCTTGATCGTGGCGATCGTCTCGGAGATGATCGGCGCGACCCAGGGGCTGGGTTTCTTCATCGTGCTAGCCCAGCGCGGATTCCGGATCGCCGATATGTACGCCGGCATCGTCTTGCTGGCGATCGTGGGCTACCTGCTCAACCGTGGCTTCCTGCTGATCGAGGCCCACCTGATGGCCTGGCATCGGGCCCAGATGTCGCCCGGCGGCGAGGGTTAGAATTGCTCCCCGTTCCCTTCGTTGCTCCCCTTCCCTTTTCGCTCCCCCTTCCCTTTAGGGAAGGGGGCTGGGGGGTTAGGTTGACTGCGCTACGGTCGCCAGGGACCGGTCGAGAGGATCAGCAGCAGACCGAGCAGGCCGACCCCGCTGTATTCGATCACCAGACGGCGGCTTAGCTCACCCGTCAGGATTCCGTCGACCAGCCCGACCAGCACGTAGAAGAGCAACAGAAGCACGGCCCCGCCGACGAACGCCACGACGACCCAGTAGTTGAGGGCCCAGGTGACCTCGGCCGTCGCCAGCCCGATCAAGCCGCTGTAGAGGACGGCGCGTCTGCGCGGCGATGGCGTGCCGCGCAGCAGCACGAGGCTCAAGAGCGCGGCCACCGCGGCCGTCGAGGTCGCCGTGACCAGGCTGCGCTCCTTGGTCTGGTAGATGAGCGTGAAGAGGACGAAAGCGGCAACGTAGGTGAGCAAGCTGAGCAGCAGCCTGGCCCACCCGCCTGACTCATCCGGCTCGGAGATCTCGCGGTCCTGCGTCAGCAGCGCCAGGCCGCACAGGATCGCGCCGACCAGAGGCAGGCCGCGTACGATGAGCGGATCGCCGCCCTGAAAGAAGACCAGCGCTAGGCCAACCGCCACCGCCAGCAGATCGGGTAGGACCCAGAGCGTGAAGCCGAGCCGATGGCCCACCACTCCAAAGCCCGGATGGAGCCGACCGTGCAGCTCGGCCGCGAACCCGACGACCAGGCCCACGAACGCCGCGAGGACGATACCGATCAGCCCACCCACGAGCTGGACGACGTACAGCCCGGCCAGGGCAACCGCAGGCGCGCTCCAGCCCAGCACTTGCCTCAGCATGAATTCATCCTGCAAGCCCACGGAGCGCTTTCAGGCGGTCCCTGAGGCGCGCCAGACGGTCACGGTGCTCGGCTAGCTGCTCGCGACGCTGGGCGACCACCTCGGTTGGCGCATTCTCGGTGAAACTGCGCTGCGCCAGTTGGCCAGCCGTGCGCTCGACCTGGCGCTCGGCCTCCGCGACCTCCCGCTCCAGTCGCGTCGCCTCGAGGGCGACGTCGAACAGGCCTTCGACTGGCAGGTACGCCTGCACCCCCCCGGCCACCACACTCAAGGCCCGACTGGGTGGCTCGTCCAGGTGCTCGACCACATCCAGCGGGTCGAGGCGCGCCAGGGTTCGGATCACCGACAGGTGGCCGCGAAGCAGCCCAGCCCGCTGGCCAGCTTCGACGACGCAGGGCGTCTGTTGCATGCCCACGCGGTAATCCGTCTTGAGCCGGCGGACGCTCTG
>DASPXK010000328.1:0-22460 GCA_035637315.1 Chloroflexota bacterium
GAATCGAACCGTCTGTCTCATGATGCCTGTACCCTCCTCTCCGTCGGGCGGCGTATGCGCCAACTGGTGGATCAGTGATGCTGCGGTTGGTTGCATGATCCTGGCCACGCTGGTGCGCGACAGTCACCTCCGCTGGCCTGGTCGATTACCAGTCGCAGGCCTCCAGCACGGCAGGCTACGGCCTCGGCATTGGCGCCCACTCGTAGTCGTTCCAGTCGGAGACGCCGAGCCGGGTGGGGGTGGTCGGGCGGACGTAGGACGGACCCAGCTCGCTCACGCTGGTGGCGCCGAGGAGCTGGAGCGTCTCGCGGATCTCGTGGTCGAGCAGCTCGAGCGCCCGATCGAGGCCAGCCTCGCCGCCCGCCGCCAGCGCCCAGACCTGCAGTTTCCCAAGCAGCACCGCCCGCGCCCCGAGCGCGAGCGCCTTGACCACGTCAGTCCCGCGCAGGAAACCGCCGTCGACGATGATCTCGGCCCGGCCGTCGACGGCGGCCACGATCTCCGGCAGCACCTCCAACGTCGCGGGCAGGTGGTCCAGCTCGCGACCACCATGGTTCGAGACGTAGACCACCGCGGCCCCGTGCTCGATCGCCGTGAGGGCGTCGTCAGTGGTGGTGACACCCTTCAGCATGAGCGGCAGGTGGGTGTTGGCGCGCAGCCAGTCGAAGTCGTCCCAGCTGAAGCGGACCTGGTGCTCGAGACCAGGCCCCGCCCCAGGGGGCAGGTTCGGGTGGAGGGTCCCGGCCCGTCCCTGGTAGCGGTTGTGCAGGTCACGGTCGCGGTTGGCGCCGCCGACCGAGTCGGCCGTCACGCAGAGCGCCAGGTAGTTGGCCGCCTCAGCCTTCTGGACCACGTCGCGCAGCCAGGCGCGGTCGCCGCGGATGTAGAGCTGTAGGACCAGCCGCCCGGGCGCGACGGCACCCACCTCGGCCAGGTCAGGCCAGGAGAGGATCCCGTAGCAGAAGATCGTGCCCCGCCGAGCGGCGACCCGGGCCGGGCCGACGGCGCCGTTCTCAGAGAAGAGCATGATCGAGCCGATCGGCGCCAGCAAGACCGGCGAGTCGAGCTGCTGGCCGAGGAAGGAGGTCCGGATATCGGGCGCGGCGATCCCCTGCAACAGGCGCGGCCGAAAGGCGATCGTCTCCATCGCCAGCCGATTCCGCCGCAATGTCGTCTCCGACTCGACGCCGCCCGAGGCGTGATCCCAGCGGCCGGGCGGCAGGCGGATCCGCGCCGCGCGGATGATCTCCGGAATGGTCGCGAAGCCCAGGTCGTCCTTTTCGGTCCTCAACTCTCCCTCGCTGCCACCAGGCTCGCCCCCGACGAGGCGTAGTCGGACGAGCATACCCCGTAGGCCCCACAGCGGCCACGTACGCTCGGAAAGACGTGGCTCCGCCTGGTTTGACAGGAACTCAGCGGCGAGCGATACTCGCAGCCTAGGGGGACCGGCATGAACCGTCGCAGCCGTCGTCAATTCCTGCAGGGCAGCCCGGGCCTCGCCGGCCTCAGCCTGCTCGCGGGCTGTGGCGTGCTTCCGCCGGCTGCGCCTCCGGCGGTGAGACTCCGACGGATCGGTTACCTCCGGTTCGACTCCCCAACGACCCAGCCGGGAAGCGCCCACGAAGCATTCATGCAGGGACTGCGGGAGCTAGGCTACGTCGAGGGAGTCGATCACCGTCGAGCAGCGATTCGCGGACAGCAAGCCCGAGCGACTGCCGGAGCTCGCGGCCGAACTGATCGGGCTCGGGGTGGAGCTCATCGTCACTATCGGACCCAGGCCGCCAGGCAGGTGACGAGCACGCTCCCGCTCGTGTCGCCAACGCTGGGTGATCCGGTCGCGACCGGGCTCGTTGCCAGCCTAGCCCGACCCGGGGGCAACGTGACCGGCCTCTCGCTGCTTTGGCCACAGCTCTCCGGGAAGCGGCTGGAACTGCTCAGCGAGACCGTCCCTGGCGCCTCCCGGATGGCCGTGCTCTGGAGACCGGCGAACGAGCCCAGCGGGCTCCAATTCCAGGAGACGCAGGAAGCGGCCCGGAAACTCGGGATGCAGGTGCAGTCTCTAGAAGTTCACGACCTCGCGAAGCTCGGAGGCCTCGTGGAAGCTGCCAGTGCCGCGCGTGCGGACGCGCTGATAATCTTCGCCGACCCACTGATTTTTGCGCACGAACCGCTGATCGTGGATCTCGCGGCCAGGAGCCGGCTCCCGTCGCTACACGGGCGCAGAGAGTCCGTTGTTGCCGATGGTCTGATGGCCTACGGGCCGAACTATCCGGCCCAGTTCCGGCGCGCCGCCACCTACGTGGACAAGATCCTCAAGGGGGATAGGCCGGCCGACCTGCCAATCGAGCAGCCCACGCAGTTCGACTTCCCGATCAACCTCAAGACCGCGCAGGCGCTCGGACTGACCGTCCCCCAGTCGCTCCTGCTGCAGGCGACCGAGGTCATTCAGTAGTCGAGGAGGCAGAACACTGGGCGTGCGACCCAGCCCCTGATGCCTCCGCGGCCCGCTACCCTGGGCGCGTGCCCCAGACGAACAGATGCGTCTGGCCACCGAGGAACCAACCTGCGTCTCGGAGAATGAAGAAACGCGCCCTTGCCGGGCGCGCTTCAATCTTTAGCTGTTCGCTACGAGTGTGCCGTCTATTCCCTAGGATCGACGGATGTAGCGGCGGGCCTCATCGATCCGGCGTGACGCTTTCCGTAGCTCCTCGATCGTTTCCTTGATTCGACGCTCCTGCGCGGGGGACACGGCAACATACGTACCCGTCTGCGCTTCACGGACTACCGACTCCCTCTGGCTCGTGTTCTTCTCCGCCATCGTCCACCTCTTCACCACCGACGCGTTGTTCCGCCGTTTGTAACTCAATCAGCAGTTGCTCGGCCCGCTCAATAACCGCCTTTGCCGCGGCCAGTTCTTCATCGCTCCATCGCTCTGTTTCGATCTTGTCGTCGATTGCCTGCTCAGCTCGCTGGGTAGCTTGCTGAGCAATGCGCTCACCACTGGCGGCACCGAAATAGTAACCTACGACCGCCCCGAGCGTGGGGCCAAGCAGAGCCATGATGGCTTGGGCATGCTGAATGCCCTCTTGCGTGCCGCTCGCTAGCGGCGCCGCCAGGAGAACACCCGTGTAGACCACGATGACGACGGCCAACAGGCTCGTCAGCATCTCGCGTAACGTCGGCCACCAGAGTGAGCGCGTTGGTGCTAGGCCTTGCGACCGGGCTCGCTGAGGATGTGGTGTATTCTCCAACTCACGGACCCCTCGACGTGAGAAATGGACCCGGCTGGCAGCATGCTCAGTCTAGCACTGTCCTCGGTGTCCCTCGTAGTTCCGACAATCGGCGTTGTCCCGACGATCAGTTTCTTCTCCGACACCACGGCCACGCAAAGGCCATGGCCGCGAGGGTCTGTCACCCACGTTGGGCAACCAGCTCGAGCTGGAAAGCTTCTCCTGCTGACAGTGTGTGAGCCGCTCACCGCAGGCGAACTAACAGGTTGAGCGGACGCTCGAGCACCGAGCGCAGCGCGCTCAGGAATTGACCAGCGCCCTCGCCGTCGAGCACGCGATGGTCGAAGGTGAACGAGACACCCATGCAGTGGCGGGGCACGATCTCCCCGTTTATCACGCGAGGCTGCTGCTCGATCCGGCCAACGCCGAGGATGGCGACCTCCGGGTAGTTCAGGATCGGGGTCGCGAACAGGGCTCCGCCCTCGAGCCCGCCGAAGCTGGTGATCGTGAAGGTGCCGCCAGAGAGGTCCTCGGGCGTGCTCTTACGGGCCCGCGCGGCATCGACAAGCCGGCCGATCTCGCGAGCTATCTCCAAGACGGAGAGCTGGTCGGCGCGTTTCACGACCGGCACCAGCAGCCCACCCGGGACCGCGGTGGCGATCCCGATGTTGTACGTGCGCTTCAGGACGATCGCGCCGTCCACCTCGTCCAGCACGGCGTTCGTGTGCGGCACAGCGCGCAGGGCTTCGACCGCCGCCTTGACAATGAACGGCAGGTAGGTCAACTTTACGCCCTCGGCCTGCGCGAGCGGGGCGAGCCGCTCTCGCGCCTCGACCAGGTCAGTCACGTCGAAGACGTCGACCGCCGTCACCTGCGGAGCGTGGCGCACCGCCTCGAGCATGTGGTCGGCGATCCGCTTGCGGAGACCCTCGAGCGGGATGCGCTCCTCGGTTGGCGCCACGGCCGATAGGGGCGCACGCGGGGCGGCCGGCGATCTACTGGCCGCGTAGACCTCGACGTCCGCGGCTCGAATCCGTCCCTGCGGTCCACCGCCCGGCACGTCCTCGAGTCGAACGCCCAGCTCTTTCGCGAGCTTACGGACGAACGGCGCTGCCAACACGCGCCGTTCCGTCGTGGATGTCGGCGTTTCGCTGGTCGCTTGCGGCTCGCGACTGGAGCTGGCTGGCGGGGCGCCGACGATTCCGACCCAGTCCTCGGCCCGACTGGCCGGTCCCGCCTGGCCCGACTTGATGACCTCCAGCACCACCAGCACCTCGCCGACCATGGCCGTCGTGCCGGCCTGAACGCGGGTCTCGAGCACCCGGCCTTCGACGGGCGAGGTCAACTCCACGGCCGCCTTAGCAGACTCGACCTGGCAGAGCGGATCAAAGGCGCGGACTTGGTCGCCGGGCCGAACGTTCCACTCCAGCAGCTCGGCTTCGTGGATGCCCTCCCCCAGGTCCGGCAGCCGGAACTCAAATCGATGCCCTGGCGAGTCCACGCTCACTCCTCCACGACCTGGCGCAGGGCCGCCGCCACTCGGGCCACGCTTGGCAGGTAGGCGTCCTCCAGCAATTGAGGCGGGTAGACTAGGTCGAATCCGGTCACGCGCCGAGGCGGACTGCGCAGGGCGTAGAAGCAGCACTCGACCAGGCTGGCGATGACCTCGGCCCCGGCCCCGCCACTTCGCGGCGCCTCGTGGACGACGACCAGCCTCCCAGTCTTCTCCACGGATTCGCTGATTGTGGCCGTGTCCGGCGGCGAGATCGTCCGCAGGTCGATCACCTCGGCCGCGATCCCCTCGGCCGCGACGGACTCGGCCGCCTCGAGGGCCAGGGGGACCATCGCTCCCCAGGCCACCAGCGTCACGTCGGCGCCGGCGCGGCACAGCCGGGACGGTCCGAGCGGTATCGAGCGCAGTTCTGGTGGCAGCGCCTCACGTGCCGAACGGTACAGTCGGATTGGCTCCATGAAGACGACCGGATCCGGGTCCTCGATCGCCGCCAGCAGCAGCCCGGCGGCGTCCGCGGGCGTACTCGGTACGACCACCTTGAGGCCGGGACTGCAGAGCAGCAGCGCTTCGAGGCTGTCAGAGTGATGCTCCGGGGTGCGCACCCCGCCCCCGTACGGGGTGCGGACGACCATCGGCGCGGCGACCTGACCCCAGGTGCGGGCTCGGATCTGGGCCGCCTGGGCAATGAGCTGGTCGAGGGCCTTGTAGAGGAAGCCCATGAACTGGATCTCGGCCACCGGTCGCAGCCCGGCTAGCGCCATGCCAAAGGCGGTCCCGACGATGGCCGATTCGGCCAGCGGCGTGTCGATGACCCGCTCGGCGCCATAGCGCGCCAGAAGACCGTCGGTGACGCGGAAAACGCCGCCCACCTGGCCGACGTCCTCGCCCATGACCACCACGCCAGGATCGTGCTCGAGTGCCTGGGCGAGAGCGCGATTTATCGCCTCGGCCATCACAAGCCCTGCTGACGCGCTCATGTGTCTGTGAGCAGCTCGTCGCGCTGGGCGAGGAGCTGTCGTGTGGGCGTAGCGAGCGTCGTTTCAAACAGGCGCTCGGCGGGCGGCATGGGCGTCTGCTCGGCTCGCTGCATGGCCTCGTCGACGCGGGCCAGAGCCTCCTGGCGGGCACCCGTCTCAGCCGTGTCGTCCCAGAGTCCGCGATCTTCGAGAAAGCGGCGCATCCGAATCAGCGGGTCGAGGGCTCGCCACGCATTCAGCTCGTCAGGCGGAACGTACCGATTCGGATCGTCCGCGGTCGTGTGGGCGCCGAGACGATACGTGAGCCCCTCGATCAAGGTCGGTCCCTGGCCAGACCGCGCGCGATCGAGCGCCCAGCGGGTGACGGTGTAAACCGCGAGGGGATCATTGCCGTCGACGAGAACGCCCGGAATCCCATGCGCCATCGCCTTTTCCGCCAGGCTGGCGCTCGCGGTCTGCTCGGTCCAGTGGCGGCTGATTGCCCAATGGTTGTTCTGGATCAAGACGACCGCCTGCGCGCAGAAGACGCCACCGAAATTCAAGGCTTCGTGAAAGTCACCCTCCGAGGTCGCGCCATCGCCGATCACCGCCACGGCCACGGCCGCTCGCTTCTGCAGCCGGAACGCCATGCCGGCCCCGACCGCGTGGAGGGTCTGATCCCCAATGCAGATCTGTTGTGGGTAGACGCCGGTCCGCTTTGGATCGGCGAGCCAGTAGAGCCCGCGGTAGTAGTTGAGCAGATCGCCCAGGTCGAGCCCGCGCATGCAGAGCGTGACGACCTCCCGATACGAGGGAAAGATCCAGTCCTCGGCTTCCATCGCCAGACCAAGCCCGACCTGGATCGCTTCCTGGCCGCGGGTCGGCCCCCACACGCCGATCCGCCCCTGGCGCTGCAGCTGCAGGGCGCGCTGGTCCAGGTGCTGGCCGAAGACCATCCATCGGTACAGCTCCTGAAGCTGCTCCTCGGACAGCTTCGGGAGAGGACCACACACGGTCCCGTCGGGTGCGAGGACGCGGAATGGCTCGAGCGGCTGAGCCAGGCTGGCCAGGCTGGCCGAGAAGGCCTCCGCTCCGGGAAAGTGATCTGCGTGGCGCGGCCGGCTGTGGAGTTTCATGCGAGAAACAATGTGGGTGGCGAGCGACGATTAGACCTCGCGCTCGTCCTCCTGAGCACAGGCGCACCCTTCATCGGCCACGCTCGTCACGCGCACGATGCCGGGCGCCTGGCCAGCGCCACCACGGGCCCGGTCAAATACCACCTTGCCGTCGACGATTGTCAGGGTCACCTCGACGTCTTTGATCGCGTCCGGGTGGACGGCGCGCGGGTCGGCGGAGAGCGCCACCATGTCGGCGTACTTGCCAGGCTCGAGCGAGCCGAGGACACTCTCGTGGAATGCGCACCAGGCGCTGTTGAGCGTGTACATCTGGAGCGCCTGGTCGGCACTGACCCGCCACTCGGGGCCCTGCACGCCGATCAGGTCGGTGCTTCGCGTCACCGAGCTCGAGATCCCCAGCAGCGGCTGGTAGGGAGTGACCGGGCTGTCGGACCCACCGCCGACCGGCTGGCGGCAGTTCTCGAGGTAAGCGCGAATCGGCTCGATGTCCTTGGTCCTCTCCGGGCCGATGTACTTCATGAAGCCGGCCGCCAGCGCGTACATCAGCGGCTGCTGGGCCGTAATCGCGAGCCTGAGGCGATTGATCAACTCCCACTGGTCCGGCCGAGCGTACATCATGTGGATCACTGTCCAGCGCTTGTCGGCAATCGGCGCGGACGCGTTCGCCGCCTGGTAGGCGGTCAGCACGAAGTCGATCGCGGCGTCGCCCACGCAATGCGTGCCGACCTGCCAGCCCCGCCGAGCCGCCTCGGCGCAAAAAGCTGCCATCGTCGAGGGCGTCATGCGCGGCTTGCCGCGTGGACTCGACGGGTCGTCGGTGTAGGCGTACGGCTCGCGGTAGAAACCGGTCTCGACTCCGCCGTCCGCCACGAGCTTGATCGCGATCGTGCGCAGCCATGGGTCGTCGAGTTCTCTGGACACCTTGCCGCTAGCGAGTGTTTCAAGCGCCTCGGCCAGAGACTGCTCGGTGGTGCCCGGCTCGATCGCCCACATCATGCTCGTACGTGTGGTCAGCTCGCCGCGCTCCGCCAGCTCGCGGTAGGCATCCATCTCGTCGGGCTGCAGGCCAGGCTCGATGACGCTGGTCAGCCCGGCCTCGCGGTACAGGTTCAGGACGGCGCGCAGCGCGTCCAGGCGGTCCTGCCTGGTGGTGGGAGGAAGGAGCCGCAGGACGCGGGCGAAAGCCGGGGCGCCGATGATGTGGCCGGTCAGCTCGCCGGTCTGAGCATCCTTGACGTAGGTGCCGCCAGGCGGGTCCGGCGTGTCACGGCTGATGCCAGCCAGCTGAAGGCTGGCGCTGTTGAGCACGACGTTGTGGCCACCCCGCCGGATCAGAACAGGGTTGCTTGGGGCGACCTGGTCGAGCTCCTCCCGGCGCGGGAGGCGGGCCTCGGCGAGCTGGCTCTCATGCCAGCGTGAGGAGCTCATCACCCATTCACCGGGCGGAGTTGTCCTGGCGCGGTCGCCAATCGTCTGGAGGACCTGCCCGAGGCTCCTGGTCTGGGAAAGGTCGACGGCGCTCAGGTTGAGCCCGGTCCGCAGCATATGGTTGTGAGAGTCGAAGAAGCCCGGCAGCAGCGTGTGGCCATCCAGGTCCAGCGTCCTGGTGTCTGGCCCGGCCCAGCGAGCGGCGTCTTGATCGCTGCCCACCGCCACGATGCGGCCCCCGCTCACCGCCACCGCCTGGGCCGACGGCTGGGACGGGTTCATGGTGATGACGTTAGCGTCCGTGAGCACCAGCTCGGCCGGACCAGCGACCTGAGAGGCGGTCTGCTGCCGCGTCGCGAGCGCCACGCGTGGCAGGACGACCGCGCCTGCGAGTGCGGCGAGCAGGCCGTCGAGGAACGTCTTGCGTGTCATCGGTCGGGCGAGCATCGATTTCTCCCAGCCGCGCGACGCCGCGCGGCTGAAAGCGCGAATGCAGCTGTGCCCGAGGATAGCACTAGACGAGTTTCGAGTTCCGAGTTTCGAGTAGCGACTTCCGTTCCACCCCCACTCGAAAGACCGCAGGTTTATGGGTAGTGGGTCAGTTTGGACGTGACGCACGAGCGGTTACGGCTCACGCCTCGAGCTTCATCGCCGCTTGCCGCCCGGATCATCCTTCGCGGGCTTCTGGAGCAGGATAGACCCGGCTAGCTGCTCGACATACTGGGTGGCGAGCGTGTCGATATCGTCAACCTGCGACTCGAGGACGTAGAGACCCGGCGTGACGCAGGTCGCGCCAAGCTCGACGAGCAGCGGCCGAAGGTGCAGCTCGACGGCCAGGTAGTGGTGGTACGAGCCGCCCATCATGGTCGGCAGGGCCAGGATGCCGGCGAGCTGCCCCTGAACGATGTGATCGCAGAATGCCTTGAGCAGGCCGGTGTAGGTCGCTTTGTAGACCGGGCTGCCGACGACCAGAACGTCGGCCTGGAACACCTGCCGCAACGCGGGCTCGAGCTGCGGCGAGCCAAAGTCGAACAGCCACGGCTTCAACTCGACCAGATCGATCACCGTCTCGACCCGACCCCCACTGGCGGCGGCAAGGGCCTCGGCAACCGCCGTCACCATCTGATGGGTGCGTGAGCGCGGCTTGGGGTTCCCGACGATCCCCACGATGGTTGGACCAGCCGAGAGCACCAGTTTTCTCTGCCCGGGACCCGCGACCGTTCCCACGTTGCGCCCCTAGCGCGGCGCCCAGTCGCCGCGCTCGGCCCGTGGCAGGCCCAGGTTCTCCCGCAAGGTCGGCCCAGCGTACTCGCGGTGGAACAGGCCGCGCCGCTGCAGCTCGGGCACCACCAGGCGCACGAAGTCCTCGTAGGCGCCGGGCACGTGGGTGGCGGCCACGATGAACCCGTCGCACGCCCGCGTGGTGAACCATTCCTCCAGCCCGTCCGCGACCTCCTTCGGGGTGCCGATGAAGCGCGGATGATCGCGCACCGTTCCGCGGCCGCTCACCTCGATGAAGTCCCGCACGGTGGGGTTCTGCTTGCCCGACATGCGCACGACCCGCTGGTGCATCGACTGCGCGCCGCTGATCGACGCCAGCTCCTCGTCGGAGAACGGCTCGTCCACCCCCTTCTGCGCGAAGTCGTAGTTGAGCAGCTCAGACAGCAGCGTCAGTGCATCCATGGGATGGGCCAACTGCTCGATGTAGGCGTACTTCTCCTCGGCGACGGTCCTCGTCTCGGCGACCACGCAGTACACGGCGGGCAGGATGTGGACCACGTCCGGATCTCGGCCCGCGCCCGACACGGCGGCCTTGATCTCCTGGTAGTCTCGTCGCGCGAGCTCCAGGTTTGGCAAGGCGACGAAGAGCACCTCGCCCCAGCGGGCCGCGAAGCGGCGGCCTCGCCCGCTCTGGCCAGCCTGGATGATGACCGGGCGCCCCTGCGGCGTGCGCGGTACGGTGAACGGCCCACGCGAGCGGAACCACTCGCCCTTGTGGTCCAGGCGATGGACCTTGGCCGGGTCGGCGAAGATGCCGCGCTCGCGGTCGAACAGAATCGCGTCGTCCTCCCAGGTGTCCCAGTGGCCCAGGACCGCCTCCATGAACTCGTCGGCGCGATCGTAGCGAGTATCGTGCTCGGGGTGGGCCGCCTGCCCGAAGTTGGCTGCCTCCGAGTCGTTCAGCGAGGTGACGACGTTCCAGGCCGCGCGGCCGCCGACCATGTGGTCGAGCGTGGCGAACACCCGCGCGACGTGGAAGGGCTCGTAGTAGGTGGTCGAATACGTCCCCCCGACCCCGAGATAGCGGGTGGCCAGTCCCATCGCCGTGAGCAGGGGGACCAGGTCCATCTTGACCACCCGCACCCCGTGCCGCACGCACTCGGCGTGATCGTCGCCGTAACGGTCGGGCATGGCGAGCCGATCGTCGAAGAAGGCGATGTGGAACTTGCCCGCCTCGAGCGTCCGCGCGATCCGCTGGTAGTAGTCGGCCGTCATGAAGTCCGGCGCGGTGGCCACGTGCCGCCACGAGGACGGCAGGTTGGTGCAGTTCTGGGCCTGCATGAAGGCGACGAGCGTCATCTGTCGACGAGGGGCGCTCTTCGTCTCCGTGCTCATGTTCAGCACCTTCTCATCGGCCCACGAGGCTCGCGCGGCGACCAGCGCCGCCCGTATAGGGGCACGGCATGCCGTGCCTTTGTGTCCGTCCGCTAACGGAGCATGCCATGCAGCGGGCGCGGCGTCAACAGCGGTGTCTTCGCGGGGTACGCGTCAAAGCTTTAGATTTGGCAGCTGGCGCGCTGCTAACGCCCTCACCCCGCGAAGCGCACTTGTTCCCGACCCCTCTCCCAAGCGTGGGAGAGGGGAGACCCCCTGATGCGGGAGCCGGCCAAACGTTTGATGGCCACCGTGTCCTCTCGGGCACCGGTCGCGGTGTCTGCGCAGGCGATCAAGCGGATGCGCCGTCTGGCCTCGTAGCCCACGTCGCGCGATGCGTGCTACGCTCAAAGCCGTTGAAGGGAGGAGTCATGCCCGTCGTCAACGACGCGGATCTGGTTGCGCTGGCCACGGCCATCTACGAGGCGGCCGGCACGCCGCCCGAGCACGCGCGGATCGTCGTCGCCCACCAGGTGGGGGCCAACCTGGCCGGGCACGACTCGCACGGGGTGGTGCTGCTACCGACGTACGTCCAGCGGATCGACCGCGGGCACATCGTGCCGACCGCCCGGCCAGAAGTGATCAGCGACACGCCGACCACGCTGGCGGTCAACGGGCGGTGGGGGTTCGGGCCGGTCGTCTCCGAGTGGACGATGGAGCGCTGCGTCGCCAAGGCGCGCGAGGCGCGGGTGGCGGTGGCCACGGTCCGCGAGCAGAGCCACGTCGGCCGCCTGGCCGACTACCCGCTGATGGCGGCGCGGGCCGGCTTCATCGGGATCATGATGTGCGACTCCGGCCAGGCGCCGAAGCAGGTGGCGCCCTACGGCGGGCGCCAGGCCAGGCTCGGCACGAACCCGCTGTGCATCGCCTTCCCGACCGACCTGCCCGGCCCGGTCTTCATCGACATGGCCACCAGCGGGGTGGCGGCCGGCAAGCTGGTGGTGGCCCGCGCCCGAAGGCAGCCGATCCCGCTCGGCTGGGTGCTCGACAAGGCGGGCCGGCCGACCACGGACCCGAACGATTACTACGACGGCGGGGTGATGCTGCCGCTCGGCGGGCCCGAGGGCCACAAGGGCTACGGACTGTCGTTCGCCGTCGAAACGCTGGCGGCGCTCCTCCCGGGCCTGGGCTTCGGGATCGATCCGCAGGGTCGGCACAACGACGGCTCGTTCATGCTGGCGATAAACCCGGGCGCCTTCATGCCGCTGGCCGACTTCAAGGGCCAGGTCGAGGCCTTCGTCCACTATCTGAAGGAGACTCCGCCGGCCGACGGGGTCGACGAGGTGCTCTATCCCGGCGAGAAGGAGCACCGCACCGAGCAGCAGCGCCGCCGGGACGGCATCCCGATCGAGGACGACACCTGGGCAAAGATCTCGGAGGTCGCCGAGCGCTTCGGGCTAGGATCCCTGCTCGAGACGGCCAATTAGCCAGCCGCGAGCGAACGAGACCGCGAGTCGCCCCCATCCGGGAGGTCGTCATGGTCGATCGGAAGGTTGCTTCCCTACGCAGCGCCTACCAATGGCTGCGTCGAGCCCTCAGTCTATCTCGATCGCCTACGGCTCCGGGAGGACAGGAGCACGCTTGACGCGTTGATCCGGCCCTCGCATACTGGTGTGGACCAGGCAGCGGGTTTCACGTCAGCCGCGAGCGCCCGACATCGCCTGGTTCTCAGTGGGCGCGGCGCTGGCGAAGATGAGAAGGGGGCAAAGCGACATGCGACGCGGATTGGGGTTGAGGAATCTCTTCGGAGCGCTGGCCATCTTCACGCTGGCCTGCCAGCCGGCCCAGCCCGGCCCCGCGCCGGCGAAAGACGCCCCGACAGCGGCACCGGCGGCCAAGCAGCCCGCCGCCCAGGGCGTCAGTCCGACGCGGGTGGTGATCGGCGCGACTGAGACGATTGAGTCGCCTAGCCCGTACGCACACATCGATCCGGTCAAGTTCGGGATCTGGTGCGAGGTATATGGATGCCTGATCCGGCAGGACTGGGAGAAGGGCGGCTACGGCGGACAACTGGCGGAGAGCTGGAAGGTCGAGAACCCCACCACCTGGGCCTTCAGCCTGCGCAAAGGTGTCAAATGGCAGGATGGCTCGCCGCTCACCGCTGGCGACGTCGTCCATTCCTTCGAACGCATCATGAACGACCCGGCAACGCCGCAGAAGCAGCTCATCCAGCCGATCGCCAGGGTCGAGGCAGTCGGCGACGAGACCTTCAAGATCATCACCAAAGAGCCGACCGCCACGCTGCTGAACTTCATCAAAGACATCGCTATTACCAATAAGGCGCTGTACGGCCAGTACGGCGACAACGTCTACAAGGACAAGCCGGTGGGCGCAGGGCCGTACATGTTCAAGGAACTGGTGCCCGACCAGCACGTCACCATCGTCAAGAACCCGAACTGGTGGGCCGGACCAGTCCAGGGGCCGGATGAGGTGGTGTTTCGGGTCATGCGCGAGACCGAGGTGCGTGTCGCGGCGCTGCTCAACAACGAGGTCCAGATCGCCCAATACATCCCGCCCCACATGGCCGAGCGGGTCACTAGCAACTCGACCACCAGGATTGTGCCCTTCGACGCGATCGAGGGGATGTTCCTGGCGATGCGCCCCGACTCGCCGCCGTTCGACAACAAGCTCGTGCGCCAGGCGGTCGCATACGCTGTAGACCGCGACGCGATCATCAAGAATGTCCTTCAAGGATATGCGGAACGCCTTGATGGGCCGATTGGTCAGAGCCGATATGGCTACAACCCAGATCTGCGGCCGAAGTACACCTATGACCCGGAGAAGGCCAAGCAGCTCCTGACCCAGGCGGGCTATCCGAACGGGGTCGATGTCGAGCTCTCCACTCCGGTCGGTCGGTACACCCAGGACAAGCAGATCTCGGAAGCCGCCGCCCACATGTTGACCACGGTTGGCATTCGCACGAAACTGGTTACCCCGGAGTGGGCGACGCTTTGGGACAACGTCATGAAGGGGAGAGTGCCCTTCTACTACATGGGTAGGCTCATCTTTGACCCGGATGATCTGCGAACGTATTTCGAGACCGGCGTAACGCCCCGGATCGGGTACTCCAATCCAAAATTCGATGAGCTCTTGCGGAAGCAGCGCTCCACGTTCGACCCCGAGGAGCGCCAGAAGACAATCTTCGAACTGACGAACCTCCTCACCGAGGAGGCGCCGGCCCACTTCATGTGGCGCCACAAGATTCTGACGGGTATGGCCAGGAGCGTCGAGTTCCCCCAGCGACCCGACGACCGCCTCTTCGCCAACGATATTCGCGTCAGGTGAGGACGACGCGGGAAGGACCAAGGACGAAAAGTCATTGGTCGTTCGTATTTCGTCCACTAGCATGTTCATCCTGGACGCCCAGACCCACCCGATCGGCATGATGGACGTCGACGGCTATCGGCCGGCGGAGCCCGAGGTCTTCCCGACGCCGACGCTCGCGCCGTTGCCGAGCCCGTACGGCGGCCCCGCCATGGGCCCTCGCGACTGGTACGTCGACGAATTGATCGCCGCCATGGATGGACACGGGATCAGCAAGTCGGTCGTCATGTGTGGCGGCATCCAGGTCACCAACGACAACCTGGCAGCTGCGGTTGCCCAGTACCCGGACCGCCTCATCGGCTTTGCCGGCTACGAGCACTACCAGCCCAGCTCTCGCGACGCCGCCACAACCGCTCGGGCGGTCGCCGCGCTGGAGCGGGGGTTAACGGATCTAGGGTTCACCGGCATCGGCGAGCTGACGCTCGAGCGCTTCGGCCCCGCCTGCCCCGAAGAGCTGTACGTCGAGCTTCGGCCGATCATGGATGTCGCCAGGAGGCATCGCGCGCCGGTCTACGTGCACACCGGCTACGACCGAGTGACGTTCCGTATCAAGCGGGACGGCGCCGAGGGCAGCTCCTGGAGCTACCTCCCCGCGCCGCTGAAGTACCGCGACCCGATCTACCTGGACGACGTCGCGCTCGAGTACCCCGACGTCCCGATCCTGGTCGGGCACATCGGGGGCCCGTACCTCCGACAGTTCGAAGCTGCGCTGATGCTCGCCCACCGACACAGGAACGTCTACCTCACTACGGCGAACGCCCCGGCCGAGAACATCGCCAGGGCGGTCGCGGAGGTGGGAGCTGACCGGATGATCTGGGGCTCGGATTGGGCCTGGCGTAGCATCAAGGAGCCGGCGCCGCTCGTGGAATTGGGGCACGCGACGAACCTGGCAACCGTCGAACGGGCCGGCCTGACGGCGGCGCAGAAAGAGGCGATCCTCGGCCGCACCCTTGCCGACCTCTTGAACATACCCGTTCCGTAATCGACGCCAGACTCTCGCCGAACGGGCCTGACCCGGGGCGGTACCGGGCTTGGGCCTCGGCCTTTCTTATCCCCCTCCGAGCGTCGAGGCACTACACTGTCGGTGCCTGGACAGGACCCGATCGCGCGCAGCAGGAGGTGGAGCAGTGCAACGCGATCTCGTTGGCTACGGGCAGAACTCGCCGCGGGTCGAATGGCCCGGCGCCGCTCGCATCGCCATCTCCTTGGTCGTGAACTACGAGGAGGGCTCCGAGCTTTCGCCGTTACATGGGGACGAGCGACACGAAACCTACGCCGAGCTGGAAAGTCCTAGGCGGCCAGAGATGCGCAATCTCATGGTCGAGACCCAATGGGAGTACGGTGCTCGGGCCGGGGTGTGGCGCCTGCTGCGCGTCCTCGAACAGGGGCAAGTCAAGGCGACCTTCTTCATCTCGGCGCTCGCCCTGGATCACAACCCGCCGCTCGGACCGGCGATCGCCGCTCAGGGCCACGATATCTCCGGCCATGGCTATCGCTGGGTGGAGCAGTGGCACCTCGACCGCGAGGCCGAGAAGGAAGACATCCACAGAGCGGTCGTTACGATCGAGAAGATAACGGGCCGTCGACCTCTCGGCTGGTGGACCAAGGCCGGGCCCAGCTTCAATACGCGCGACCTCTTGGCCGAGGAGGGCTTCCTATACGACTGCGACGCGGTGAACGACGATCTGCCCTATTACAGCCAGGCTAACGGCGAGCCCTGGCTCGTCGTGCCTTATGCCCTCGACAGCAACGATGGTAAATACTGGAAGAATGGCTGGAATACGAGTGACAGTTTTTTCCAGTACCTGAGAGACAGCTTCGACGTGCTCTACGAAGAGGGCGCAACGCACCCGAAGATGCTGTCCGTGGGGCTGCACTCGCGCGTATCCGGGCGCCCCGGTCGGGCTGCCGCCGTGACCCGCTTCATCCAGTACGCCAAGGGCCACCCGAACGTCTGGTTCGCCGGACGCGACGACGTCGCGCGATGGTGGCTGGAGCGGTACCCGCCGACACGCTAGCCGGGTCCCGGGTCGCGCCGGACGGTTGACGGGCGCACCGCGCCCCGATAGGATGTGGCCGGTCACCGACGGGGCTCGGCCGAGACTCGCCCGCTGCGATGGTGGGCACGCACAGGACTGGCCAGACCGGACGCAAAGCGGTGGAAGTTCAGCACGTCGATGTTCCGAGCATGTTCGGCGCGGAGCTCTATTCGCACGCCGTCCGCGTGGGGAGCTTGCTCTTCTGCTCCGGCATGTCCGCGCGTGAGCCGGATGGCAGCGTGCACGCGCCCGGCGACCCGGCCGAGCAGGCGCGCTACTGTTTCGAGAAGCTGAGGCGGATACTGGCCGAGGCCGGCTGCGGTTTTCGTGACGTCGTCAAAGTAACCACCTACGTGACTGATCTCAAGTACCGGGTGCCCATTGCCGAGGTCCGGCGCCAGTACCTCGAGCCTCCCCTACCGGCCAGCACCGGGGTCGTGGTGTCCTCCCTATCGGACCCTGCCCTGGTGTTCGAGATCGACGCGATCGCGGCCATTCCTTCGAAGTAGGCGTCGGGCGAAGAGATGTTCGTCACCCGAAATGGGGCACGCCTGTATTGCCGCGCAGAGGGCAGCGGCGAGCCGTGCCTCCTGTTCGTCCACGGCGGTGGGGTCGATCACTCCACCTGGAATGAGCATCTCGACCACTTCGCTCCCCGCCATCGAGTTGTTGCCGTGGACCTGCGCGGGCACGGGAAGTCGGACCCCGCGCCGTCCTACACTGCAGACACTTTCCGGGACGACCTGGTCGCTGTCATCGACCAGCTGAGACTCGCGCCGGCGGTCATGGTCGGCGCCTCGCGTGGCGGTGGCATCGCGAACCGGGTGGCCGTCGACCACCCCAACCGAGTCAAGGCCCTCGTCCTCGTCGACTACGTCGCGGCGGCCAGGAATACGGAGGCGGCGCCCTGGGCGGACACGCCGGAACAGACCCAGGCCCTCCTTGCGTCACTCGCGGCCGACTGGAAAGAGCACGGGGCGCGGAGGCTCGTGGACTCCTGGTTCCCGGAACCGGGCGTCTCGGATGCGCTTAAGAAGCGGCTCGCGAACCTCTGCCGGTACACGCCCGCCGAGGTCGTGGTCGAGGTCCGTATGAGGGACCTGGACGAGCACGACCGCGAAGAGTACCTGCGCCGAATCCACGTGCCGACGCTGATCCTGCAGAGCACTCACGGCCCACACCAGGGTCGGGAGCAGGGCAGGTTCATCCACGAGCGGGTGCCCGGGTCGCGGCTGCATTACTTCGAGGGGCGTGGCCACGGCTTCTTCATGAGCGCGCCCGAGGAGTTCTGGCAGCGGATCGAGGAGTTCCTAGCGACGCTCTAGCGGGCGTAGAGCGCCGGCCGTCCGGCCTACCGCTTGCTATTCGACAAGCCGCCCGTACGCTTCGGGGCGGCGGTCGCGGAAGAACCCCCAGGCGGCACGGACTTCGGCGGCCACGGCCGGGTCGAAGTCCGCCACTACCACTTCCTCCTCGCGGTCGTTCGCCTCGGCAACGATCTCGCCCCTGGGGTTGACCAGGACGCTGCGCCCGAACCAGTCCTCGGCGCTGCCGCCCTCGTCGTAGCCGACGCGGTTGACGCCGGCGACCCAGCAGCCGTTGTTGAAGGCCGCGGCCTGCAGCTCGAACAGCCAGGCCGGCTCGCCCGCGCGTGGAGCTGTGGTGGGCACGCAGATGAGCTGGGCGCCGTTTAGGGCAACCGCCCGGAAGTGCTCCGGATAGTGGCGGTCGAAGCAGATCAGCACCCCGATGTTGATGCCGAGCGGCGTCGGGAACGCCGGGAAGCCGCGGTCGCCGGGCCGGAAGTAGTACTTCTCGAACGCGGTGCCGGCCCGCCCGTTCATCCGGACGTGGGGAATGCTGCTCTTGCGATAGACCCCCAGCACGGCGCCATCAGGACCGATGACCACCGCCGAATTGAAGTAGTCCGCCGACGTTACCCGCTCGAAGATCGGCAGCACCAGAACGATGCCGTGCTCCCTTGCGACGGCGGCGAAGTGCTCGACGCTGGCTCCGGGCACCGGCTCCGCCCAGTCGAAGTTGCGGTCGTTCTCCTCGAACGGGAAGTAGATTGAGGTAACCAGCTCGTGGAGGCAGACGATCTGCGCGCCTCGCGCGGCCGCCTGTTTCACTAGCTCGCTCGCCTTGGCGATGTTCGCCTGCTTGTCAAGCTGGCCGGAGAATTGGACCAGGCCTACCTTCATCACGATGCCTTTGCAGTGGAACGAACAGGCCGAATGCTCACGATCATGGCTGCCTGAAACGCATGCTCGTGTACAACCGGGTCCCCTTGCGGAAGTCGGTCAAGCACTGGTTCTGCGACAGCGCGAAATCAGTCAACAACTTTATTATCTCATAGCCCGCTGCGTCGAGCTCCGCTTTGCTCGGGAATCGTCGCCCGGCCAGGCGAAAGTCCTGCATGAACTGCCTCGGGCGACGATCCACTGCCCTGGCGGCGTCTGGGCGGCCCGCTCGTGGAGTAGGGCCTGTATGTCGGCTACAGATCCGATAGCTGGATCGGAAAAGTCGCGCACTTCGACGGCACAGGCCTGCCCGGCATCGCTCGCCAGGTGAACATCGGCCAAGCCCGGTAACGCCGTACGTCCTTAGAAGGTCGACGCCTTCGGTGTGCGGCCCGGCCAGCGCATCGACCTCGCCATTGGTCCCCGCGGCCACGATTCGACCGCCGCGGACCGCCGGTGCTTCGTCCAGGACGCGCTGCTATGATCGCTTTGCTGCTACCCATTCGGACCCAGCCCTCGGCTTGTGGGTCCTCTCAGCCTTCGACAGGGCGAGGCGGTGCGCAAACAGGGCGGATCGAGATCGCAGACTTCACCACCCCCGTGTGAAGGAAGGTCGTTGTAAGGATGGCGCACGCTCGGTCCAGGTCCGGCGCTACCCCGGTGCTTGTCGGCCAGCTCGACCTGGCGCCGCTGCTGAAGCCCAGCAGCGTCGCGGTGCTGGGGGCTTCGCAGCGGATGAATCGCGCGACGCGCGTGGTCGCCAATCTTCAGCGCTTCGGCTACGCTGGCCCGATCTTTCCGGTCAATCCCAAGTACGACGAGGTGCTGGGGCTGAAATGCTATCCCGATCTCGCCTCGACGCCACAACCCGCCGACTCGGTCGTGGTGGCCATCCCGGCCGAGCACATTCCGGCCGCGCTGGAGGAGGCGGCCGAGGCCGGCGTTCGGGCCGCCGTCGTGCTTTCGAGCGGTTTTGCTGAGGCTGGGCCGGCCGGGCGCGAGCGCCAGGCCGCGCTCGAGCGCCTGGCGAAGGAACGCGGGCTGCTCATCTGCGGGCCAAACTGCTACGGCGCGTTCAACATCAGGCTGCGGTCGGCGACCTTTAGCGGCGACATGCCGGAGCCGCTGCTCGCGGGCGACGTCGCCCTGATCTCACAGAGCGGCGGGTTTAGCACCATGATCGCCGAGCGTCTGATGCCCCAACGGGGCGTCGGCTTCAGCTACCTGATCTCGTGCGGCAACCAGGCCGGGCTCACCGTCGAGGACTACATGGAATACCTGGTTGACGACCAGGATACCCAGGTGATCGGGGCGTTCGTCGAGGGGTTCAAGCAGCCCGACAAGCTGCGCGAGGTGGCGGCTCGGGCGGCGGCCAAGCGCAAACCGTTGGTCGTCATGAAAGTGGGCCGCTCGGAGAACGCACGCCAGGCCACCCTGTCGCACACCGGCGTGCTGGCCGGCACGCCCCAGATCATCGAGGCGACGCTCAAGCAGCTCGGCATCGTCCAGGTCTCCAGGCTGAACGAGATGGTCGAGACGCTCGCCCTGATGTCCGCGGCAAAGGACTATGACGGCGGCTGGCGGGTCGTGGTCACGACCGGCTCGGGTGGCGAATGCGGGCACGCGGCGGACGCCGCGGATCAGGCTGGCATCGAGCTGCCCCCGCTCTCGACATCGACGATCCAGAAGCTCAAAAGGGCGCTGCCGGATTTCGCCAACCCCAGGAACCCGCTGGATGGCACGGGCGCGATGTACGAAAACGCGGAGCTCTTCCCGTACATGGTCCGCACGCTGCTCGAGGCTGATGGATTCGACATTCTGGCCGTCAATCTCAACGCCGATCCGCCCAGGCCAAACGGGCGAGCGCCGTCGCGGGGCTTCAGCCGAGCGCTGAGCGCAGAGCTGGCGAACGGTAGCGATCGCCTGGTCCTGTGCTTCAGCTCGGCCATTGGCGGAGCCCTCGACGGCGAGACGCTCGAGACGCTCGCCGAGGCGGGTGTCCCCTACCTGCAGGGGACGGAGACCGCCATGCAGACCATCACGAGCCTGCGCCGGTACCGCCTTCACCTCCAACGCCGCGCCCATGCCAGCATCGGCACGCCGCCGCGAAGCGATGGCCGAGGCTCATGGCAGGGCCGCCGCGGCGCGCTCAGCACGATGGCGGCGAGGGGCCTGCTCGCCGAGTTCGGTATCCCGGTGGTCGAGACACTCGCCGCCGCGGACGCCGAGCAGGCCGTCGCGGCCGCGGAGCGACTCGGCTATCCGGTCGCGCTGAAGATCGACTCGCCGGACGTCGCGCACAAGAGTGACGTCGGCGGTGTGCGTCTTGGCTGCGCTGACGCCAGGTCGGTGCGCGACGCGTTCGAGCAGATGCTCGACGAGGTCCACCGCCACCTGCCGGCTGCGCGCATCGATGGGGCGGTCGTTCAGCCGATGGCGGCTGGAGGCGTCGAGACGATTCTGGGCGTGCAGATCGATCCGCTGTTCGGGCCGGCGATCGTGTTTGGGCTTGGGGGCATCTTCGTGGAGGTGCTCGGAGACGTCTCGATCCGCGTTCCCCCGATCAGTGCCGACGATGCGCTCGAGATGATCTCCGAGGTGCGCGGCAGCGCGCTGTTGCGCGGCGTCCGGGGCCATGCTCCGGCCGACGTCAGGGCCCTGGCGAACGCGGTCGTCAGGCTGGCGGCGCTCGCCTCCGCGCACCGCGACAGCCTGCGCGCGCTCGACATCAACCCGCTGCTGGTGTTACCGCAAGGAAGCGGGGTGGTGGCGATAGACTGGCTGGTCGAATTGGCTGAGTGAGAGCCTGATGGCAACAACTGGCGAGCAGGAAAGGACTCTGCGGGAGGCGGCGAGATGCCCTACGAGATGATCCTCTACGAGAAGGATGGCCCGATCGCGACGGTCACCCTGAACCGGCCAGAAAGCCTCAACGCGATCCACCCTCAGATGGAAGCCGAGCTGCACGACGCCCTTGACGAGGCCGAGGCCGACGCCGAGATCAGAGCGATCATCCTGACCGGCGCCGGTCGCGCCTTCTCGGCCGGCTATGACGTCGCTCGCGGCCGAACTGAGGGGCAGAGGAGGCCTCTGGACCCCGACGGCGTCGAGATAGCTGACTTCATCAAGCACTGGTGGCTGAGAGACCGTGACGGCCCACAGAACCTGCTGCACCTCTGGTACCTGTCCAAGCCAGTCATCGCGGCCGTCAACGGCTGGGCGCTGGGCGGTGGATTATGGTACGCGCTGGCCTGCGACATCACGCTCGCGGCCGACAATGCCGTCTTCGGCCAGCCCGAGGTGCGCCACGTCTCCAATACGACCTTCCTCTTCGCGGCCCTGGCCGGCTGGAAGGCAGCCCACCGCTACGCTCTGGCCGGCGATCACTTCGATGCCGCAGAGGCTTACCGCCTCGGCGTGGTCAACGAGGTCGTACCCGCGGACCAGCTCCTGCCGCGAGCTCGCGCGCTGGCGGAGCGCATCGCCCGCGTGCCCGAGCCTTCGGTACGGCTCAATAAGGCGGTGACCTGCTACGGCCTGTTGGCGATGGGGGTTGGGGCGGGGATGCTGATGAACGGCCCGCTGTCAGCTCTGGCGCATAGCTCGCACAACAGCTACCGGGCGGGCCTGCTAGAAGCCATGCGGAGCGGGGGGCTGCGGGCGTTTCTGGAGGCTCGTGACGGCCCCTTCCAGCCGGAGCCGTTCGGCCCCAAGTCGGCACCCCGTTAGGACAGCCTCCATCAGTCAGGCTATGACGGCACGGCGAAGGTGAGTCGGCGAAACAGTACGGCCAGGATGAGCCCCACCAGGCCGTAGATGAGCCAGGGTGCCCAGAGAAGCTTGAATTCAGCTGCCAGGTCAAAGAGAACGCCGGCGGTGAGGTTTCCAATCGCGCCCCCGATGCCAAGCCCGAGGTAACCGAGGCCGACATAGGTC
>DASPXK010000329.1:0-22375 GCA_035637315.1 Chloroflexota bacterium
CCGAAAGGCGCGTCGCTCGCCGCCGGTCAGCGTCTGGAGGTCCTTGCCTTCGTAGAGAACGGCACCGTCCGTCGGCGCGACCAGACCGAGCAGCAGGCGGGCCAGGGTGGTCTTCCCGCTGCCGCTCTCGCCGACCACCGCGGTGATCGAGGGTGGCTCGCTCTCTACGGTGATCGAGAAGTTCTCCAGCGCAACGGTCTGCTGCCGGCGGAACAGGCTACCCCCGAACACTTTGCCGACCCTGCGGGCCTCGAGCAATGGCGAAGCCATCAGCGGTCAGCTATCAGCAATCAGCGGGCATGCGGGCCGCCGTCCTCTGCTGACGGCTGACTGCTGATTGCTGATGGCTCGTATAAATGGCAGGCGACCCAGCGCCCGGGGCGAACCTGTCGCAGGGCTGGCGTCTCGGTTGCGCAGCGCTCCATCGCGAACGGGCAGCGGGCGTGAAATGGGCATCCGGACGGCGGATCGAGCAGCGAGGGCGGCAGGCCCGGGATGCCGCGGAAGTCGCCCTTCGTCTCCAGCGAGGGCAGACTGGCGATCAGGAGCTGGCTGTACGGATGGAGCGGCTCGCGGAAGATCTCGCCCACGTCGCTCACCTCCGCCAGCCGGCCGGCGTACATGACACCCAGGCGGTCGACGAACTGGGCCATCAGCCCCATGTCGTGGCCGACCAGGATGACCGCGGCGCCCAGCTCTTCCTGGACCCGACGCAGCGTCTCCATCACCTGGCGCTGGACCACGACGTCCAGGGCGCTCGTGGGCTCGTCGGCGATGATGACCCTCGGCCGCAGGCTGATCGCGATCGCGATGCACACCCGCTGCTTCATGCCGCCGCTCAGCTCGTGCGGGAACATGCCGGCCACGTACGGCTTCAAACCGACGTGCTCGAGCAACTCGCGGACTCGCCCATCGGCCTCACGCCGCGGCAGCGGCTCGCCATGATCTTGAAGGGCATCGATGATCTGGTCCCTGACCCGCAGGACCGGGTTGAGCGAGTTCATCGCGCCCTGGGTGACCAGCGAGATCGCCGCCAGGCGCATCCGCCGCATCTGCTCCTCGGGCAGATCGAGCAGGTCGAAACCGTCCAGCAGCACTTGGCCAGCCTCGATCCGCCCGGGCGGCTTGATCAGCCGAAGCAGCGATAGGGCGATGGTGGACTTGCCGGACCCGGACTCGCCGACCAGCCCGAACCGCTCGGACGTCGCCAGGTCGAAGCTGACCCCGTCGACCGCCTTCACGGGTCCGCGCGGGGTGTGGTAGTAGACCCGAAGGTCTCGGACTTGCAGGACTTCTGGCATCTGTCCTGACTCTACCAGACGCAGTGAGTAGTGAGTAGTGAGGCGTCCGCGCGCTTGACGGAGCCGGAAAGACGTGGCTATGATCGGCTCGGTCTCCGCCCTTACTCAGTACCGCGCCCGTGAGGGAGCGGACGTCTTTCCAGACACTCAACGCGCCGCATCCAACTAGCAGACATCGAAAGGAAAGGACAAAGGGCCTAGACGATACCTCGAAAGGGGGTGAGGGTCGTGGACGTGATCCTCATCGGGATCGTTGGGCTCGTCACACTGGCCGTCGGTTTCGGGGCCGGATACGCGCTGCGGCAACGCTCTTCCGTCGATCCAAGCCAGGCCGCCGACGCGGCCGCCGAGAAGCTGCTCGCCGAAGCCGCCGCGAAAGAGAAGGAGATCCTCCTCCAGGCCAAAGACGAAGCCATCCAGATTCGAACCGCCGCCGAGACGGACAGTCGCGAGCGGCGGGCCCAGATCCAGCAGCAGGAGAAGCGGCTCCAGCAGAAAGAGGAGAGCCTCGACCAGCGGCTCACGCAGCTCGACCAGCGTGAGCGCGCCTGCCAGGAGCGTGATCGGGAAGCAGAGGCGCTCGAAAGGCGCGCCGAAGCGCTAGGCGGCGAGCAGGTGCTCGAGCTGGAGCGGGTCTCTGGTCTGAGCCGCGAAGAGGCCCGCGGCGTTATCGTCGCGAAGGTCAAGGCCCAGGTCGAAGGGGCCTGCGCGCGACGCCTTCGCGAGATCGAGCTCGAGGCTAAGGAGGAGGCCGAGGCCCGCGCCCGCCAGGTCATCGGGATGGCCATCCAGCGCTACTCGAGCGACCAGGTCACCGAGGCGACCGTCTCAGTGGTCCACATCCCGAATGAGGAGATGAAGGGCCGGATCATCGGTCGGGAGGGTCGCAACATCCGAGCGCTGGAAGCAGCGACCGGAATCGATCTGATCATCGACGATACGCCTGACGCCGTGACACTGTCCGGTTTCGACCCGGTCCGCCGCGAGATCGCTCGCCTGGCCTTGACCAAGCTGGTTACGGACGGCCGAATCCACCCGGCCCGGATCGAGGAGATCGTCGCCAAGGCGAAGCAGGAGGTGGAGGCGCACATCCGCCAGGAGGGCGAGGCCGCCGCCTACGAGGCCGGCGTGCACGGCCTGCATCCTGAGGTGGTCAAGGTCATGGGGCGGATGAAGTTTCGCACCAGCTACGGCCAGAACCAGCTTCAGCACTCGGTCGAGGTGGCTCATCTGGCCGCCATGATGGCCGCCGAGCTCGGCGCCGACGTGGCCAAGGCCCGCCGCGGCGCTTTCCTGCACGACATCGGCAAGGTGCTGACCCAGGAGGTGGAGGGGCCGCATCACATCATTGGGGCCGACTTCGTGCGCCGCTTCGGCGAGATCCCCGAGGTGTGCCAGGCGATCAGCGGCCACCACGACCACGACCCCGAGTACCAGTCAATCGAAGCGGTCATCGTCCAGGCGGCCGACGCGATCTCCGGTGCCCGGCCCGGCGCTCGCCGAGAGAGCGTCGAGCACTACGTCAAGCGCCTCGAGGCGCTCGAGAGCGTGGCCAACTCCTTCGAGGGAGTGGAGAAGTCCTTCGCCATCCAAGCCGGCCGCGAGGTGCGGATCATAGTCAAGCCGGAGGAGATCGACGACATGGGCGCGGTCCGCCTGGCGCGCGACATCGTCAAGCGCATCGAGGAGACGCTGCAGTACCCCGGCCAGGTGAAAGTCACCGTGGTCCGCGAGACCCGCGCCGTTGACTATGCCCGCTAAGGGGCCAGGGGTCGGGGTCGACCTCCACCTTCACACCCTGGCCTCGGATGGGCGGCTGACGGCCGCGGAGCTGGTCCGCCTGGCCCATGCGCGCGGGGTGCGCAGGTTAGCCATCACCGACCACGACACGACCGACGCGGTCGCCGCGGCGGCCGCCGAGGGGCTGCGGCTAGGTGTCGACGTGATCCCGGGCATCGAGCTGGGGACCGACATCCCCGGCAGTGAGGTCCACATGCTCGGCTATTTCCTGCGCTACCAGGACGACGCGTTCCAGGCGGTCCTGGCGGGTTTCCGTGACGGTCGGATCGGCCGCGCGCGCGGGATGGTCGCGCACCTCAACGGGCTCGGGCTTCAGATCTCCTGGGAGCGCGTCCGCGAGATCGCCGCTGAGGCGTCGGTGGGACGGCCGCACGTCGCTCAGGCCCTTCTGGAAGCCGGCTACGTTCAGAGCATGCCAGAGGCTTTCGAGAAGTACATCGGGCGCAATGGCCCTGCTTACGTCGAACGGGTCAAGTTCACCCCGATCCAGGCGATCGAGTTGATCCACTCCGTCAGCGGCCTGGCCGTGGTTGCCCACCCGGTCCTCGAGGATGGCGAACTGGACGTCACGCCCCTTCTTCCGGAGTTGGCCGCGGCTGGCCTGGACGGCCTGGAGTGTTACTACCAGGGCTACGATCCGGCTCTCGTCCAGAGCTTGGTCGGCCTCGCCCGCCAGCACGGCCTGGTCCCGACCGGGGGCAGCGACTACCACGGTTTCCCGCTCTCCGGCCAGACCGAGGTCGTCAACTTCCCCGGCTCGGTCGACGTCCCACCGACCGTGGTAGACGAGCTCGAAGGGCGACTGGCCCGCCGGTAAAGTGTACGGGCGGGCCGGCGGCTCGCCCCCCACACGCCCATAGCCGCTACAGCCCCATATGAAGACGGAGAACGTCGAGAGACTGGAGGGTTGGCATGGCGCGAACGCCGCTCCTGCGCGCGATTCGCCGGCTTGCCGCCGATCACGGGGTGGCCGACCAGCTCGGGATCGAGCCTGCGGAGGTCCGGGCGGAGCGTCGGGCGGCGCGGCAGCGAGACGGCAGTCTGCGGCGGCGGAAATTTCTCAAGCTCATGGCAGCCACCGGGGCCGCCACAGTCCTCGGCGGCATACGCTCCGCCGAGGGGGGCGGGATGGCCGCGCCCGCCCGGATCGCCATCGTCGGGGCTGGTATCTCCGGTCTCACGGCGGCGCTCACACTCCGGGACGCTGGAGTCGACGCGACCGTGTACGAGGCGTCGGGGCGGGTCGGTGGCCGTATCTCGTCACTCACCAATTACTGGAACGAGGGCCAAGTGAGTGAGTGGTGCGGCGAGCAGATCGACACCAACCACGAGATCGTGCTCGGGCTGGCCAGCCGGTTCGGCCTCCTGGTGGACGATCTGATCGAGGCGGAGCCAGAGGGCGCCAGTGAGACCTACTTCTTCCAGGGCGGTTATTACACGGAGCGTGAGGCCGACCGGGACTTCGGGAGGGTGAGCAAGCGGCTCGAGGCCGACCTTGAGGCGGCGGGAGACACGACCACCTACGACAAACACACGCCCGCGGGGATCGCGCTCGACAACATGAGCGTCGCCGAGTGGATTGACTTGCGTGTTCCCAACGGCCGCGGCTCGCGGTTCGGCAAGCTTCTGGACATCGCGTAGGAGATCGAGGGCGGCGCCCCGACCAGCGACCAGAGCGCACTCAACCTGATCTACCTGCTGGGTGACCAGCCGGACAGCGGGCCGCTATCGCTGTTCGGCACGTCCGACGGGCGCTATCACATCGCTGGCGGGAATCAGCGGCTTCCCGAGGCGATCGCCGCCGCGCTCGGGCCGGGCACCGGCATTCGAACCGGCTACCGCCTGGTGCGAATCGAGCAGACCCGTGGCACCGTCAAGCTTACGTTTCTGACGCGCGGCCGGCTGGAGATGGTCGAGGCGGACCTCGCCCTGCTCACGATCCCGTTCGCCGTATTGCGTACGCTCGACTACCAGGACGCGAGGTTCGATCGGCTCAAGCACAAGGCGATCCAGGAACTGGGCGCTGGCCAGCACGGGAAGCTGGCGCTCCAGTTCGACTCGCGGCTCTGGACCGAGCGCGGGCCGTGGGGCATCAGCTCGGGGTCAAGCTACTCGGAGACGGGATATCAGAGCACCTGGGAAGCCACCGGCGGGCAGCCCGGCGCCAGCGGCATCCTGCTCAACTTCACTGGCGGTGGGGTCACAACTTCGGCATTCGACAGCGAATCGCCCTACGGCACGGCGTGCGACCCACAGGTCGGCGCCTACGCCCGGCGATTTCTGGATCAGTTGGAGCCGGTCTTCCCCGGCCTCAGCCAGCACTGGAACGGCAAGGCAACCGTCTCGTTGCCCGCACTCAATCCGAATTTCAATCTCTCGTACGGGTACTATCGAGTCAGCCAGTACCACACGATCGGCGGCTACGCCGGGCTGCGACAGGGCAACATCTTCTTCGGCGGTGAGCATTGCTCCGAGGAGTTCCAGGGGTACATGGAGGGTGGCGCGGCCGAGGGCGTGCGCGCTGCCCAGGAGATCCTGGCCGAGGTCGGCCCGTCGGCGCCGCCGGTGGGGTTCAGAGAAAGGGGCCTTCGATGACACGTCTCGTGATCGCGTCGGCGCGCTCATCCCTAAAGCTTCCGATGAGGTCTCTGGTGGTCGCGCAGCTGCTCGCCCTGGTGGCCGTGGTCGGCCCAGCGCCGGCCAGCGGGCAGGCCGGGCGGACCACGATCGTCATCCTTCACACCAGCGACTATCACTCCCACGCGCCCTCTCACTACTCGGAGGGTGAATTCGGCATGGGCGGCTTGGCGCGCGCAATTCGACTCATGCGCGACGAGCGGGCCCGCAACCCCAACACCGTCATCCTGAGTGGCGGCGACACCATGAACGCCGGCACCCCGGCCTGGTCCGACAAGTACCAGTGCGCGGAGTGGCAGCTCTTCAACGGACTCCAGGACGCGATGGCGTTCGGCAACCACGAGCTAGATTACGGCTGGCAGAGGTTCCAGGACTGTCGCGCGTCGATTGACTACCCCGTCTTGAGCGCCAACTTCCTTGGTCAGAACGGCCAGCCGGTCCTGCCAGGCTGGGTGGTGCTTGAGCGGGGCGGGATCAGGCTCGGGATCTTTGCCCTGGCCGGCGGCGACTTCGAGAAGCTGGTCAGGCCTGTCGATCGACCGCCCGACTCGTTCTTCTCGGACGGCCTGGCCGCCGCGTTGCAGACCGTCCAGTACCTCCGCGAAACCGAGAAGGTCAACGCGGTCGTGCTGATCGGCCATCGCGCCTACGAGGAGGACCAGAAGCTGGCCCGCGAGGTGCCCGGCATCGATCTAATCCTGGGCACCCATAGCCACCGCAAGGAGCCGTTCGGCAGGATCGAGGGCAGCGATACTTTCTACATCTCGCCATTCCAGTACCTGGATTACGTCAGTCGGGTGGAGCTGAGCTTCGAGGCTGGACGTCTGTCCGAGGTCAACGGCGATCTGGTCCGCATGGACAGCAGCCATCCGGAGGACCCAGGGATCGCCGCGCTCGTCGCGCGCATGCAGGCCGAGCTGCAGGCCGACCCAAAGTACGCGCCGCGCTTCGAGAAGCTCGGCCAGGCCGCCGTCGAGCTGTCCGACGCGGGCATCGGGACCGGTGAGACGGTGCTCGGCAACTTCGTGATGGACACCATCCGCGCCGAGGTCGGAGCCCACGCGGCCCTATCGACGGCCAGCAGCTTCCGGGCCGCGATCCCGCCGGGCGACATCAGCGTGGAGGACTACTTGACCGCCGTCCCCTACAAGAACGTGGTGTTGGTGCACGAGCTGAGCGGCAGCCAGCTCCAGGCGCTGCTCGACCTGAGCGTAGCCCGACGCGGGACCGACAACTTCTCGCAGGTCAGCGGCGTTCGCTTCGCCATTCGTGAGGGCAAGGCGGCCGAGATCCTGGTCCTGGTGGACCCCACCAATCCGGCCGCCGGCTTCGCGCCGCTCCAGCCCGACGCCAGCTACCAGGTGGCGACGACCGACTTCCAGGCCCGCATCGCGGCCGGCTACAGCGACATCTTCAAAACCGCCGCTGGCGTCCGCGACACCGGCATCGTCGTCAACGACCTGATGATGGCCAAGATCCGCGCCAGCAGCCCCGTCCGAGCCGAGCTGGACGGCCGGATCCGGTCGTAGGGGCACGGCATGCCGCGCCCTCACATGCGCATGAAGTCCCCGAACACCTCTTCGGGCGTGATGGGCCCCTGGATCAAGCGCTGGGCGTACTGCTCGTCGCAGAACGCGGCCACCATCTGGTAATTCTCGCGGAGGCCGTACGGCCTGAAGTCGGGCCCCATCAAGACGGCCTGCTCCTCCAGGTCCGCGAGCAGCCATGGGCTCGTCTCCGCCAGCACCTGGTGGGTCCGCTCGGAGCGCTCGCGGGCCTCGACGAGCGCATCGTACACCGCTCTGACTAGCTGGGGCTGCCGCTCGACCAGCTCGCGCTTCAGGACCACCAGGTGGTGGGCCGGGAAGATCCCGGTGCGGCGATAGTAGTCGCGCTCGGCCGCGCGGTAATCCAGGTACATGCGCGCGATCTGGCTAGCCGGCTCGTAGAACCCGTCCGGCGGCCAGGGGCACATCAGCGCATCGATCTCACCGTCCAGCAGTATCTCGCGGAGCGGGCGACCAGGCAGGGCCGGCTGAACCTTGTCCGGGTACACGTCCGTCGCCGGTGGTGGCTGGCTGGTCGGGTTGACCGGACCCACCAGCCAGCTGATGTTCTCGATAGCCACACCCCGCTCGCGGAGTAGAGCTCGACTCCAGGTGTTGCCACTCGCCGGCCATTGGTCAGTGCCGACCCGCTTGCCTGCCAGGTCGACCACGTCGGCCAGACCGCTGTCTCGGCGGACGAAGAAGCAGCGATGGCGGAATTCGCGCATCACGAACGCCGGCAGCCCAACCAGAGAGCGGTCGCCGCCAGCCAGGCGCTGGACGTATCGGCTGAAGGACGCCTCGCCACCGTTGACAGCGGGGTCGTTGGCGACGCGGACCAGCGCGTCGAAGGAGCGGATCAGCGTCAGGTCCACACCCTCTATCGCCACGTCGCCGGTCGCCAGGGGCGCGATGTAGTCGTAATCCCGGATCGCCAGCGTAAGCGGCACGTTCGTTACCATGTCCTCCAACGACTGAGATCCGCCGTAGGGGCACGGCATGTGCCGTGCCCCTACCTGCCCGCGTTTCCTCGTTCGAGCAGAAGCCTCCCAGGCCGGCAGTGTAGCATCACCTTGTTGAGCCCAACACCTAGAACCCAGCAGGCAACGCCCAACACCCAACACCCGCCATGAACGTCTACAGTCTGCTCCCCAACTACAGCGTGCTCGATCTGTCGCGGACCCTGCCGGGCCCGTTCTGCACCTGGCTGCTGGCCGGGCTGGGCGCGCGAGTGTTGGCCGTGGTCGACCCCAAAGGCTGGGACGTGCGTCGAGGCGGGCACGATGGGCTCGGCGCCCGCGAGCAAATCCTGTACCGCAACAAACGAAGGCTGACCTTGAACCTCAAGTCCGAAGAGGGTCGCCAGATCTTCTTCCGCCTGCTCGACCGCGCCGACGTGGTGATGGAGGACTTTCGGCCTGGTGTGGCGACTCGTCTCGGGGTGGACTACGCGGCCCTGAGCGCCGTGCGGCCAGAAGTGGTGTACTGTTCGATCTCCTCCTTCGGACAGGACGGTCCCTACCGCAACAGGCCGGCCCATGATCTCAACTGCCTGGCCCTGGCCGGGCTGCTCGACCTGACCGGCCAGCCGGAAGGCCCGCCCACGGTCCCTGGCGTGCAGGTGGCCGACCTGGCGGCCGGCAGCGCGGCGGCGCTGGCGATCCTGGCCGCCCTGCTGCACCGTGGCGCGAGCGGGCAGGGACAGTACATCGACGTTTCCATGCTCGACGCCACCTTTAGCTGGATGCTCCTGCCGCTGATCGGCCAGTTGTCAGGGCGTCCTCCGACTCGCGGCACCTGGCGTCTGGGTGGCTCGGAGCCGTCCTATCGTGTCTATCGCTGCGGCGACGGGCGCTACATCTCGGTCGGCTGCCTCGAGCCCTGGCTGTGGCAGAACCTGCTCGATGCGCTTGGAGTGGACGATCCGAGCGGCGAGCGGCTGGAGGCCCTGTTCGCGACGCGCTCCCGCGACGAGTGGACGGAGCTGCTGTCGGGCGTCGACGCCTGCGTCGCGCCCGTCAACACGCTGCGCGAGGCGCTCGACGACCCGCAGCTTCGGGCGCGCGGGATGTTCGAGGGTGGCCAGCTCAGCCCGCCGTTCACCCTGCCCGGGGCGCCCCGGCAGCCGCTGGAGCCTGGCCACGAGCGGAGCTTCGACACGCGCTCGGTACTGGCCGATCTCGGCCTGGACGGCGAATTCGACCGATTGCGGCGGAACGGGGTGATCTGAGGGACACCCATTTTCAAGCGCCGGTGGCGGCCGGCCTCCCTTCGTCCAAGTTGAGTCTGGTCTTGACGTACCAACATACCAACACAGTACTGCTTGACAGGCGGCGCGATTCGCGCTATCAGTTCTTTCTCCACGCGTGCCACGGTCGCGGATCACGGCCACGGGCCCGGGGGGGCCCCTATGCGAAGCGTCTCGGGCCCGACTCTGTCCTTGGCCATCGGCATGTTGGCGCTGCTGGCCGCTGCCTGCGGCCAGTCGGAGCCCAGTTTCCCCACCCCGGCCCCGACGCCCATTCCGGTGGCCTCGATCCTCCTGGCGCAAGCCACGCCGCTGTGCGCCACTCCGTTCGACGGCCGGCTGACCCAGGAGGCAGCTAGAGCCCCAGCCATCGCCCTGAAGCAGATCGACGAGGGTGGGCTGGGGCAGCAGTACCGCGATCGCAACCTCACCCCCGGCGAGTGGATCGGGGAGAACACCTACAACGCCGCGCGCAATACCCAGATCGGCTATCTCCTGCCCTACGAGCTCCGGGCCGCCTCGGCCGAGACCGTGCAGAGCCTGGTGTGTGTCCGCGAGCGTCGCATCGAAGTTGGTACGTACCAGGAGGTCAAGTACGCCGCCGGGCGGCTGGACTGGGACGTCCGAGTGCTGCGGTGGCCGGATGGCGCCGTGCTCGCGGCGAACAGCTTCCGCGGCGGGGACCCGCCAGATGTCTACCAGAGCAAGTCCAGGACCGACTTGCGGGAGCAACCTGCCGGGCGCGGTGTGCCTCACGCAGTACGGTAAGTCGCCGCAGGACGACTTCATGACCTGGCTCAAGACGGTGCTGGCGACGTGAACCGCTGCGGCAGTCTGGCTACCCCAAGCCGTTGGCCAGGTTTGAGCACGAGCCGTCTGACGGTGCGGAGGCCAGCCCGAGGCTGACATGGCCGCACCGCTGGTAGTATGGTGTCCAGACCAAGCGGTGGCCGTCCCGGCGTCAGGAGTGGGAGAGCCAGCTGAAGCTACTGCTCACGTTCGAGAGCGTGCTCTCAGCTGGGCGGAGGCATCGAGCATGTCGACTACGGCCGAGGCGGTGATCGTCGGCGGTGGGGTGATCGGCGCGAGCGCAGCCTTTCACCTCACCTCGCGCGGACTCAAGAACGTGGTCTTGTGCGAGCGGCGATGGCTGGCGGCCGGGGCGACTGGAAAGTCTGGCGCGCTGGTCCGGATGCACTACACCAACGAGCCCGAGGCCAGGCTGGCCCACGCCAGCCTGCCCTACTTTCCCAACTGGAAGGAGTTCGTCGGCCAGGGCGACTGCGGCTTCCTCGCCTGTGGCATGGTTCGGCTGGTCACACCCGACAACGAGGCCAATTTGCGCGCCAACGTCGAGATGCTCGAGCGGGTCGGCGTCAACACCTTCGTCATCGGGCAGCCCGAGCTACGCGAGCTAGCCCCGAGCTGGCGGGTGGACGACGTGGTCGCGGCCGCCTACGAGCCGGACTCGGGCTGCGCGGACCCCGTCGCTACTACGCATGGGTTCGTCGAGCGGGCCCGTGAGCTGGGGGCCGAGATCCGCCCGCACACCGAGGTCACGGCGGTGGATGTGGCTGGTGGCCGGGTCAGCGGTGTACAGACGAGCGGGGGGCCGATCTCGTCGCCGGTGGTCATCGTCGCCGGCGGCGCCTGGTCGATCCCGCTCCTCAGGAGCGTGGGGATCGACGTCGCCCTCCAGCCGGCCCGAATCCAGGTGATCGTGGTGCGCCGTCCGCCTCTGCAGGCGGCCGTCCACCCAGTCTGCATCGACGGGATCAACGACATGTGGCTCCGCCCGGAAGGTGTCAACTGGGCGAGTACGCTGGTCGGAGTGTCGAACCGCGACACCCTCGACGATCCTGACCGCCTGAACGAGGGCGTCGACGCGGACTACGTCGCGCGGGCGCGCGAGCGACTGGCCCTACGAATACCGGGGGTGGCGGAGGGACCGATGCGCGGCGGCTGGGCCGGCGCGATCACGGTGAC
Source organism: Chloroflexota bacterium (assembly GCA_035637315.1). Lineage (GTDB taxonomy): Bacteria > Chloroflexota > UBA6077 > UBA6077 > JACCZL01 > DASPXK01. The sequence continues at coordinate 11,520 of DASPXK010000329.1, forward strand.
CGCGGACGGCAAGCCGATCCTCGACCGCCATCCACACGTAGAGGGACTGCTCTTCTCCACCGGCGACAATGGGACCAGCTTCAAGACCGCGCCCGCGATCGGCAAGGCCCTCGCCGAGTGGGTGCTGGACGGGCAGCCGTCGGTGATCGACGCGCGGCCGTTTCGGGCCAGCCGCTTCGCGGAGGGCGAGCCGCTGGTCGGCGAGCACGAATACGGCGACCGCGACTACGAGGCTTCCCGTGTCCGCGGCGTGATGGTGGGGTAGTGTCTAACTGGAGGGCACTGCGGCCACGAGCCGGCTCAAAGGAGGTGGGGAGACCGTCCCCGGTCATCGAAGAAGTTGGAGGAACTCCTCTACGGTGAGGCCGGCGAGCTTCAGGATGTCGTCGAGCGTGCCACGCGGAATCTCCTTTTTACCGAGTGGCACGACTGTGATGAACTTCCTCTCTGGCCGCTGCAAGACGAAGGTCTGGTGAGAGCCTTTGGATCGACGAGCCGGTCGGAAGCCCGCTCGCTCAAGCGCTCTGACGACCTCTCTGCTCGAACACAGCGGAAGCCTCTGGCTCACGCCGAGGCCGGAACGACGAGTAGCTCCGCTGAAACGTATTCCCTGGGTCTTGCCGTAATCTGGATCTCTCGGCCGTCCTCGTAGGGCTCGCCCGGCGTAATCGCCACCCCTCGTTCGGCGAGGACCCGCTCCAGTTCCCCCTCGTCGTACAAGGTCCGCAAGTACACAGAGGTCGCGTCCTTGACGGCCGAGAACGCCTCGTCGATCGTCTTGCCGCAGCTGGCGACGCCCAGCTCGATGCACTCAGAGACGTACTGGTCCCCCTCGCGACGAACCTTGAGCGTCAGGAGTACATGACCGAGTGCACCCGGGCGCATCGTTTTTTTCACCTATGAGCTTCAGCCGAATTGTACCGCTACAAGCGGAGACGCTCGACCATGTAGATTCGGAAATCCGAGCCCCTCTGGTGCTCAAACGCAGCCGGCTAGCCAACACGGTGGCGCAGCTAGAGGCTCGGGGCCACGGAATCGAAGCGAAACGGTCTCAACAGGTGCAGGTTACGTCTTGAGAGATTCAGCCCCCATTCAGGTTTGCTTTTCCTGAGTTCGTAGTCATAGCCCACGAAGAGTGTATTTGGCTGGCGCCAGGATGTGGAGGGGATCACATAAAGCTCAGGGGGCTTGGCGCTGATGAACAGGACGAGTGCCGCCAGCAGGTTGTCCCGTAGCTCAAACTTTGCTTTCTCAAGAAGACGTAGCCCCGTTCGCGGATCGACTTGACCTGGACATCGTAGTACTGGTCGTGCCCGCGGCGAATCACGAAGTCGATGCCCCGGTCATCGACTTCGGCCGAGTACACGTCGAACCCGAAGAGCGTAAACTCCATCTTGACAAAGTATTCCGCGTACCGCCCTAACTGCAGACGGTTGAGCCGGGCCCAATCCCATCTGTCCCCAGCCACGCCGCTGTCGACGTCCTTGTCGGCCGGCCGCGGGTCCGGCGCCGTCATTTAGATCGCCACCCCTCGTTACAGCAAAAGACTCGATCGAGTTCCCCCCTGCGCACACAAAATTGCGCGAACGCTAAGCCCAGATGTCTGACACTGGAATCGCCAAGTCCGCGAATGGCGGCGCGGAGAAACTCTCATCCCCACTCGCCGCCACAGGCTGACGATAGCTCCCGTCCTCCAACACGTAAGCCACGAGCTGGCCTTGGTCCGGATCGACCAGCCAGTAGTTTGGGACGCCGTACCTGGCGTAGATATTCCGCTTGACCTCGCGGTCGCGGCGAGCCGTGGTTGGTGAGATCACCTCGACCACCAGGTCAGGCGCCCCTTCAACCCGTGACTCCAGGACTATGTCCTGCCGCTGGCGAGAAACGAACAGAAGGTCTGGCTGAACGACGTTGACCTCGCTGAGCAGTACGTCGCAAGGCGCGATCAAAACCTTCCCGAGGCGGTGTCGCCGGACGTGCGCACGGAGGAAGACAAAGAGATTGCCGGCCGCATCCTGATGGGCGATGCTCGGAGCTGGCGTCACCTCGAGGTCACCTTCAAGGATCTCGTACCGGTTTCGGTCGTCGGGAAGGGAGAGGTAATCTTCGTAGGTCAGGACGACGCGCTCCGGCTTGGTTGCCATCAGACGCTCCCTGCTCAGCCAACGGCTGCGCAGACCTCCTTGCCGACAGTATAGTGGAGCGTGGCCTCCCCGAACGCCGATGGCATCCCTCAGACGTCCTGGTGGGAGATCGTTTATGAGAGCCTGAAGGCGCACGAGGTTCGGCTCGTCGCGCACGTGCCTGACCAGGTACTCGCGCCTCTCGTCCGCGAGATCGAGGCTGACCCGTTCTTCGAGGTCGTCCGCCTGACTCGCGAGGAAGAGGGCGTCGGCGTCCTCTCTGGAGGGTATCTGGGTGGCCTGCGCGGCGCCCTGTTGATGCAAAGCAGTGGCCTTGGTAATTGCTTCAACGCGCTCGGCGGCCTGCCGCTCGCGTACCAGATCCCATTCTTGATCGTGATCAGCCAGCGCGGGCGGCTCGGCGAATTCAACCCGAGCCAGGTGCCCATGGGTCGCGCAACGCCCCGACTGCTCGAGGCGATCGGCATCGAGACGGTCAGCCTGGAGCGCCAGGCCGAACTAGCCGAACAGGTCGACCAGGCCGCCAGGACCTGCTTCGCGACCAGCGGCCCGGTCGCGCTGATCATCTCGACGCTGCTGAGTGGCGGCAAGCGTGGATAGCATCGAGGCGGTCCGGCTGCTCCGCGAGCGTCTGAGCGACGAGCCGGTCGTCGCCAGCCTGGGCACTCCGGCTTTCCTGCTCTACTCGGCCGGCGATCGGCCGCTCAACTTCTACATGTGGGCCGCGATGGGGATGGCCTCCTCCGTTGGCCTGGGCCTGGCCATCGCCCAGCCCTCGCGCCGGGTCGTGGTCCTGGACGGCGACGGGGCAGCGTTGATGAATCTGGGCGGGATGGTGACGGTCGGCTGGCGAGCGCCGCCCAACCTAGTCTGGATGGTGCTCGAGAACGGTGTCTTCCTCGAGACGGGTGGCCAGCCGATCGCGACGTCGGAACGCGCCGATCTGGTCGCCATAGCGCGCGGGGCCGGTCTGCTCAACGTGGCCAGCGCCGACAACCCGGCTGACCTTGGGGCACTGCTCGACCACGCCCTGGCCGAGCCAGGCCCATCGTTGGTCGTGGCCCGCGTCGGCCCCGACGCCAGTCGCGACCTGCCGCCACTCGATCCCGTCCGCCTCAAGCACCGCTTCATGGAGGAGTTGAGCCGCACCGGGCACGGGCACGAGTCATCCCCGTAGGACACCCTTGTCCCTGCTGGCGCTGTCCCACGGTTCGCGAAGATGCTCAAAAGCCCTAGCGCAAAATCTTGAGCATCTTGAGCACCTTGAGCACCTTTCCTCTCCACCCACGTGACGCCGCCCCCACGAGGCGGTCTCCCCTCTCCCACGCTTGGGAGAGGGGCCGGGGGTGAGGGCGTTCGCGGCGCCAGCTGCGCAAAGCCCGAAGCCTTGATGGCCATCCCCCGCGCTACGCCGAGTGGACGGCAACGTTACGTCTGGGTTACCATGCCGCGCTGCACTCGGCTGCTCATTCTGGGCCAAGACGGGCGGGCATCGTCATTTCGCAGAAAGCGCCGCGCTTACCGAACCTTCGCCCGACGACCCTGGCGCGATCCGCGCGGGTCATTATCTCGATCGTCCTCCTCAGCATCATGATCGGCCTGGCGCCCGGAGCGGGCAGGGTGGCGCCATCCGCCGTCGCGGCCGCGCCCGCGCCGGTGCTGCGCGACCCCCGCTTCGGGATGAACGAGGCCTGGCGCGCCCCCGACGCGGCCGACCGAGCCGGCGCTGCCTGGTCGCGGCTGCTCTTCTGGTGGAGCGAGCTGCAGAAGAGCGGACCTGGCGATTTCGACCTGAACGCGACTGACGGCGACCGGTTCATCAACGACGAGCTAGGCCGCGGTCGCGAGCTAGTCGGGGCCGTGCTCAACACGCCGCGCTGGGCCAGCCCCGACGGCTCGCCCAACGGCGTCCCCAAAAACCTGGCCCTGCCCTGGGACCACCCGAACAATCACTGGGGTCAGTTCATGCGGCGTCTGGCCGCCCACTACCGCGGTCGGATCGACACCTGGATCATCTGGAACGAGGTCGACATTCCGGCCGGCCAATGGCGCACCTGGAACGGCTCGCTCGAGGAGTACGTCCAGCTTCTGAAGGTCGCCTACCGGGCGATCAAGGCCGGCAATCCCAGCGCGACCGTGCTGCCGTACGGCGCGGCCTGGTGGTACGACCGCGGGACCCACCTCTCGCGCATGCTCGACATCCTGGCCAGCGACCCTGACGCGGGCGCCGCCAACTACTACTTCGACGTCGGTAACCTCCACCTGTACAGCCGCGCCAATGACATCCCGAACGTCATCGCCTGGTATCGGGACCAGCTCGAGTCGCGCGGGATCGTGAAGCCGATCTGGGTCGTGGAGACCAACGCGGTGCCCTATGACGACCCGCGCTGGCAGGCGAGCAAGGCCAACTTTCGGGCCACCCAGGACGAGCAGGCCTCGTACGTCGTCGAGGCATTCGCCAGCTACTTGGGCCTGGGCATCAAGCGGATCAGCGTGAACCGGACCGTTGACGGGACCGACTTCGAGGCGGGCGGTGAGCCGTTCGGGTTGGTGCGTAATGACGGTTCGACCCGGCCGGCCTTTACCGCTTATCAGGTCGTGACGCGTTACTTCGCGGGCGCCGAATCGGCCACCTACTACCCGGCCGACGAGTCCGGCCTCACGCGTGTGGTGCTGCTCAAAGATGGCGAACGAGTTACGGTCGCCTGGACGATGCGTCCCCAGCCGGTCCAGGCCTCACTGGACGCCTCGGCGGCCAGAGCGCTGCGGGTGACCAAGTTGGGAGAGACAGAAGTCATCCAGGCGCGGGACGGACGGTACCGCCTGGAGCTGGCTCCGGCCACAACCAACTCCAATGAGGCCGACCCAGACGACTTCGTAGTCGGCGGCAGCCCAGTGATCCTGGTCGAGCGCTCGGACGGCAATCTCGAGGCCGCCTATCGCCCACTCGACTTCGCGCCAAGACCGCGGGCTCGACCGTAGGGGCGCGGTTCCCGCGCCCATCAAGCTCCGGGGGCGGGGAGACCCCGCGCCTATACCCGCAGCCGAGGGTCCAGGACGTCGCGCAGGCCGTCCCCGAGCAGGTTGAGGCCCAGGATGGTCACGAAGATCGCCGCGCCCGGGAAGGTCGTCATCCACCACGCCTGGTCCATGAAGTCGCGGCCCTGAGCCAGCATCGAGCCCCACGACGGAGTGGGCGGCTGCACGCCGAGACCGAGGAATGACAGGCTCGCCTCGGCCAGGATCGCGCCGGCCATCCCAAGCGTGGCCACGACGATGATCGGGCCGGCGCAGTTTGGCAGCAGGTGGCGGAGCATGGTTCGGGCGGCCGGCGCCCCGATCGCGTGCGCCGCGAGCACGAACTCGCGCTCCTTCAGGCTCAGCACCTCGCCGCGCACCAATCGGCACACAGCCGGCCAGGTCACCACGCCGAGGGCCAGGAAGACGTTGAAGATGCTCGGACCGATCACCGCCATCACGACGATCGCGAACAGCAGACTGGGGAACGCCATGAACACCGTCGTGACCGCGCTGACCAGGTCGTCGATCGCTCGGCCGAAGTAGCCCGCGATCAAGCCTAGGGTTGTGCCGATCGTGATCGAGATAGTCTGTACCACCAGGCCGACAGTTAGCGAGATTCGCGCTCCGTGGATCATCCGTGACAGGATGTCGCGGCCGACGTCGTCGGTCCCCAGCCAGAAGGGTGAGCCTGGCGGGTGCAGGCTGTTCCTGACCGTGTAGCCCTCATACGGATGAAACGGGGCCAGGTAGTCGGCCAGTACGGCCACCACCACCATGAAGACGAAGATCGCCCCGCCGGCCAGCGCCGAGGGGTGGCGCAGCAGGCGCCGCCGCATCTCCTGGGCAGCCTGGATCGCCACCCGCTCAGCGGGCCTGGCGGGCGCGACAATCGTCTCTACAGCCTGGGCCATTACCTGCTCTCAGCTGTCAGCATTCAGCCATCAGCTACGTCTCCTGACGGCTGATAGCTGACACCTGATGGCTCGTGTTCACGCATACCGAATCCGTGGGTCGATGAAGCCGTAGATCAAATCGACGATCAGGTTGACGGTCGCGAACATCAGGGCCAGAAACAGGACGACGCCCTGGACAACGGGCAGGTCGCGCTGGAAGATCGATTGAACGAGCAGCCGTCCGAGGCCCGGCCAGTTGAACACGGTCTCGGTAATGACCGCTCCCGCCAGCAGGCCGCCGGTCTGGACGCCGACGATCGTGACCACCGGGATCAGGGCGTTCTTGAGCGCGTGGCGGTAGATCACCGTCCTGTCGGCCAACCCTTTCGAGCGAGCGGTCAGGATGTAGTCCTGCTGGATCACGTTCAGCATCGCCGAGCGGGTCACGCGCGCGATAACGCCCGTCACCACCGACCCCAGGGTCAGCGCGGGCAGGATCAGATACCTGAGATCGCCGCCGCCCATGCCCGAGACAGGCAGGACATGCAGGATCACCCCGAAGACCAGCATCAGCATCAGGCCGAGCCAGAAGACGGGCAGCGAGACGCCCATCAGGGCGATCACCATGCTCGCCGTGTCGGCCCAGGTGTTGCGCTTGACGGCGGCCAGGATCCCCATCGCCACGCCAACGACGGTCGCGTACAGCATGGCGGCGATGGCTAATCTGGCGGTGGCCGGCAAGCGCTCCGCGACCAGGCTGGTGACCGGGCTGCGCTGATGGAGGCTGCGCCCGAGGTCGCCCCTGATCGCGTTGCCCAGAAACAGCAGGTATTGCTCGTGCTTGGGACGGTCGAGGCCCCACTGCTGGCGCAGCTCTTCGGCCGCCTTGGGGTCGAAGGTACCCTGGCGCGGATCGATCAGCCCGGCAATCGGGTCTCCCGGGACGACGCTCATCAACACGAAGATGATCAGCGAGATGCCCCACAGGATCGGCACCACGGTCACGAGGCGGCGGATGACGAAAGCGAGCATCTCACGAAGCCATCAGCTGTCAGCTATCAGCCATCAGGAGACCAAGCCATCGGCCGTCAGCTATCAGCCATCAGGCGACCAACTCTCAACCATAGGCTCTGTGCCTGACTGCTGACAGCTGATGGCTGATAGCTGATAGCTGATGGCTGACGGCTATCTTTTCTGCGCCTTGTCGATCCACATCTGGTGCATGTCCTGGTAGTCGATGTCCGTTGGAATCGGCTTGACACCTCGCACCCAGGGCTGGACGATCTGGACCGCCTTGTTGTAGTGCCAGAGCAGCCAGGGCGCCTCTTCGGTGGCGATGCGGTTGACTTCGGCCACCAGCTTCAAACGCTCGCTCTCGTTGAGAGTGGCTCTGGCCTTGTCCAGCAGCTCGTCAATCTTCGGGTTGGAGTAGCGTGCATAGTTCCCGGCCAAGCCGGCGTTCTTGGAGTAGAAGCGGGCCCAGACGAACTCCAGCGGGTCCACCGTACCGCCCGTCGAGGTGCCGGCCAGGACGAAATCGCCATCCTGCAGCACCTGGGTTAGGGCGGCGCCCTCGACAGCCTTGACGCTGAGCTTGATTCCCAGTGGGTCGAAATATGGCTTCAAGGTATCGGCCGCCTTCGGGCCGACAACCGGATGTGTGCCGGCCACGAACTCGACCTCGAAGCCGTTTGGGTAGCCGGCCGCGGCTAGCAGATCCTTGGCCTTAGCCGGCTCGTACGTGTAGCCCTTCAGATTCGGATCATAGCCCGGCATTGAGGACTGCATCGGGCCGGTCGGCACGTAGGCCTTGCCGAACAGGACGTTCTCGATGGTCTCCTCGCGGTTGATGGCATAGTTCATCGCCTGGCGAACCCGTACGTCGTCGAACGGCTTCTTGGTGACGTTCATGATCAAGATGCGGGTGAACAGCTCGGGCACCTCCACGAGCTGGTTCTTCCACTTGGCGTCCTCGCGGAATTGCCGGTACTGCGCGTCGGTCAGGACCATGAAGTCGAGGTTACCAGCCAGAAACTCGTTCTGGCGCGTGCCGGCCTCTGACATGGTCCTGAAGACCAGCTTGTCCAGATACGCCGGGCCCTTGTAATAGTCGTCGAAGCGAGTCAACGTGATCTGGTCGTCCTTGGTGTACGACTCGAACTTGAACGGCCCGGACCCGACCGGTCCCTTCACGCCAAACTCCAGGCCGTACTTCTCCACCTCTTCGCGCGGCACGGCCGAGTACGAGACGCTGGAGAGCGTGCCGAAAAAGATCGCGTCGGCCTCCCTTGTCTCCATGACGAACGTGTACTCATCCAGCACCTTGAGGCCGCTGACCTCGCTTGCTCGGCCCTCCCTGAAATCCTCGGCCCCCTTGATCTTGAACAGGTTGGAGAAGTCGGCGGCGCTCCACTTCTTGTCCAGCACCCGCTCGAACGAGTACCTGACATCGGCCGCCTTCAGCTCGCGGCCGTTGTGGAACTTGACCCCTTTGCGCAAGCTAAACGTATAGGTCAGCCCATCCGGGCTGACCTCCCACTTCTCCGCCAGATCGCCGACGTACGTCTTCTTGTCGTAGTCGTACTTGATCAACTGGCTGAAGATGTTCATCGTCACCAGGCGGGCGGCAACTCGGGTCTGTAGGATGGGGTCCAGGCTGGCCGGATCGCCGTACAGGATCGGCCGCGTGATCGTCCCGCCCTTCTGGGGCTGATCGGCCGCGGCCGGCTGCGCCGTCGGCTTGGCCTGCTCGGCCGGCTTGGCCGCCTCGGCCGGCTTCGGCGGCTCAGCAGCCGGTTTGGCCGGCGCGGTCGGAGCCGGGGTTGACGGAGGCGGAGCTGGGGCAGCCGGAGCGCAAGCCATTACCGCCAGTGTAAACGCGGCCAGCAGCGGACCCATCCGGAACCGTGTCTTCATGCTCCCGCCTCCTGTCTTCGGCTGATCGGCGCTCGGTTCACACAACATACTGCCTGCCGCCCCGCTCGTCAAGAAGGGCCTGAGTGTTTCGCCGTGGTCAGCCGCGTGGTTTGCGGCCCCGGATGCGGTGGCGGGTGCGCGAGCTATCCGCGCCCGTCGGGATGACGCTGATCGTGCCGTCTACCTCCAGCACTGCCGACTTGACTGTCGAGAGATCTTCGACCCCGTGGGCCCGCAGCGCCTCCAAGATCTCTTCCTCCGTCACATGTTCACGGCGAAGATTCTCGGAGACGAGCTCACCCTCGTGCACCAGCAGGGCTGGATTGCCGATCAGCCGATGCCGAAGCCACGGCGAGCGCAGACCGACGATATCGATCAGATAGTTGGCCGCGAGCAGCGTCGCGGCCGCGACGAGGCCACCGGTCAGCGACGAGTCTCCCCCGACCATCGCATTTTGTACCGCGTTCGAGATGATCAGGATCATGACGAAGTCGGAGCCAGTCATCTGGCCCAGCTCGCGCTTGCCCGCTAGCCTCAGGAGCAAGAGCAGCGCAACATAGACCACCAGCGTGCGAAAGATGATCTCGCCGATCGCCGCCGGGTCCAGGTTCAGCAGATCGTTCATCGCAGCCTCCGCCTCGAGAGTCAGCGGAAGTGTAAAGGTATCTCGTGCCGGGCCTGCCCCTTCGAGGCGAGTGTTAGAATGCCGCGCATGGTCGGAAGCTCTCATCTCCCCCTGATGGGCGTCGCGCCGGGCTCGCGGGAGTCGATCCGGGTGGCGACCGCGCCGATCAGCTGGGGCGTCTGCGAGCTCGATGATTGGGGCCTGCGGCTACCCTGGGTGACCGTCCTCGACCAGATGGCCGGAGCCGGCTACGCTGGCACCGAGCTGGGCCCGTGGGGCTATCTGCCGACCGATCCAAAGGACCTCGAACGCGAGCTCGGCGCACGTGGCCTGGCGCTAGTCGGCGCCTTCTGCCCGCTCACCCTCCATCTGGCCGAGCGGGCCGAGGAGCAGGTGGCCGAGGCGCTGAGGACGGCGACGTTGTTGCGCGATCTTGGCGCCGAAGTACTGGTGTTGGCCGACGCCGGGGATGACGAGCGCCGAGCCCTGGCCGGCCAGCTGCCGTGCGAGCACGTCGGTCTACGCGAGCCGGCCTGGCAGCGGCTGGCGGAAAACGCGGGCCGCATCGCCGGGCGCGCTCGCGAGCTGGGTTTGGAGACCGTCTTCCATCCCCACGCCGGCAGCTACGTCGAGACCGCGGCCGAGGTCGAGCACTTGCTGGCGGCCACGGCTCGCTCTCAGCTCGGCCTCTGTCTGGACACCGGCCATCTGGTCTGGGGCGGGGCAGATCCGTTGGACGTGGTCCGGCGGCACGGCGCGCGGGTCCGCCACGTACACGCCAAAGACGTTCGGGCTGACGTGCTGGCGCGCGCCCGCCGGGCCGGTCTGGACTTCCCGACCGCGGTCGGGGCTGGCCTGTTCGCGCCGCTCGGGGCCGGGCTGGTGGACTTTCCGCGCCTTCTCGACGACCTCGTGCGCCAAGGGTATCGAGGCTGGCTGGTAGTCGAGCAGGACCTGCGGATCCGGTCAGAGCGCTCCGGGCTCGATCCGCTGCGGCTTGCTCGGACGTCGCGAGCCTTCCTCGAACAAAGGCTGGGGGTGTGACGATGGCAAGTGTCCAGGAGCAGATAGCGGCCAGCTCGAGGGCTCGTCGGCTGAGCGGTGGCCAGATCATCGCGGAGTACCTGACGCGGGCACAGGTGCCGTACGCGGTCGGGATCCCCGGGCACGGCATCTGGACCGTGCTGGATGCCTTTCAGGACTATCGCGACCGCCTGCAGACGCTCCAGGTGATGCACGAGCAGTCGGCGGTCCATC
>DASPXK010000330.1:0-12448 GCA_035637315.1 Chloroflexota bacterium
CGTCCACTTTATCGACGAGTGGGGCATCGACGACGCGCGCTACGTGGCGACCTATGCCCAGTGGGATATCGACGAGCTGTACGAGCGCTACTTCGACACGGTCGCCCACCTGGACCTGGTCAAGAAGTTTGGCCACCGCCCAAGTCGTGATGCGGCGGACCTGTACGCACGGGTAGCGCGGCGCCTGGCCGCGGCCGGCGTGGCCGTGGAGGTGAACACGGCCGGACTGCGAAAGCCGATTGGCGAGTTGTACCCTCATCTGGACCTGCTGATGGCCTGCCGCAGGGCGGGCGTCCCAGCCACCCTCGGCTCCGATGCTCACAAGGCGGAGGAGGTCGCCGCCGACTATTCGCTGGCCATCGCGCACCTCAAGGCCGCTGGCTACGAGCGCGTGGTCTCGTACGAAGAGCGGCGCCGCGATTGGAAGCCGCTGCCGTGACGCGTGAAAGAATCAAGGATGGAGCGCAGTATGAAGCTTGCCGAGCGGATGGGACGGCTGGGGACCGAGAGCGCGTTCGACGTGCTGGCCCGCGCGCGCGGTTTGGAAGCCCAGGGACGTGACGTGGTGCACCTCGAGATCGGCGAGCCCGATTTCGACACTCCCGCTCACATCGTCGAGGCGGCGTCCGCGGCGTTGCGCGACGGGCATACCCACTACTGCCCGGCCCTCGGCCTGCCGGAGCTGCGGGACGCGATCGCCGAGTACATCTCCAGGACACGTGGCATCGACGTGAGCCGCGACCAGGTGTGTGTCAGCCCGGGCGCCAAGCCGATCATGGCCTGGACGATCCAGGCCCTCTGCCAGGAGGGGGATGAGGTCATCTGCCCCAACCCGAGCTATCCGATCTACGAGTCGATGGCCAATTTCGTCGGCGCGACGGTGGTTCCCTTGCCGATCCTCGAGGAGCGCGATTTCCGCTTCGACCCGCGGGACTTGCAGGCTCGCCTCTCCCCCCGCACCCGCTTGGTCGTCCTCAACTCGCCGGCCAACCCGACCGGCGGCTTCCTGGACAAGACCGACTTCGAGGCGATCGCCGACATCCTGCGTGACCACCACTGTATGGTGCTGTCGGACGAGATCTACTCCCGGATCCTGTACGCTGGCGAGCACTACAGCATCGCCTGCGAGCCGGGCATGCGTGAGCGGACGATCCTGCTGGACGGCTTCTCCAAGACATATGCGATGACTGGCTGGCGACTAGGCTACGGCGTATTCCCGCGGGAGCTGGTCCCGCACATCGACCGCCTGGCGGTCAACTCTGTCTCGTGCACGGCCTCATTCACACAAAAAGCCGGCGTGGCCGCCTTGAACGGGCCGCAGGGGCCGGTCGAGGCGATGGTGGCCGAGTTCAAGGCCCGTCGCGACCTGATCGTCGAGGGCCTCAACTCGATCCCTGGCATCTCGTGTCGGCTGCCGCTGGGCGCCTTTTACGTCTTTCCGAACGTCAAGCAGCTCGGCTTGAGCAGTAAGGCGCTCGCGGACCGGCTGCTAGAGGAGGCCGGCGTCGCGGTGTTGGCCGGCAGCGCCTTCGGCGACCACGGCGAAGGCTATCTGCGCCTGTCCTACGCTAACTCGATCCCGAACATCGACAAGGCGCTGGAGCGCATCGCGGCGCTCGCGAGCCGGCTTGTCGCGTAAGTGCTCGGCTCGCCGGGCGGCTTAGTTGAGGAGCGACGGCGCCTCCGGCTCGAGCAGCTTCAACGGATGTCCGATGAGGATCTGCTGGATGAGGTCCGCCATCATCAGCGCTCGACGTGGCGACGGCCTTCGCTTCGTGAGCACGCCAGGAAGCACCAGCGCGATCTTCAGAATGAGCTAGGATGCCCGGTCGGGGCCGAGTGAGTTAGGGGCACTCAGCCGGACTGTCCTACAGTCCTGGGACCGCTCGTTCACGGAGATTGCCATGGACGGCGTGATAACCTACCAGTTCGTTAGGAAGCTCTCAGACGATAAGGGGATCGTAGTTGCGTGTAGGGCGGGCCGTATCCGAACCTTATTCGTAGCACGACCATTGGATCTGTGGCTGGCTCGACGCCCTGCTATGATCGAGGTGACCGACCGTGTCAAAGAACCTGGCCTCTGACGTCCGCACCTATGGCGCGATGGTGGACAGCCTTCATCTCTACGATGAGAGTCTCGAAGTGAGCAACGTCCTGGTCTGGCGTGAGGGGCTCCATGAGGACTTGCGGAATGGGGCATCCCTTGGCCCGGATGACCGCGTACTGCTTGAGCAGGCAGACACCAAACTCGTGGCGCTGCGGGGGCTGATCGTGCGTCGCTTCCCCGAAGTCTTCGAGGCGAACGCGGACATACCACGAAAGCTCTGGTGGTGGCACCTCGACAAGGGCCCACAGGTCCGCGAGGAGGCGGGCGCCGCTGCGCGAAAGCCCTAAAATTCCCCCTTCGATGATGTCTGCGTGCTGCGTGTGGAGCACACCACGGAAGATCGGGCGGCTGGCGTGCGCGGCGCTGAAGCAAGGGCTGGCGCCCTGCGGTACTATGCGGCCGACACACGTGTCACCATCGATCGGTTTGGGAGGTTGTCCTCTATGAGGCGCTGGTGGGTTTGGGCGCTGGTATTCGCTCTGGGCCTGGCGAGTGGGGCGGCTCCGGTCCGCGCGGACGGTGGGTGGCTGGACGAGAAGCCAATCAAGCCCTGGAATCAGGCCGGCATGTCGGTCCCGAGACCCCTGGCGGAGGATGCTCCCTTCCCCGCCAATGAGGAGCGCTGCGCGGCTCGAATCCGGCAACCGGAGAACGCGGCGGACCAGGCCGTGGTCGACGCCGGTTGGACCCTCTACGAGAGCTACCGAGCCGGCTGGGGGATCAGCGTCGTGTTTGCGACGGTCGGGACCGACGGGATGTGCCGCCCCTGGGGCTATCAGCAATTCGTGTTCGTCAACGGCGTGTTCGCCGGCACGGTCTCGCCCGTCCCAATGTATTCGCGGACTGATGGTTCAGGGAGCGTCCTCTCCTTCGACGGAGATGGCCGCATCTCCGCCTCGTTCGCCCGCTACGACGACAAGGACCCGCTGTGCTGCCCGTCGAAGCCGTCGGCCTTCGTCGAGTTCAAGATCGACCGCAACGAAAACGGACCCCTCCTGGCGCTGGCTAACCAGTAGGCACCCTCGCACCCTCACCCTTATTGACAGCGCTCGGTGAGAGCCCTACAATCGCGCCTAGCTCGAACATCCGTTCGCGCTGAGGGCGTGGTGAACGTCTCGCAAGTCGTCGAGCAGCTCGTGCAGGCGCCCGCCTCCAGTAGGTGCATCACTGCCTTTCGACACGTGGCGCCGCGCGACGCTCGCTACGCCCCGTTTCCCGAGAGAATCGACCCCCGCCTGCGCGCCGCGTACGCGCGACGGGGGATCGAGCGGCTCTACACGCACCAGGCCGAGGCGATCGGGCATGTGCTGGCCGGCCGGAACGTGGTGATCGTCACGCCGACCGCCTCCGGCAAGACGCTCTGCTACAACCTGCCGGTCCTGGACGCCATCTTGAAGGACCCGAACGCGCGGGCGCTGTACCTGTTTCCTACCAAGGCGCTGGCGCAGGACCAGCAGGCCGAGCTGTACGGGCTGGTGGAGGCGGCCGGGGCGGATATCAAGACCTTCACCTACGACGGCGACACGCCCGCCACGGCCCGCCGCGCAATCCGCCAGGCCGGGCACGTGGTGGTCACCAACCCCGATATGCTGCACACGGGCATCCTGCCCCACCACGACAAATGGGTCCGCCTGTTCGAGAATCTGCGCTACGTGGTGGTCGACGAGCTGCACCAGTACCGCGGCGTATTCGGCAGCCACGTCGCCAATGTCCTGCGCCGCCTGCGTCGGATCTGTGCCTTCTACGGAACCAACCCGCAGTTCATCTGCTGCTCCGCGACCATCAGCAACGCCCAGGAGCTGGGGGCTCGGTTGACCGAGTACGGCTCGCTGGTCGAAGGAAGCTTAGAGTCGCCGACCGCGGAGCTGGCCGCACGGGCCGAGCGACTGGTCGACCTTCCGCTGCGGCTGGTGGACGACAACGGCGCGCCAAATGGCGAGAAGTTACTGCTCTTCTACAACCCGCCGGTCGTCAACCGCCAGCTGGGCATCCGTCGCAGCTCGACGCTGGTGGCCCGCGACCTGGCGAGCACCTTCCTGGCCAACAATCTCCAGACGATCGTCTTCGCCCGCAGCCGCCTGACCGTGGAGGTGCTGCTGCACTACCTGCAGGAGGCAGCCCGACGGCGCAACCTTGGCCCCGACGTGGTCCGCGGCTACCGGGGCGGCTATCTGCCCAGGGAGCGGCGCTCGATCGAGCGGGGTATTCGCGAGGGGACGATTCGGGGAGTCGTGGCCACCAACGCCCTCGAGCTGGGGATCGACGTCGGCGGCCTGGAGGCGGCGGTTCTGCTCGGCTACCCGGGGACGATCGCCAGCACCCTGCAGCAAATGGGACGGGTCGGCCGTCGCGACAGCGCCTCGGTGGCGGTGCTGGTGGCCACCAGCGCTCCACTCGACCAGTTTATCATCACCCACCCGGAGTACTTCTTCGGCCAGGCCCCGGAGAGCGGGCTGGTCAACCCCGCCAACCTCGTGATCCGCGCCAACCACGTCCGCTGCGCGGCATTCGAGCTGCCGTTCGAGGTTGGCGAGAGCTTCGGCGGTCCGGCCACCGCCGAGCTGCTGGCATACTTCGAGGAGGCGGAGGCGCTCCAGTTCAACGCCGTGAGCCGAAAGTGGTACTGGGCGAGCGAGCGCTTCCCGGCCGAAGGGGTTAGCTTGCGCAGCGCGGCGAGCGACAACTTCGTGATCGTCGACATCACCGAGACTGGAGCCCCACGCGTCATCGGTGAAATGGACCGCTACGCGGCGCCGGTCTATCTGCACGAGGAAGCGATCTACATTCACGGCGGCCAGCAGCACCAGGTCGAGCGGCTCGACTGGGAGCAGAAGAAGGCCTACGTACGGCGCGTCGACGTGAACTATTACACCGACGCCCAGCTGGCCGTGCACCTGCAGGTCACGGACGTCTTCGATCAGACGCCCCGAGAGGACGCGCCGCTGAGCGCCTACGGCGAGGTGAGCGTGACCTTCCAGCCGACGATCTTCAAGAAGATCAAGTTCGACACGCACGAGAACGTCGGTTGGGGCAAGATCCATCTGCCCGAGGAGGAGCTCCAGACGACGGCCTTCTGGCTGGCGTTGCCGGCCGCCTGGAGCGCGAGCCTGGCCCGCGACGAGCTGGAGGGTGGGCTGGTCGGCCTGGCCCACCTGCTGGAGGGCGTGGCGCCCCTGTTCTTGATGTGTGACCCGCGCGACGTGGGTGTCGTGCCGCAAGTCAAGTCGCCCTTCACCGAGCTGCCGACGATCTTTCTGTATGAGCGGGTGCCGGCCGGAGTAGGCTTTGCCGAAAAGCTGTTCTCGATGCGCGCCGAGCTGCTCCGGGCGGCGGCCGATCTGGCGCGAAACTGTGGCTGCGAGGCTGGCTGCCCGAGCTGCGTCGGTCCAGTCGCGGTGGTCGGGGAGCGTGGCAGAGAGGCCGCTATCGCGCTGGCGACCGGGGCACGCGGGGCTGCGGGCCGCATCGCCGTCTGAAGAGAGTCAGGCCGACCGGGCCTGCGGGAGGAGCTGGAGTGAGCGTCTATCCGCATGACCAATTCGCCGACATACCGAACCGGCCGGGCATTCAGGGCCGCACCCTGGCGGGTCCCGAGCACGGAATCACGACGTTCTTCATCCAGGAAGATCGGCTCGAGACGGGGGCGCGGATCCCCCTCCACACGCACCCAGTCGACGAGGTGCTGGTGGTGGTCGAGGGTCGGTTGACCGTCACGGCCGGAGCCGAGACGCAAACGGTGCCTAGCGACACCACGCTGGTAATTCCGCCAGGCACGCCGCATCGACTGGTCAACGACGGGCCAGATTCCGTGCGTATCCTGGCGGCCGCGGCCTGGAACCGCGCGACGTTCTATCAGCAGGCTAGCACCTACCTGGAGGGCCAGCCACGCGGCTAACGTGTGCGGAAGGGACCCCGGGGGGCGCGCTGGCGTAGACAGACCTGCCAGCGAGGGTTTAGACTAGTCTAAGACCAGCCTAAACTATACGAGCATCGAGGAGGCCAACTGTGCGGACCGTCGGCGCTTATGAGGCCAAGACTCACCTGGCTCAGCTCTTGGAACAGGTTGGCCGCGGGGAAACGATTACGATTACCAAGCACGGGATACCCGTAGCCGTGCTGGCGCCACCACCTCGAGCCGAGCGCCCCGATGTTGCCGCGCTCATCGATTCCTGGCGTGAATATAGACGGGGCATTACGCTGGGTGGGCTATCGCTCCGGGAACTGATCGAGGAGGGGCGTCGGTAGGTGGTCTTTGTCCTCGACGCCTCGGTCACGATGGCCTGGTGCTTTGTCGACGAAGCGAGCGCATTTTCAGAGGCGGTGTTGGACCGTCTCCGTGGGGATGAAGGAGCGCTCGTGCCCGGCATCTGGCCGCTTGAGGTGGCTAACGTTCTGCTAATTGGCAGGCGCCGAGGACGACTCGCCGAGGCCCAAACGGGGCGATTCCTGGAGCTAATCCGAACCCTGTCGATCGCCGTCGACACGGAGGCGCCGATCCAGAGGGTGGAGACAGTTCTCGCGGTAGGGCGTGAGTACGGGCTCTCGGCCTACGACGCCGCCTACCTGGAAACGGCGATGCGGCACGGGGTGCCGCTGGCAACCCAGGACGAGCGGCTGCGCGCGGCCGCCGCTCGGGCGGGCGTTCAGTTGTTCGAGTAGTCGGTGCTGGCCTGCCACCAGCCGACCGGCTGCTCACTGGATCATCTCAGCGGTCTGGAGAAGGATGGACTGGGGGATGGTCAGCCCGCGGGCCGGGCCGCCTGAACGCTGACAACTCCTGCTCGCTTCGTGTCCGTCCGAGAGAGGTGCCCATTTGTCCGACAGCATGTCTGCTATACTGGGCGCCAGAGTGCGCCGAAACGCGGCTATACGACACCGGCCCAAGATCGCGGCTACCGTCGATCCGCTCTTGCTCAAGGTTGTCGACGCCTGGCTGAGGAAGCATCCGGCGTTCGATCGCAGCAAGGTGATCGACGAGGCTCTGCGCCTATGGTATGCCCGTCTGCAACAAAAGGCAATGGAGGAGCAGTTCACCTCCCCATCCGGAGTCGACGCTGGCGAGTGGGAGGCATGGCGCAAGATCCGCGACGCCGCAGCGTCGCAGCGCCTCAGGGCGCCCAACGACGCGTGACGAATGGTCCAGCCGCCACGCCGAGGCGAGATCTGGTTTGGCTTCACGCCGGGCCAGCCTCGCGATCCTCACCAGCCGCGACCGGTCCTTGTGGTCTCAGAGGACATTCGCAACCGGCACCGCGATGATGTGGTGGTGGTCCCCATCTTCTCGCGTGGCCGACCAGGCCCCACACGTGTCGCGCTTTCGGAAGGCGCGGCTGGCATTCCTCGCGCGAGCATCCTCTTCTGTGAGCAGATCACGACGCTCTATCGCGACTTCCTGGTAGATGGTCCGCTCGGTGAACCCGTGTCCCGGTCTGTTTTCGAGGCGGTTCTGCGTGCTGTGCGCCGCGCTCTGGGTGAAGTCGTGCCGGAGCCAGACGATGGCTGGTAGAGCCAGCGCGGCCTGAAGGGCGTCTTTTGTCGGCAGACCCCGGGCCCTCGCGGGCCACGGTAGCAAAGCTGGCCTAGACGCTCGGCCTCCCCCCACGGCCCTCTCTGGTGCCGGGTGCTGGCGCGGCATGATGACGCGCGCACGGCGACGCCCCTACCAGGGAACGAGCGAGGCGCGCGGGACGCGGCCGGTCTCTTGCTCCTCGAAGGCGCGGTTGATCTCGGTCAGTGGGAACTGAAAAGCCATCATCTTGTGGTAGGGGTAGCGGTCGCGCGTGCGGGCCGCGAAGTCGACGGCCTGCTTGAGGTGGCGCGGCTCGTACTGGAGCATGCCAGTGATCCGCAGATGGCGGCGGACTAGCATGTTGGGCTCGAACTCGCAGGTCAGACCGGCGTTGATGTTGCCGATCTCCAGGTAGCGCCCACCGTTGCCCAGCATCCGAAGGCCTTCCAGCATCACGCTCGGGAAACCGACCAGGTCGCAGGCGACTTCGGCGCCTACGTGGCCCGTCAGCTCCCAGACACGCTCGATTCGCTGATCCGGTTCCGGCAGTTCGCGCAGGTCGATGATCTCGTCGGCGCCGAACTCGTGGGCGAGCTGGAGTCGCTCGTCGACCCCGTCGATGGCGATGATTCGTGCGGCGCCGCGCTCCTTTGCCACGGCGATCGCGTACAAGCCAAGCCCGCCCGCGCCCTGGATGACCACCGTCTCTCCGAGTCCCAGCCCGGCCTCCTCGAAGCCGTAGATGACTTGCGACAGGGCGCAGTTGAGGCCGGCGGAGAGCGGGTCGGGTATCGAGTCGGGCAGCTTATACACGAAGTGATTGGGCCACAGGAAGTAGTACTGGGCGAAGGCGCCCTGGAAGTGGGGTGGCACGTCCGAGGTTTGCCGCCGGCCCGGCCCCTTCTGGGTGCAGTAGGTGCTCCGCCCGCGCGTGCAGTAGGCGCAGCGGCGGCAGGGAAACGTGTAGCCGTAGACGACTCGATCGCCGATCGCCAGCGGCTGGCCATCACTGTCGCTCGCGATGCCCTCGCCGAGTTCGTCGACGGTGCCCATCATCTCGTGCCCCATGATGCTCGGGTATGGCCAGTTCACCATCGCGCGGTCGCGGTCGCCGCGCCAGGTGTGCATGTCCGAGCCGCAAACGTTGGCCAGCGAGATCCGGATCCTGATTCCGCCCGGCATCGGCTCCAGCACGGGGTACTCACGCAGCTCGAATGGCTTCCCGAGAGCGGGCAGGACCGCCGCCAGTCCAGTCGTGGTCATCGAACGTCCTCCTGTTGCGGGCGTAGGGCCGGCGCAGGCCCGTCGAATGGAAGCTATTGAACAGGGTGCCGGCTCGCTTGTCCAGTGGAGCTGCCGGCACGCCTGCGTGACAAGATAGATAGGCCTGACTAATCTGATACGATGACCTCGAGGGACCGCCCGTATTGGCTAGAAGGAGCCACGCCATGGTGATCGCCCAGAAGCCTGCCCGGGAGATCACGCGCGCCTACGAGCCGTTCGACGAGGATATGCCGGACTGGTACCGAGACGCCGTAGTCAGGATCTTGACCGTCCAAGCACGCATCGAGACCGAATACCCGATGTACCCGCAGCGAAGCCTGCTGCCGGCCATGCGGCTGGCGCCGAGCCCCGACGACTGGGTCCGCTACGCCTCGTACTGGGCCCAGGAGGTCGAGCACGCCAGCTACTGGATCAAGATGCTGGCTGACCTGCGCGTAACCGTCGATGAGAGGTTCATGTCCACCCCCAAGCCGATCTACATCTTCGACATGCGTGACACCGCGCAGACCTGGGTCGAGTGGGCCTACTTCAGCTTCTTCGCCGACCGCCAGGGCGCCTACATGGCCTGGGACTGGATCGGCTCCAGCTACGGCCCGTTCGAGCGGATCGCCGAGCGGGCCTGGCGGGAGGAAGAAGGGCATGCCCAGATGGGCTACGAGATGCTCAAGGGTGTCTGTGACGCGCCCGAGGGCCGCGTCCTTGCCCAGGAGAAGCTTGCGATCTGGTATCCGGCGGGTCTGGATATGTTCGGCCGCTCCGAATCGAAGCGCCAGTACGACTACATTCGCTGGGGCCTGCGGAGGCGAACGAACGAGGAGATGCGCCAGGAATTCCGGGCCGAGGTCAACGGCGTGCTGCGCCGCGTCGGTCTCGAGCCGCCCGACCCGGCGGCTAACCGCAGGTTCCTGTGAGCCCAGCGCGCCGACCCACCGCGCGGCTCGTTCGAGGCGGTGGGACGCAGCATGCCCCGCGCACGTTTGGCGCCTCGTCGCAATACACCGGCGCCCGAGTACCGCCCCCCGGCGAGCGGACGATACTCGAGGTGGAGGTCGTGCCGGAGCTGTGCATGAACTTCCTGAACTGCATGCGGATCGCGACCGGGGCCTTCGCCACGGACCGCCAGACGCGGCGGACCAAGCCGGCCCGCTGGCAGCAAGTGGACGTCCACAAGCTCTGGAAGGCGGGCTGGAGCTGTCCCTCCGGCGCGATCCGGTTCGTCACTGACCAGGGCTACGTCGTGCCGCGCTGGGAGGAGGCGTTCAACTGGCGGACCGAGTCCCACGTTGCGGCCGGGCGGCGCCGTGGCGGTGATACAGGCTCCCCTCCCCCAACGCTTGGGGGAGGGGAAGGGGGGTGGGGGCCGGCTGGTGCGGGACGAACCGGCGCGATGAAGCCTCGTTAGGGATGGGAAGCGTGTTAGATGGCTGCACCCCCTGGCCGCCCGACGCGGCCGACAGATACCGTCGGAAGGGCTACTGGCAGGGAAAGACGTTAGGTGACCTGGTCGACGCTTGGGCAGCCGAGTACGGCGAGCGCGAGGCGATCGTTTGCGGCGGTGAGCGTGTCACCTACCGTGAGCTGCGACGCCGGGTGGACCGACTGGCTCAGCAGCTGGTGCGGCTGGGGCTCCGGCCAACCGAGCGGATAGTCGTCCAGCTGCCCAACGTGGCCGAGTTCATCTACCTGTACTACGCCTGCGCCAAGGTCGGCGTCATCCCGGTCATGGCCCTGCCGCCGCATCGCTACAGCGAGATCTCGTATCTGGTCGAGTTCTCGGAGGCGGCCGCGTACGCGATTCCGGCCAGCTTCCGCGGCTTCGACTACCAGCAGCTCGCGGCAGAGGTACGCCAGGCGGTACCGGGTCTTCGCCACGTGCTTGTAGTCGGCGACGGCGCCCGCTCCGACATGGTCTCGATGGCCGAGCTGTTGGCTGAGCCCGCCGAGCAGACCGAGTCGGTCGAGCGGCTGGCCGGGGCAGGGCCGGATCCTTCGGATGTCGCGCTCTTCCTACTGTCGGGTGGCACGACCGGGCTGCCCAAGCTGATCCCGCGCACCCACGACGACTACGCCTACAACTCACGCGCCAGCGCCGAGGTGTGTGGTTTCGGGCCTGACACCGTCTACCTGGTGGCACTGCCGATCTCGCATAACTTCCCACTCTCCTCACCCGGCATCCAGGGCGCCCTTCAGTCGGGCGGCAAGGTCGTGCTGACCAACAATGCCGAGCCGGCCGGAGCATTTGCCCTGATCGAGCGCGAGCGGGTGACGGCCACGGCGCTCGTGCCCGCCTTGGCGATGAGGTGGATAGAAGGGCCGGAACGAGAGCGCTTCGACCTGTCCAGCCTGCGTCTGCTGCAGGTCGGCGGGGCGCGCCTGAATCCGGAGCCGGCGCGGCGGGTGAAGCCTGCCCTGGGCTGCCAGCTCCAGCAGGTCTTCGGTATGGCGGAGGGCCTGCTCAACTACACCCGCCTGGACGAGCCCGAAGAGGCGATCGTCGAGACGCAGGGCCGCCCGGTCTCGCCGGCTGACGAGATCCGAATCGTCGACGAGGACGATCGCGACGTGCCGCCGGGTGAGCCCGGCAATCTGCTCGCCCGGGGGCCCTACACGATCCGTGGCTACTACAGGGCGCCCGAGCACAACCGCCGCGCCTTCACGAGCGACGGCTACTACCGGACCGGTGACGTGGTTCGTCTGCATAGCTCCGGCAACCTGATCGTCGAGGGCCGCGAGAAGGACATGATCAATCGCGGTGGCGAGAAGATCTCGGCCGAGGAGGTGGAGAACCTGATCCTGGCTCATCCGGCCGTCTTCAACGCCGCCGCCGTAGCGATGCCCGACCCGGTTCTTGGCGAGCGGACTTGCGCCTACGTGATCCTCAAACCCGGCGCCAACCTGAGTTTCGAGGAGCTGATCGCGTTCCTCGAGAAGCAGCAGATCGCCAAGTTCAAGCTCCCCGAGCGCCTGGAGCTAGTGGACAGCTTCCCCCTCACCAACGTCGGCAAGGTCTCCAAGAAAGACCTCCGCGAGGACATCGCCAGGAAGCTGAAAGCCGAGGGGAAGGGTTAGAGTCTGGGGACACGTAATCCCGAAAACATTCTTGTCATTCTGAGCATAGTTGTTGTCATCCTGAGCGAAGCGAAGGATCTCATGCTCGCCAGCCCCGAACCTCGCTCAAACTCAATACCGACCGAGCCTGGTTAACCGATCGTGCGGGAATTGCGCGATTACTACGTCTACATCATGGGCAGCAAGACCCGACGGCTGTACGTGGGTGTCACCGGCGACCTCGAACGGCGAATCGCTCAACACAAAGATGGAAGTGTGCCTGGCTTCACCAAGAAGTACAACATGACTCGGCTGGTCTACTATGAATCGACCGATGACGTCTACGCGGCGATCGAACGAGAGAAGCAGATTAAGGGTTGGCTTCGCTCAAAGAAGATCGCTCTTATCGAGTCGGTTAATCCAAGTTGGCGTGATCTCTCAGTTGAGCTGGCCTGAGCATGAGATCCCTCGCTTCGCTCAGGATGACAGAGAGGATCAGG
>DASPXK010000331.1:0-5322 GCA_035637315.1 Chloroflexota bacterium
CTCCGCGCGATCAACTCCGCCGCCCGCTCCTCCTGGGTGCCTCCGATCTCGCCCACCAGCACGATCAGCTTCGTGGCCGGGTCGGCTTCGAAGAGGGCCAGCGCCTCGGCGAACGAGAGGCCGACGATCGGGTCGCCCCCGACCCCCAGACAGGTCGATTGGCCGATCCCCCGCTCGCTGAGCTGCGCGGCGGTCTGGTAGGTGAGCGTGCCGCTGCGGGTGACAACCCCGACCGGGCCGGGCGTGAAGGAGCGGAACGGCATGATGCCCAGGCTCGCCTCGCGCGGGGTGATCAGTCCAGGGCAGTTTGGGCCGACCAGGACGGTGCGGCCGCCCTGCAAGCGGCGCTTGACCAGCATCACGTCCTGGACTGGCAGGCCATCCGTCACGCAGGCGATGACGCCGAGCTGCGCGTCGATCGCCTCGTAGAGTGCGTCGCGACAATGCGCAGGCGGCACCAAGACGACCGACGCGTTCGCGCCCCTTTGCTCGACCGCTTCGCGGACCGTGTCGAAGACCGGCACGGCGTGCACGTCGGCGCCCCGCTTGCCGGGCGTGACGCCCGCGACGACCTTAGTCCCGGAGTCGAGCATGACGCGCGTGTAGGTGGTGCCGTGGCGCCCGGTAATCCCCTGCACCACGACCCGTGTATCACGGTCGACCAGAATACTCATGACGGAATGAAGAATGAAGGATGACGAATGAAGAATGAATCGGTCGTCCCTAATTCTTCATTCTTCATTCTCAATTCTTCATTCGCGCAATAGCGCGCACGGCCTCCACGATGCTGCCCACGGCTTGGACACGTGGATCGCCGCACGCCGCGGCGGCCGCCATGGCCTGCTGGTCGTTTCGGCCTTGCACGCTGATGACGACGGGGATCCGCCGCTCGGGGTGTTTGCCCAGCACGTCCAGGACTCCGCCGACCAGGCGCTCGAGCGGTCCACCGGAGTAGCCAGCCACCAGGATGGCGCGCAGCTCGGGGCGGGCCAACAGGACCTCCGCGGCCACCTCCGCGCCTCCCGTCCCCATCGACTGGCCAAGCTCCATGAAGTTGGCCGCTCGGGCGCCCTCGGCCGCGAGCAGGTCCATGATCGCCATACAGGCGCCGCTGCCTGTGCTGATGATGCCGACTTCTCCATCGGTCTCGACATAGTGGAAGCCCGCCTGCTCGACCCTGGCCTCGAGCGGGGACAACTCGCGAAGGTCCATCAAGCGCGGCTGGCGGAACAGCGCGGCGTCGTCCACGTCCAGCCGCGCGTCCAGCGCCACCAGATTGCCGTCTGGCATGATGGCCAGCGGATTGATCTCCACGAAGATGGCGTCGCAGCGCCGGTAGAGGCGGTACAGATTCTTGAGCGCTTCGACTACCCGTGGGGCGACGGTGTCGGGCAGGCAAGCTTTCCACGCGAGGTAGCGGGCCTGATATTCGCCGAGCCCGTACGCGATATCGACGTCCGCCCGAGCCAGCATCTCCGGCCGCTCGGACGCCGCGCGTTCAACCTCGATGCCGCCCGCCGAGCCGGCCAGGACGAGCGGGCAGCCTCGTTCGCGGTCGGTCGTCACGCCCAGGTAGAGCTCGGCAGCGACGTCGAGCCGCTGCTCGACGAGCACGCTTGTGACCGTCTCGCCGCGGAAGGGCCTGCCGAGCAGGCTCGTGACGGCCTCACGGGCCTGCTCGAGCGTGTCGGCCGGGAGAACGCCGCCGGCTTTCCCACGCCCGTCCTGGCGGACCTGGGCTTTGACCACGACGCGCGGACCGAAATCTCGATAGGTCTGTACGAGCGTGTCTGCCGACGTTAGCACGGCGCCCGCGGGAACCACGAAGTCGTAATCGCCAAGGATCTCCTTGGCCTGGTACTCGAGCAAACGCAACTATCGACTCACGGCGCTCGTAGGGCCGCCCTGTTCTTCCCAGCCAGTGCCCGGCGCATCGGACGGCCGCGCAGCGCCGGTGCTGTAAAAGCAATCGTCGCGACTACACGAGTACTTATTGTCATTCTGAGCGCAGCGAAGAATCTCATGCTGCCCGACGGGAGACTCAGGTTCGGGCAGACCGAGTGCTCCAATTCACGCCCGACGCACTCGTGCAGCGCCTGGTAACAAGATGTCCACTGGTGGAGAGCATGAGATCCTTCGCTTCGCTCAGGATGACAATGGGGGTTGCGTCTCGCTGTGAGACGGTTCGCCCACCAAGCGGGCCGACTTGTGACATGTGCTGCAATGATATCCCCCCGTCCGCGCGCGGGCGTGTGCTATTCTGCTTCTCGAGCCGTGCCTCGAATTCTGCGCCCGTTTGCGCTGGTCCTGCTCTTCGTGCTGGCCGTACTCGCGGTCCAGCCGGCGGTGGCTTACGGCGGCGCCGAGCCCCGACGCGTCGGGGTCGCGGCAGCGCCCGACACCGAGCCCGGACCGATCGTCAAGCAGGCGTTCGACCTGCTGACGGACCGATTCGTGTACCCGCCCAACTCCGCCGATATGCTGAACGGCGCCTGGGATCAGGGCCTGGCGGCGCTGAAAGAAAAGGGCGCCGAGGGGCTGCCTGAGGGTCGCCCAGAGCTGGGCAATAAGCGCGACGAGGATTGGCGGGCGTTCTTCAACGCGTACGTTCAGCTCGCCAGGGCGGCCAGGGGCAAACTGGAGAAGACGGACCTTGATCGCGCGATCGTGCGGGGGATGGCCTCGGCGCTCAACGAGGGACACACCTATTACCTGACGCCAGATGATTTCCGCCAGGCGCAGGCCCAACTACTCAACCGCCAGCGATACGGCGGCGTAGGCGTAAGCGTCAATGAAGAGAAGCGGATCATCGAGGTCTTTGAGGGCAGTCCAGCTGAGGCAGCGGGCCTGCGGGCGGGCGACCAGTTCGTCGCAGTCGATGGCAAATCAGTCGAGGCCTTGACGGCGGCGGATACGAGCGCCCTGATCCGAGGCGAACCGGGCACGCCTGTCGAGCTTACGATTCGGCGGGATGGCACCGCAGAGCCAATCTCCTATCGCCTCGTTCGGGCGCAGGTGAGAGTTGACTGGGTTTCCCATCGTGTTCTGGACAACGCTGTCGGCTATCTGCGACTGCGGAGCTTTCCGACTCCCGAGGCCATGGCCTCCTTTCAGATGGCGATCGAGCGATTTCAAGAGGCTGACGTCAGGGCCCTTGTGCTGGACGTCCGAGGCAATGGCGGCGGCTCTGTCGACACGGGGATTCAGGTTCTCAGCCGCTTCATTCGCGACGGCCCTCTGTTCCAGCGCATCAATCGCCGTGGCGGGGAGCGTACCGTGACGGCGTTCGGGGACTATTGGGACCGCGACATCCCGATCGCGGTACTCGTCGACGGTGTCAGCGCCTCGATGAGTGAGATCCTGGCAGCAGCGTTGAAGGAGAACGGCGTCGCCCGCGTCATTGGCACGAGAACGGCAGGCGTCGTAGCAGGAACGAACATCTTCCCGCTGCTGGACGGATCCGGTTTGGCGGTCACGGGCGAGATAATCAAATCCGGGCGCGGCAATCCGCTGAACGGGGTCGGCGTCGAGCCGGACCAGACGGTGGAGCTAGATCCGAAGGAGCTGCGAACCGGCCACGACACCCAGCTCGACGCGGCGCTGCAGTACGTCCGCCAGCAGGCCGCGGAACGCGCCGCCCAGCTTGCTCCAACTCAGGTGCTGATCCCCCGGCTCGACCTGCCTCTCGCGGCCTGAGTGGGGTGAACACCCGGGTACTCGGCAGGACGGGACTGGTCGTCTCCGCGATTGGATTTGGGGCCTGGGCCGTGGGTGGCAACGACCACGGCAACAGCTACGGCACGACCGACGACGAGACTTCTCGACGCGCCATCCGCAAGGCGGTCGGGCTGGGGTGCACGTTCTTCGACACGGCGGACGTCTATGGACACGGACATTCCGAGGAGCTGCTGGGCGAAGTGCTCTCAGAGTGCTCTGAGCAGACCTGCGTGGCGACAAAGGGCGGCGCGAATTTCAGCGGCTGGGGCCGCGGTCAAGGACTGGACTTCAGGCCGGAGTACATCCGCTTCGCGTGCACGGAGAGCTTGCGTCGCCTCCGCCGAGACTGCATCGACCTGTACCAGCTTCATAATCCGAGCTTGGACGAGATCGCGGCCGGTTCCATCTTCGACATGCTGGACGACCTCCGCTCGGAGGGCAAGATCCGCTTCTACGGGCTCTCGATCCACCGGTCTGAAGAGGGACTCGCGGCCATCGAGGACGGCCGCCCCCAGACGCTCCAGGTGGTCTACAATCTGGCCGATCAGCGCCCGGCGCGACGCCTGTTCCCGGCGGCGAAGGCCGCCGGCGCCGGCATCATCGCACGCGAGTCACTCTGGAACGGCTTCCGGCAAGATGCGGGCGGGGCGGGTTTTCGAGGCGGGCGACATTCGGGCGAACTGGCCGAACGAACACCTGACGGCGCGAGCCCAATTGGCGGAGACGCTGCGCTTCCTCGAACGCGATGGGGCGCGAACGCTGGCGCAAGCCGCGCTGCGCTTCGTGCTGGCCAACGACGCGGTGTCGGTGGTCATCCCAGGCGCCAAGACGCCCGAGCAGGTTGTTGAGAATCTGGGCGCGCTAGAAGCTCCTCCCCTCAACGCTGCCGAAATGAGGCAGATCTACGAGACGCTATTCCTGGGAGATTGAGGGTGTGGGGCGTATCCGAGCGACGACTGCTGCTGTGGGGTCGCCTGCTCGTAGGGGCGGGATTCATGTATGAGGGTGTCTTGCACGTCGTCGAGATGCGCGCAAGGGCGGACCTGCTGGCGGCTAACACGGCCTGGCAAAGCTGGCCGCTGGTGGGCCCGATGCGTCCA
Source organism: Chloroflexota bacterium (assembly GCA_035637315.1). Taxonomy (GTDB): domain Bacteria; phylum Chloroflexota; class UBA6077; order UBA6077; family JACCZL01; genus DASPXK01. Next base: position 4,818 of record DASPXK010000331.1, read on the forward strand.
CTCGAGCTGGAGCTGTGGCTGGCATTCGCCGAGTTCTTCGTGGGCGTCTTCTTGTTTGGTGGCCTGCTGACCCGCGTGCTCGGGCCGGCCGGGCTGCTGGTAGCTGGCGCCCAGTTCGTCGTGCTGGGGCTGGCCGGTGGACTCCTCAACCCGCTTCTGGCGCTCGGCTCCGCGGTGCTGACGCTGCGCGGCGGCGGGGCCGGGACGATGGACGCGTCGCTGGGCAAGATGCAGCGACGGACGCGCGCCAGGAGCCAGGAGCCAGAATCCAGGAGCCAGTAGGGATATGCTCCTGGCTCCCGGCTACGACGCGTTGGCCAGCTTGGGGGGCCGGCCGCGCCGCGGGCGCAGGTCTTGGGCGTCGAGTGGGCGACGGTCCACGTAGACATCCTCGGTGTCCTGCAACCACAGACGGCCGGCGCAGAAGGGGCAGCGCATGCGGCGGACCGATTCGGTGTATTCGGGCAGCCGAACTCGAATCGTGCTCGGGGCAAAGCGTTGATCG
>DASPXK010000332.1:0-14208 GCA_035637315.1 Chloroflexota bacterium
GGCTTTCGCGGGGGCCTGGCGGGGAACGATGACAACAACACCCAGGGTGAGGGGTACCCGGGACTGGGCAGTCACAGCGAGCAGCCCAATGGGAACGGCGGCGGGCGCGGGCATGCGACCACGGGCGGGGGTGGTGGGAACGGGGCCAACGGCGCTAGCGGCTGCGATCATGGCAATTGCGTCAGCGTGCAGGGCGGGCTGGCCGCCGGAAACCCCGAGCTGACCCTTCTCTTCTTTGGCGGCGGGGGAGGAGGCGGCGGCAGCAACGGCTGCGGCGGCAGCAACGGCGGACGAGGCGGCGGCATCATGACCATCTACGCCCTCTCGGTGACCGTCGCCGGAGCGCTTAGTGCTAACGGCGATCCAGGTCCAAACGCCTGCGAACGGCCGGGCGGCGGGGGCGCCGGCGGGTCAATCAAGGTGGTGGCTGACCAGCAAACCGTCGGCAGCTCGCTCGTCACCGCCGTCGGGGGCCCAGGCGGCAACGGCGGAGCCGGCTGCTCGAGCTGCTTCGGCGGCAATGGCGGTGTCGGCCGCATCCGCCTCGAGTACTTCTCCCTGTCGGGCACTACGAAGCCGGCTGCCAGCACGTTCACCATGCCGACGCCTACCGCCACTCCAACCGCCACCGCGACGGCCACGTTATCCGGCCAGGCCCTGTCTCCCAGCATCGCTCAGCGTGGGGCGCAGCAACAGCCCACGGCGACCCTCGCACCGACACCCACACCCACGCGCACGCCGACACCAACATCCACACGGACCCCAACCGCGAGCTCGACGCCAACGCCCGGACCAGTTCGTCGCTAGATCGGCAGGGCGCTGAGCCGCGGCCGACAACCTCGGCGGCGCCCGTGTCTAACGTGCAGCTGGTTCGAACGCGGCCACGACTGCAGCCGCCCGGTCGCGCTGCTCCCGATCCCAGGTCACGAGCGGGATAGCGAATTGACGGGCCGTGGCGAGGTACAGAGAATCTGCACCCTCAAGCGGAGGTCAACGGCCAGCAGTGCCGCCGACTGAGCCAATCTACGGTCCAGCGGGATGAGTCGCAGCTTTCCAGCATTGAGTAGCTCGCGCACTGCTCGACGCGCGAGTGATGGTCTTCCCGTCCTTCGAGACACGCCTCCGCCGACCTCGACGAGAAGAATGACGGGGGCAATCAAGTCCTCCGATACGGTCGTTCGCTGAGCGAGCCAGCGACGGCTGGCCGCGTGATTCACGTCCTGTCGAACGAAGGCACTGATCCAGACGCTCGCGTCGACGACCATTACAGGTCGCGCCGAACATCTCTTACTGCATCGACAGCCGACACACCCTCGGGCCAGTGGGCGCTGATCTCATCCGAGAGCTGGTCCCACCTGGCCCAAAAGGCAGCCACTTCCTCGGCCTCGGATGGCCGCCGGTCGACTGGAATTACGCGGGCGACGGGTCGCCCACGGTACGTGACCTCGACGGTTTCCCCACCTTCGCGCACTCGGCGTAGAATCTCGCTGGTATGCCGTCTCAGCTCACGGACGCCGACCGACTCCACTGGTCCCTCCATGTGATCGTGATCACCATAGTCGTGGTCACCACTATAGCAGTCGATCCATGTTGACTTGGGCGTCTAGACGGATTTCGGCTTCGTCCTCGATTCTTCACTCTTCACTGGTCCATCCTTTGCCCCTCCTCCTGGGGTGCCCCTAGAATAGGGGCCAGCCGCCCGGGCGGGTCGCCCGCCGCCGGCCCGCGCTAAGGAGCAGCGTGCGTAGGCCCCAGCTTTCCTGGTTGGCGTTCATCATTCGCCGCTACGTGCCGTGGGTGGTCATCGACCTCCCGCTGGTCTGGCTGTGCTACGCCCTCGGCCTCCTCGTGCGCGGGGTAACCACCGAGCTCGACTACGTGCCTGCGCTGGTTTTCAACCTGCTCGCCAGTGCGCTGGTAGTCGTCTGCAACGAGGCGTTCGGCATCTACCGCCGCTGGTGGCGTTACGCCACCTCCCAAGACGTCGTCCCGCTCGTCATCTCGGTCGCCTGCGCCACAGCGCTGATCGTGGGGGCCGACCTGGCCTGGCCGAACGCCCGCCCGATGCCGCTCAGCTCGGTCTTCCTGGGCAGCTTCTTCGCCTTCTGCGGGATGACCGCCATCCGCTACCGCAGCAAGCCGATCGCCGCCGCCAAGCGCACCTGGCGGCGCCTGATCACGCCGCCCCAACCGGGGACGACTCGGGTGCTGATCGTCGGAGCGGGGGAGGCCGGCCAGCAGCTCGCCTGGCAACTCCAGAGCGTGGGAGCCGCCGACAGCCACCAGGTGATCGGGTTCGTCGACGACGACGGCCACAAGCAGGGGATGTTGATCCACGGACGAAAGGTGCTGGGCGATCGGGCTGCAATCCCCAGGCTCGTCGAATCGCTGCAGATCGACCTGATCGTGATCGCGATCCACAACATCTCCGGGCGCGACTTTCGCGACATCGTCGGCATCTGCCAGGAGACGCCCACCCAGATCAAGGTGCTGCCCGACATCGTCACCACGATCCGAAGCGACCAGACTCAGCCCCGAGCGAGCGCCCGGGTGGTACCGGCCAGCGGTGCGCCGGGCGGAGGCGCCGCCTCGCTCTTCGGAGACATCACCCTCGAGGACCTGCTCGGTCGCCACAGCGTCAGCATCGATCGGGCCCAGTGCCAGCACCTGGTGCGCGGCAAGACGGTGCTGGTCACAGGCGCGGGTGGCTCGATCGGCGGTGAGCTGTGCCGCCAGTTGGCCGACCTGCGCCCCGCCAGGCTGCTGATGCTCGATCTGAACGAGTCCGGGCTGCACGATCTGCGGGTCGAGCTGGCCGGGTATCACTCCGACGACACGGCCCTGGTCCCGATCGTCACCGACGTCACCAACCGGGAGCGGATTCGGGCAGTCTTCGCCGCCGAGCGGCCCGCCCTGGTCTTCCACACCGCCGCCTACAAGCACGTGCCCCTGATGGAGGAGTATCCGGATGAGGCGGTTCGGGTCAACGTGGGCGGCACTCGGCTGGCGATGGAACTGGCCGCCGAGCACGGGACCGAGCGGTTCGTGCTGGTGTCGAGCGACAAGGCGGTCGAGCCGAGCAGCGTGATGGGGGCCACCAAGCGCGTCTGCGAGCTGCTCGGGGCCGCCATGCCCACTTCGAGCGGGACTCGCTTCACCGCCGTTCGCTTCGGCAACGTGCTGGCCAGCCGCGGCAGCGTTGTGCCCACGTTCACCAAGCAGATCGACCTGGGCGGGCCGGTCACGATCACCGATCCGCGGATGTTCCGCTACTTCATGAGCCTGGCCGAGGCCTCTAGCCTGGTCATCCAGGCCGCTAGCTACACCGAGGGCGGCGACGTTTTTATCCTCGACATGGGTGAGGAGCTCAACGTCGCCGAGCTGGCGCGGCGGATGATCCGCCTGCGCGGCCTGCGACCCGATGTGGACATCCCGATCGTCGTGACCGGGCCGCGGCCGGGCGAGAAGCTGCGCGAGGTGCTGACGGCCGCCGACGAGCGGCGGGTGGAGACCCCGCACCCCCAGGTCTTCAGGGTGGAGGGCGGGAGCACGCGGCTGGCGCCGGCTGAGCTGGTGGAGGCGATCTCGGACCTCGTGGCGGCCGCCAGGACCGGCGACCGCGAAGCGGTCCGCGTGCGCCTGTGGGCGATTGTCGGCGGACAGGTGTTGGGTGTTGGGGGCCAGGGATTGGGTGCTGGGGGCCGGGCGCCAGGAGTCGGCATCGTGGCGTTCGGATCATCCCAGGCCCAGAGCCTGGGCGTCATTACCGCCACGCGGCCCGTCGCGCCCAAAGCCCAACCGCCGGCCCCCAGCACCCAATACCCAACACCCATAACCCAATCCCTCGTCCGCGAGGCCCGGGCCCCAATCCGAGTCCTTACCGACCAGGTCGGGGCTGCCCTCGCGCGGCGTGGCGATCGCCTGCTCGCGCTGGAGCCGTTCTACGTCGTGCCGGCCGCGCTGCTCTTGCTCGCCTACCCAAACCCGCTGGTTGGCCCGGCCCTGGCGGTCGTCGCCCTTCCCTGGCTCCTCCGCTGGGCAAGAGTCGGGCGGCTGACGGCTTCGACGCCGTTCGACCTGCCCCTCGGGTTGTTCCTGGCCGGGGCGACGATCGGGCTATTCGCGACCACCAACCTCCGCGCGGCTGGCATCCGCCTGAGCGGCATCCTCGCCGGCGTGGTCCTGTACTACTTGCTGGCCAATCACGCCACGAGCCCTCCGCGCTTGCGAGCCGCGCTAGTCGCGACGATGGCCAGCGTGCTCCTCGGGACGGTCGTGCTAGTCGTGCTGACGGCGCCATATCTGCCACTCGCGACGGTACCCGGGCCGTGGGATGGGCTGATTGCTGCCACAGATGGCTGGCGCCAGGCGGTCCTGTCCCCGGACGAGGCGCTCGAGCGGTACCGGTTTCGAGCCTCGGGTGTGGGCGGCCTGGCGATATTCGGTCTCGCGCTAGCGATCGGCCCGGTGCTAGCCGGCGCGCGTCCCTCGGCTCGACTCGCCGGCTGTGCGCTGGCGGCTCTCTTCGGCGCGACCGTGCTCCTGAGCGGCAGCCGCGGCTCGCTGGTCAGCGTCGCAGCGCTGGGAGTGGCACTGCTCGCGCTGCGCAGCGGCTGGTTCCTGGCCGCGCTGCCGGTAGTCATGGGCGGCTTGTGGGCGCTGCTCGAGCGCGGACCCTTCGAGCTGCGGGCGCCTGACGGACTGCCGCTGGCCGTCAAGCTGACGTTCTGGCAAAACGCGGTCCTGATGCTGCACGACTACGCGCTAACCGGGGTCGGGCTGGGGCTCCGCTCGGCTCGCGACGTCTACGACGCGTACTTCCTCCAGATCGGCCCCAGCTTCAGCCACGCCCACAACGCCTTCATCCAGGCCTACCTCGAGCAGGGGCTGCTGGGCTGCGCCGGGCTGGTTGGGATCACAGCCACACTGCTGTTCTGCGGGCGCCGGGCCGTAGCAGACGCGCGTCGGCCACTGACCTGGGGAAGCGCGCTGGCGGCCAGCAGCGCCGCAATGGTCCTGCTTTTCGAGGGGCTAACCGAGGTCGTGCTGCTGACCAGCTTCGGGACCGTCCTCCTGCTCGCTGCGCTCGGGCTGTTGGTAGCGGCGGCACGACTCGACGAAAGTCAGCGTGTAGGGGCGCACGGCGTGCGCCCAATGGCACCGCTCACCCCTACACAGCGCCACTGGCTCCTGCGCGTGCCCGTGCTGGCTGCATTCGCCGTCGCGCTGCTCGTGGCGCTCGCCTTCACCCCCCTCGGCGCCTCCCTTCACCTCAACCTTGGCGCGGTGGAGCGTGCGCGCGCCCAGTTGCCCGACGGCCTCTCCCGTGAGGAACGCCAGCAGCGACTGGACCTCGCCGAAGCGGCCTTGCGGCGGGGCATAGCCCTCGACAGCGTAGATCCGGCTCTGTGGCGCAACCTGGCCGAGGTGGCGATCGCTCGGGGGGACGGCGCCGAAGCGCGTGCACTGCTCCGCCGCGCCCGTGAACAGACCTCCCCGGGTGACAGCTATGGTCTGTTCCAGCTGGGACGGCTGTACCGCGCGGCAGGCTTCTGGCAGGAGGCGATCCGGGCCTGGCAAGATGCCCGCGCGGTCGACGCGCTGCTGGCCTGGGCGAGCGAGCATCGCTCTCGAAACCAGTGGGATCGCAACAGCGCCATCCTCCGCGCCGCGGCCGACCTTCGGCCGGCCGACCGTGACATCATTCACCAGTACGCCCAGACGGCCCGCCTCTCCAGCCTCGGGCCAGCGGGCACGCTCGGCGAGCTGCAGCGGCTAGCTGGACTCGCGCCCGCCTCACCGTGGGCGTACGTCGAAATGGCGCGGCTGTACGACGAGCTCGGGCGGTCCTCAGAGGCGGCGGCCGCCCGCGGGGAGGCCGCCATGAGGGGGGCGCCGTAGGCCCTCACCCCGCGAAGCGCACTTGTTCCCAGCCCCTCTCCCTCGCGGGGGAGAGGGCGAAAGAGGAGTAGCAAGGTATGAAGACGGTTGGGATCATGAGCCCCGGCGAGATGGGACAGGCGATCGGAGCCGTGCTGCGAGAGCGTGGCATGCCGACTATCGCTGCGCTGGACGGGCGTAGCCAACGCACTCGACGGCTAGCCGCCGAGGCGAGGATCGCCGACGTCGGTTCGGTCGAGCGGCTGGTAAGCGAGGCTGACCTGGTCCTATCGGTGCTGGTGCCATCCGAGGCGGTAGCCGGGGCGGAGGATGTGGCCCAGGCGCTTCGGTCGACTGGCGGGCAGCTCTTGTACGCGGACTGTAACGCGATTGCGCCCCAGACGACCCGCCAGGTAGGCTCGATCGTCGAGTCGGCAGGGGGACGCTTCATCGACGCCTCGATCATCGGATCGCCGCCCAGCCGGTCCCACTCACCCCGGGTCTACGCCTCCGGAGAGGCGGCGGCCGAGCTGCAAGAGCTGGCGAGCTACGGGCTCGACATCCGAGTCCTAGGCGGGGACGTGGGCCAGGCATCGGCGCTGAAGATGTGCTACGCGTCGCTGACCAAGGGCCTCACCGCGCTGATGACGGAGCTGCTCATCTCGGCCCGCCGGCTGGGCGCCGACGAGTCGCTGAGGGCCGAGCTGCTCGCCAGCCAGGCAGCGCTCTACGAATGGGCGGCCAGGTCTATCCCGTCGATGCCACCCAAAGCGCACCGCTGGATCGGCGAGATGGAAGAGATCGCGGCCACCTTTGAGGGGGCCGGGCTCACGCCACGCATGCTGCTCGGCGCGGCCGACATGTATCGCTTCGTGGCCGAAACGCCGCTCGGGCACGAGACCCCGGAGGAGCGCGACCAGGCAAGGGACTTAGAGTCGGTGATCGAGTCGCTCGCCCAGGTTCCCACGGCCTCCAGCAGAGTGGGTTAGAGAGGAGGCCTCCACGCCGGCGCTGAGGGCGGCCGCGACAAGGTCGGCCGGCATCTCATGCCGCTCGATCGCCTCGGCCACCAAGTCGTGGCCGAGCGTCTCGTCTCCGCGCGCGAAGGCGTCGGCGATACGCTCGAGCAGCCCCGACGGGTCGTCCCGTATCCGATCCTCGAACATGCTCCTACTCATTCACAATAAACAGCAAACGAGCAGACCGCAAGGCTCGTGGTGTTACGATTGCGTTACGGAACGGCGCATGCGCGCGTCATGAGCGCCTACGAGGTGGTCCGTGGCGCGCTCGGGCGGGGTGGACCGATCGTCCTGGGCGGCCCGATGGGGACGGAGCTGGTCCGCCGCGGGGTGCGCTGGCGAGGCCACGGCATGCTGACTGACTCGGATGCCGTGCGCACGCTGTATCTCGAGTACCTGGCTGCCGGGGCCGACCTCATTCGCACAAACACCTTCCAGCTGAACCGGCGAATCTACCTGGACGTCTTTCGCGACGCGGCGCACATGCGGCACATCGGCGCGCCCGGGCTGGCGCAGCGCGCCAGTGAGCTGACCCGCCGCGCGGTCGAGTTGGCCCGCGAGGCCCGCGTGCGCAGTGGGCGAGAGGGCGTGGCCATCGCCGGAGTGATGTCGCCGCTCGAGCACTGCTTCAGACCCGATCTCGCGCCGCCCGCCCACGAGGCCGAGGCCGAGCACCGCGAGCTGGCAAGTGTGCTGGCCGAGGCTGGCGTTGATCTCATCCTCCTGGAGTCGATGAACACCCTGACCGAGGCGCGCGGGGCTGCCAGGGCCGGGCGCGAGACTGGCCTTCCGCTCTGGGCCAGCTTCGTCCTCTCGCCCGACGGGCGCGTGCTGGGCGGCGAGCCGCTCGCCGAGGCGGCTGCCGCCATGCGCGATCTAGGAGCCGAGGCGGTGCTGGTGAACTGTGTGCCTCCCGTGGACGTCGGGCCAGCCCTCGAGACGCTCGTCCCCGGGGGCCCGGCTGGTGCATTCCCCCATCTTGGCAAGCTCGACCCGCCTTCCTGGAAGCTCGAGTTCTTTCCACGCTTTTGCCAGACGGACGAGTGGCCACCCGAACGTCTGGCGATGGCGGCCGCCGAGTGGCTGTCGAGGGGGGCACGAATCATTGGCAGCTGTTGTGGCAGCGGGCCGGCTCACACGCGAGCGCTAAGTCCGAGGTCCGAGGTCCGAGGTCCGCGGCCGTCAAGGAGCGGCCTCGAGATGCGAAGTCAACCTAACCCCCCAGCCCCCTTCCCTAAAGGGAAGGGGGAGCTGCTCAACTCGCACCCCCTTCCCTTTAGGGAAGAGGGCTGGGGGGTTAGGTTATGAGCTACGGTCCGATCCGAGAGCGGCTACGCCGCGGCGAGGTACTGATCCTGGACGGCGCGATCGGCACTGAGATCCTGCGGCGGGACCTGACCTGGGCCGATCATCAGGTACTCAGCCGACCAACGGTGGTCCGCGCGATCCACGAAGATTACGTCAAGGCTGGAGCAGACGTGATCTCCACCAACACGTTCCAGCTCACTCGGCGCGCGCTGTTCAACCACTTCCGAGACGAGGCCCACCGGCGCCACATCGGCGCCCCTGATCTCGACGACCGAGCCGATCGCCTGTTGCGCGCGGCCGTCGACCTGGCGCTGGAGGCCCGAGCGGCGGTCTCAGGTGGCCGGCCAGTGGCGGTGGCCGGCGCGATCACGACCCTTGAGTGGTGCTTCCGTCCAGACCTCGCGCCCACGCCCGCCCAGGCTCGGCCCGAGTATCGTGAGACGATCGGTGCGCTGGCCAAGGCCGGCTGCGATCTAGTCCTGATCGAGACAGTCAATTCGATCGCCGAGGCACAGGTGGCCGTGGAGGCCGCCAACGAGATCGGCCTGCCATGCTGGGTCTCGTTCGTCCCCGACGAACACGGCAAGCTGTTCTCGGGCGAGAGCATGGCCGAGGCCAGCCGGACGCTGGCGTCGCTGGGCCCCGATGCGCTGCTCGTCAACTGTGCGCCGCCGGAGGATGCTCGGGCCGGGCTGCGCGAGCTGGCCGCGGCGCGGAGCGGCCCGATCGGGATCTACCCCCACATCGGCCGCTTCGACCCGCCCGAGTGGCGCTTCACCGACGAGTACCCGCCAGCGCGCTACGTCGAGGAGGCACGCGGCTGGCTGGGGCTCGGGGCGCAGATCCTCGGAGGCTGTTGTGGCACCACACCAGCCCACATTGCCGCGCTGTGCCGCGATCTTTGGTCCGGGGTCCCGGGTCCGAGATCCGAACTGTCGACCCCTTCGGACTCCGGACCTCGGACTCCGGACTGCAGTTGAGAACGTACGACGCGGTCGTGGTCGGCGGTGGGCACAACGGACTCGTCGCCGCGGCGTACTTGGCGCGGGCCGGCTGGGACGTGCTGGTTCTGGAGCGGCGGCCACAAGTCGGCGGCGCCTGCGTGACCGAGGAGCTGTTCCCAGGCTACCGGGTGTCAACCGCGGCCTACTTGGTCAGTCTGCTCCAACCAAAGATCGTCCGCGAGCTCGACCTGCCGTGCTACGGCTACCAGGTGCTACCCAAGGAGCCGGCCTACTTCTCGCCGCTGCCGGACAACCGGCACTTCTTCATGTGGCGCGACGTGGCCAGGACCTGCTCCGAGATCGCCAAGTTCTCGACTCGCGACGCGGAGCGCTACCCGGCCTACGAGGCCATGCTCGAGCGGATCGCGCGCTTCGTGGAGCCGCTGCTGCTGCAGAGTCCTCCGAACGTGCCGCCGCGCGAGCTCGCCGACTGGCTCAGCCTCGCTCGGCTGGGAGGTCGGACGCTGCGTCTCCCGCGCGCTGACCTGGCGGCCCTGGCTCGCATGCTAACGGGTAGCGCGGCGCAGCTGGTGGACGACTGGTTCGAGTCTGAGGAGCTAAAGGTCGCGCTGGTCACCGACGGGGTGATCGGCGCGAACGCCGGTCCGTGGTCGGCTGGGACGGCCTACGTGCTGCTGCACCACCAAATGGGCAGGGTGGGCGGAGTGCGCGGGCTGTGGGGATTCGTCAAAGGCGGCATGGGCGCGCTCTCCGAGGCGATCGCGACCTCAGCCCGGGCCGCTGGAGCCGAGATCAGGACCAGCGCGCCGGTCGCCCGCATCCTCGCGCGGCACGGCATCGCCTACGGTGTGGCGCTCGAGAACGGCCAGGAGGTCCACGCTCGGGTCGTCGTGTCGAACGCCGACCCCAAGCGGACGTTCCTCACCCTGGTGGGCCGCAACTCGCTGCCGCCGTCGTTCGCGACAGAGGTCGACCGCTTCAAGTCCGAGGGCACCTCGTTCAAGCTGAACCTGGCTCTGGGCGAGTTGCCCAATTACACCGCTCTGCCTGGCGTCCGCCAAGGTCCTCAGCACATGGGAACCACCCACATCGCGCCGAACGTCGACTACGTCGAACGAGCCTGGGACGACGCCAAGTACGGGCAGCCCTCCCGCGCGCCCCTGCTCGAGATCACCATCCCGACCACCTACGATGCCTCGCTGGCCCCGCCGGGCAAGCACCTGATGTCGATCTTCGTGCAGTACGCCCCGTACACACTTGCCCAGGGTGACTGGCGCGACGAGCGGGAGCGCTTCGCGGACCGGATCGTCGACCTGCTGGCCGAGTACGCGCCGAACATGAAAACGGCCATCGAGCATCGCCACGCGCTCTCTCCACTCGACCTGGAGGAGCAGTTTGGCCTGACCGGCGGCAACATCTTCCACGGTGAGATGAGCCCCAGCCAGCTCTTTTTCCTGCGCCCGTTGGCCGGCTGGGCTCGCTACGCCACCCCGATCCGCAACCTCTACCTGTGCGGCTCCGGGACCCATCCCGGTGGCGGAGTCATGGGCGCCCCGGGCCACAATGCCGCGCGGGAGATCCTACGACGGGAGCGCGTTTAGTCTCTAGTCTATAGTCCCTAGTCCCTAGTCAACTCGCTGAGCGCGGCGAGGCCTTGGAGGAAAGATGGCCGGGCTAACGCGGTTCGAAGATGTCGATGCGTGGCGGAAGGCGCGTGAGTTGACCCGGCGCGTCTACGAGCTCACGAGTCACGGCGATTTCGCGAGAGACTTTCCTCTTAAGGACCAAATGCGTCGAGCCACTGTCTCGGTCATGTCGAACATCGCCGAGGGATTCGAAAGAGACGGCGACAAGGAATTTCGACAGTTCCTGTCACTCGCAAAGGGCTCGACCGGGGAACTCAAGGCTCAACTCTACGTGGCACTGGATGCTGGGTTCCTGTCTCAGCCGCAGTTCGAGGAGCTATACGGTATGGCAACGGAGACCGGCCGACTGATTGCCGGATTCATGCGATACCTCGCGCACTCCAATCTCAAAGGCCTCAAATTCAAGTCATCCTCGTCGGACCAGGGGGACCAGAGACCAGAGACCAGAGACCAGGGGCTAGAGACTAGAGACTAGAGACTAGAGACTAGAGACGGCGCAAGCGGGGGTCGAGCAGGTCTCGGACGCCGTCGCCCAGGAGGTTGAGCCCGAGCACGGCGACCATCAGCGCGGCCCCGGGTGCCAGCATCGTCCAGGGCGCTGAGGCGAGGTAGGAGCGTGCCTCGCCCAGCATGTTGCCCCAGCTCGGGATGTACGGGGGAGTGCCGACGCCCAGGAAGCTGAGGCTGGCCGCGCCCAGCACCGCCTGGGCAAAGATAAAAGTACCCTGGACGATCAGGATCGCCAGGCAGTTGGGCACTATGTGGCGAACGAGGATCCCACGGGTGCCCACGCCGATGGCGTGCGCCGCCTCGATGTACTGCAGCTGGCGGACCGTCAGGACGACGCTCCTAACGACCCGCGCCAGGCGTGGCGTGTCAACCACCGTGAGGGCCAGGATCACGTTCCAGATCGACGGTCCGACGGCGGCCATGATCGCGATCGCCAGGATCACGCCGGGAAAAGCCATCAGGCCGTCCATCACCCGCATCAATGGCGTGTCGACCCGCCTGAAGTAGCCGGCGACCAGGCCGATCAGGGTCCCGAACAAGACGGTCCCGAGCGAGACGCCCACCCCCACTCCGAGCGAAACCCGCGACCCGAATACGACTCGGCTGTACGTGTCGCGGCCAAAATTGTCGGTCCCCAGGAGATGGGTGCTGCCCGGGGCGGTCAGACGCGCGACCGGATCGAGGAAGAGTGGGTCGTGCGTCTTGAGCGCATCGGCCGACAGTGCGACCACCAGAACCACGAAGACGATCCATGCACCGACGAGCGCGCTGCGATGGCGAAAGAACGGGTGGACGCGCCAGCTGGCAGCGGGCCGCGGCGCGACCCTGGCAGGGGTAGCGGCGATACTCTGCGCCATCTGCTACCGTCTAGGCACGTCCGTAGCGCAGACGCGGGTCGAGGTAGCCGTAGAGGACGTCGACCACCAGATTGATCAAGACATAGAGGCCAGCCACGACCAGCACGACCCCCTGGACGACCGGGTAATCGCGCCGCGTGACGGCCTGGATCAGAAGGCGGCCCACACCAGGGATGTTGAAGACCTGCTCGGTGATGACGGCGCCACCCATGAGGGCAGCGAAGATCAAGCCAATGATGGTGAGGAGCGGGATCATCGCGTTACGGAGGGCATGGGCCGCGACCACTCGCCGCTCGGCCAGGCCCTTGGCGCGGGCGGTCCGGACATAGTCCTCGCTTAGTGTCTCGAGCATCATCGAGCGGGTCAAGCGGGCGAGGAGCGCCCCCTGGGCCATCCCGAGCGTGACGGCCGGCATGATCATGTAGCGCAGGTTGTCCCAGAGCCCCTTGCTGAGCGACTCGTAGCCCGCCACCGGCAACCAGGCGAGCACGACGCCGAACACGAAGATCAGGTTGAGGCCCAGCCAGAACGTCGGCATCGAGACTCCGCCGATCGCCACGAACATCGCGCCCGTGTCGAGCCATTGTCCCCGCCGCAGTGCGGACAGAATCCCCATCGGCAGCCCGATCGAGAGTGCCACTAGCAGCGCGAGCGTAGTGAGGATGAGCGTCGGCTCAGCCCGCTCCGCTATCGCTTGAGTGACCGGGCGGTTCAGGAAGATCGACTGACCCAGATCGCCCTGAAGCAGTCGGGCGTACCAGCGGTACACCTGAACGTGGAGTGGCTGGTCCAGGCCGAGCTTGACGCGGAGGTCCTCAACCTGCTCGGGTCGCGCGTCGGGCCCGAGGATTACGGACGCCGGATCCCCACCAGCCAGGAAGAGCAGCATGAAGACGGCTGTGGCGACCATCAGCATGACCGGGATGGCCGCCAACAGCCGACGGATCAGGTAGCGGCCCACCTACCCGAGCCAGGCGTTCCAGAAGAACCAGGCGGGTGGGGTCTCGTAGCCCTTCAGCTCGGTCCGCCGGGCTTGCAGGGCGAAGGCCTCGCCACACTTGATGCACGGCACATCCCGCCACTGGAGCGCCTGAAGCTGCTTGATCAGCCCGAGCGTCTTCCCCGGGTCCGCCTCGGCCATGATGCTGTTGACGAGCTTGTCCTTCTCTTCGTTGACCCACCACCCTGGCCAGCTCGCCTCCAGGTAGACCTGGCCCACGGGATGGTCGTACGAGGGGTGGCCGGTCACGAAGACGTCGTACTCCTTGAAGTCGCTCCGTCGCTTCACGAGCGTCGCCCAGTCCATGACCTGGAGGTCCACTTTGAAGCCGATCTGCTCCAGGGACTGCTTGAAGGGCAGCGACATGTTGTAGTTGTAGAAGTACTCCTTGGTGGACATCCAGCGGATGGGGGTACCGTCGTAACCGGCCTCCTTCATCAGCGCCTTCGCCTTGTCGAAGTCCACCTTGTTGTAGACGTCCTTGCCCTCGTCGGTGTACCAGGCCGTCTCCGGCGCCGCGATCTCCGGCCCCAGGCGGAAGAAGTCAGGGCGGCCCCAGCCGGCCTTCATCACCGGCTCCATCGCGGTGGCCGCCAGCACGGCCTGGCGCAGCTTCAGGTTCGTGAAGAGCCCCTCCTTCTTGTTGAAATGGGGCGCGTACCAGTAGTTTGGCTTCACGATGACCGGGACCGTGTTCGGCTGCGCCTTGAGCGTGTCGTACTGGTCCGGCTCGAGCGACTCGGCGAAGTGGTACTCGCCCGTGCCCACTCCATCGACGCGGACAGAGGGCTCGGGTACAGGAATGAAGAGCAGCTCGTCCAGGTAAGCGACGCGTCGCCCGCCCGCGCCGTCGGCCTTACCATCCAGGCTCACGTACTTATCCCAGCGGCCGAAGCGGACGTGGCGGTCCGGAAGGTGCTCGATGAACTTATAGGGGCCGGTCCCGATGTACTGGGTCAGCTTGTCCTTCGGGAAGGCGTTCGCGACGTCCTCGGGGATGATGATGGCGTCCCGGTTCGAGAG
>DASPXK010000333.1:0-2192 GCA_035637315.1 Chloroflexota bacterium
TGGCCGATCGCTGGCTGGTGAGTCAGTTCGCGCTCCCCAACTTCCCGGCTGGACCGTTTTTCGAGTGCGTCGCCATATCTCAGACGCCGGACCCGACCGGCGTCTACTTTCGCTACGCCTTCCTGATGAGCACGACCAAACTCAACGACTATCCGAAATTTGGCGTCTGGCCAGATGCGTATTACATGGCCATCAACCAGTTCCTCGGCCTGACCGGCCAACCGGCCGGGCAGGGCGCGGTGGCCTTCGAGCGCGACAAGATGCTGGTCGGCCAGCCGGCCCGAATGGTCCTCTTCGAGGATGTCTTCCCGGGCCAACCTTTCGTGCAGGGCCTGCTGCCCTCCGATCTGGACGGCACGCCGCCGCCGGTCGGGGCGCCGAATTACTTCGCCGCTTTCCGTGACGACGCCCTGGGCTTCAGCTCCGACCAGCTCCAGATCTTTGAGTTCCGGGCCAACTGGGCCAACCCGGCCGCCTCCACCTTCACCGGTCCGACCTCTCTGACGACCGCGGCTTTCAACTCCAACCTGTGCAACTTCGCGCTGATCCTGGACTGCCTGCCGCAGCCGGGCACGACGCAGCGCGTGGACGCAATCTCCGACCGGCTGATGTTCCGCCTCCAGTACCGCAACTTCGGCGACCACGAGGCGCTCGTGACGAACCACACCGTGGACGTCGACGGCACGACCCATGCCGGCATCCGCTGGTACGAGCTGCACAGGCGCGGCGGCGGCTGGTCGATTCACCAGCAAGGCAGCTACGCGCCGGACGCCAACCATCGCTGGATGGGCAGCATCGCCATGGATGGCGACGGCAACATCGCCCTCGGCTACAGCGTCTCCAGCTCCAGCGTCTTCCCGTCTATCCGCTACGCCGGGCGGCTGGCTGAAGACCCGCTCGGCAAACTGTCGTTCGTGGAGGCGACGTTGATCGCCGGCGGCGGCTCGCAAAACGGGGCAAACCGCTGGGGCGACTACAGCACAATGAGCGTGGACCCGACGGACGAATGCACCTTCTTCTACACCCAGGAGTACTACGCCAGCAGCAGCCCGGCTGGCTGGCGGACGCGGATCGGATCGTTCCGCTACCCCGCGTGTGGGCAGCCGAAGCCGACGCCCAAGGAGGAGAAGAAGAGGCGCAAGCTGACCGAGACGCAGCGACAACAGAAGGAACGGACCAACGCTCTCGGCCTGGACGATTATCGGACTGAAGGCAACGTGATGGAAGTGGATCTGAGTGGCGCCATCCCGCGGGTGGTGATCGCCAACATCGACGGCCTCGAGGTGGTGAGGCTAGAGTGCGATGGAGGCTGCCCGGAGATCCACGTGGGCGACTATCTGGAGGCGGACGGGGTCAAGGAGAACGAGCAGCTCTTCGACGCCGAGAACGTAACCGTCCGCCACGCCAAGGTCCGCCTACGGTAGAGCCGGGCCTCGCCAACCTATCCGTCGGCAGGGGTCGTGCGTCATCATTGACCGTTGTCATTCTGAGCTCAGCGAAGAATCCGTCACCGGACTGCGGATCCTTCGCTTCGCTGCTTTGAAAAAAACGTCCGATGGGTGCCCTTTTCATTCGTGCGGGTGTACCCATGGGACATGAAAACTCAGGATGACAAAATAGACTCAGGATGACGGACAACTTTTGGCTTCACGGCCCACCTCGACCACTGCTATCGGCCGCGGTCGCGCTGGCGCTCTTCATGGCTGCCTCGCAGCCCTTCGGTGTCGACGCCCAGGAATGCTCGCCGCCGCCGACAGTCACCACCTCCATCGCCAATGACGCCTCGCCCAGGCTCGGTGAAATCGAGTCGCAGCCGCCGAGCCCGTCGGACCTGCGCGAGATGCCGTCACCCGGGCGGGTTGGCCCCGCTCAGCTCGGTGTGCCGCCACCTCCTCCCTGCGGCCCGCAGATCGACCAGCCGCCGGCTGGCCAGTGCCGTCCCGGCGAGCCAGCGGTCGCGCCCACGCTGGGGCAGTCGGTGGTGGTCAGCCGCGGCCCGAGCGAGTGCAACGCGGTCGCCCTGACCTTCGACGCAGGTGCTGACCGCGGCTACGCCGAGCTGATCCTGGACATCCTGCGCGAGAACAGGATTCCGGCCTCGTTCGGGATGACCGGGCTGTGGGCCGAGCAGAACTCAGACCTGGTCCAGCGCATGGCCGACGAGGGCCACCAGCTTATCAATCACACCTGGA
>DASPXK010000334.1:0-2232 GCA_035637315.1 Chloroflexota bacterium
GGCCTCGTCCGCGTCGGTCGTCTCGATCCTGACCGCGCTCTACTTCAGCGAGCTGCAGGCGGGCGACCGGGTCTCGGTCAAGCCGCACGCCTCGCCGGCCTACCACGCCGTCCAGTACCTGCTGGGCAACCTGCCGCGCGACTACCTGACCGAGCTGCGCGCCTTCAAGGGCCTCCAGGCATACCCGAGTCGGACCAAGGACCCGGACCCGGTCGACTTCTCCACTGGCTCGATGGGGCTGGGGGCGGCCGCGCCGGCCTTCGCGGCCCTCGCCCACCGCTACTGCGAGCTGCACTTCGGCCAGGTAACCTCGAAGCGCTTCATCGCCATTCTCGGCGACGCGGAGCTGGACGAGGGTAACGTGTGGGAGGCCGTGACCGAAGAGTACCTGCGCGGGCTGGGCAACATCCTCTGGATCGTGGACCTGAACCGCCAGAGCCTGGACCGAGTCATCCCCGGCATTCGGGCCGCCCAGCTCAAGGCGCTCTTCAGGGACAGCCGCTGGCACGTGATCGACTGCAAGTACGGGCGGCGGCTGCAGGCCGCCTACGCCAGACCATCCGGCGAGGCGCTGCGGCGCCGGATCGACGACATGAGCAACGAGGAATACCAGAGCCTGATCCGCCTGCCTGGAACGGAATGCCGCGGCCGGCTGGTGCTGGCGGCGGCCGAGCCGGACGCCGTTGGCAAGGCGGTGGAAGACGTGCCGGACGATGAGCTGCCTGGCCTCCTGGCCGACCTGGGCGGCCACGACCTGGCCGAGCTGCTCGGCGCCTTCGGCGAGGCCAAGGCGTACGCCGATGCGCCGACCGTGATCTTCGCCTACACCATCAAAGGCTGGGGGCTGCCGATCGCCGGCCACCCGCTCAACCACTCGGCGCTGCTGACCCACGAGCAGATGGCGGAGCTTCGGGCGAAGCTGGGGGTGCCCGAAGGTGGCGAGTGGGACCGCTTCCCCGACGACTCGCCGGAGGGCCAGCTCGGTCGAGCCGCCGCGGAGCGCCTGCGGGCCGACGCGCAGGCGCTCGCCGCGCCGGCCGTGCCACCCGAGGCGGTGCCGCGGGCGGTGGGGCTGCGCCCCTTGCCGAAGAGCTCTTCGCAGGAGGCGCTCGGTCGTCTGTTGACCGAGCTGGCGCGGGTCCCCCAGCTCGGCGAGCGGCTGATCACCGTGGCGCCGGACGTGGCCGTGTCGACCAACCTGGGCGGCTGGATCAACCGGGTGGGGGTCTTCGCGCCGGATCCACAGCCCGACTACGAGGCCGAGGGGCCGCGCCTGCTGCGCTGGGAGCCCGGCCCGAGGGGGCAGCATCTGGAGCTGGGCATCTCCGAGATGAACCTGTTCATGACGCTCGGCCAGCTCGGAACGTCGTACGAGCTGTGTGGCCAGCACCTCTTCCCGATCGGGACCGTCTACGACCCGTTCGTCTGCCGCGGCCTGGACGCGTTGATCTACGGTCTGTACAGCGGCGCCAAGATGATCGTGGTGGGCACGCCATCGGGAATCAGCCTGAGCCCGGAGGGCGGCGCCCACCAGTCGACGGTCACCGCGTCACTGGGAATCGAGCTGCCAAACTTGATCTTCTACGAGCCGTGCTTCGGCCGCGAGGTCGAATGGGCGCTCCTCGAGGCGCTTCGCCAGTGCGCGGACCGCGAGCATGGACGCTCGACCTACCTGCGTCTGGCGACCAAGCCGATCGACCAGGCGCTGCTCGAGCCCACCCTGGCGCGCCTGGGGGAGGAGCGGCTGCGCGAGCAGGTGCTGGCCGGCGGCTACCGGCTGGTGGATGCGCACGCCGAGGCGCCCGACCTGGACACGCGCTACACGGTTCAGATCGCCGTGGCCGGGGCGATGGTCCCGGAGGCGGTGGCGGCCGCTCGCGCACTGCACGAGGAGGGCGTGGCGGCGAACGTCCTGAACCTGATCAGTCCGGGCCTGCTCTACCGTGGGCTGGCCGAACGCCGCCGCCGCCACTTGCGGGGCGGCACGGCCGGGCCGGAGGCCGGCCACCTGGACATCCTGATCCCGCCCGACGAGCGAGGGGCGCCGATCGTGGCCGTCCATGACAGCGCCTCGCACGCGCTGGCCTTTCTCGGGAGCGCGTTCGGCGCGCCGGTCGTCCCGCTGGGCGTGGACGAGTTCGGCCAGTCTGGCGCCCAAGCGGAGCTGTACCAGTACTACGGCCTCGACCCCGAGAGCATCGTCAGCGCCGCCCTGCTCGCGCTCGACCTGCA
>DASPXK010000335.1:0-8121 GCA_035637315.1 Chloroflexota bacterium
GGTCATCCCAGCCGAGCACGACCGCCATGAGCTGTTGCGAGCGGTACTCGTCGGCCATCTCGTCCTCGCTGCGGACGCGAAGGTCGAACTTGAAGTAGCGTGAGGTGGCCGCAAAGACCTCCGGGTCCCACACGTCGACGAGATACTCGCGCGTCGACGGGTGGACGTGGACGTCAATTGCTTTCATTCTTCCCTGATTCACCACAGAGGACGCTGAGGACGTTCATAACCGCAGAGGACACGGAGGACGTTCATAACCGCAGAGAACGCAGGGGGACGCAGAGGTCACATTATTCTTCCTCTGCGTCCCTCTGCGCCCTCTGTGGTTAATGAAGTCTCCTCTGTTGTGGTTAATGGATTTGCACGCTGGCTAACCGAACTTCGGCGGGCGCTTGGCGATGAAGGCGGTGATGCCCTCGCGGAAGTCGGCGGTCTCGGCCAGGCGGGCCATCGCGTCCACCTCGGCCGCGAGCTGCGCGTCCAGGTCGTTGGCCTGGCTCCGGGCGAGTAGGGCCTTGATCTCGGCCAGCGCCGCGGCCGGCTTGGCGGCCAGCTGAGCCGCCCATGCCGCCGTGGCGGCCTGCAGCTCCCGACCCGGCACGATCCGATTGACCAGTCCAAACTCGAGCGCTCGGGGCGCATCGAGGACGTCGGCGAACAGTAGCAGCTCAGCGGCGCGAGCCGATCCCACCAGACATGGGAGGAAGTAGCTCGAGCCGCCGTCGGCCGACAGGCCGATGCTGGAGTACGCCATGGTCAGTCGAGCGTCCTCCGCCGCGATGCGGAGATCGCAGGCGAGCGCCAGGCTGAGGCCGCCCCCGGCCGCGGTCCCGTTGATGCTGGCAATAACCGGTTTCGGCAACCGCCGCATAGGCAGGATGATCCGGTCGTGCATGGACGAGGCCAGTTCACGGACGTAGGCGGCGGGGTCATCGTCCAGCGCGGCGACGAACTCGCGCACGTCGCCACCGGCGCAGAACGCCCGCCCGCTGCCGGTAACCACCACGACCCGCACAGCACTGTCACGGCACGTGTCGAGGGCCGCGCCGAATTGCTGGGTCGTGGCCACGTCGAAGGCGTTGAGCGCCTCGGGCCGGTCGATGGTGATCCAGGCCACGGGCCCCTCTGTTCGTAGGATCACGCCAGGCATCGGCCGAGCAGGGCCCTCACCCGCAGTCTCAGGCCCCCACCCCACCCCTCCCCCAAGTTTGGGGGAGGGGGAGAGGGCTTCAAGAGAGGGTAGCATCACGACTCCAGCAGCGACAGGAAGTCGGCGTCGGCAAGTACTCGACGGGATTGGATCGGGCCTCGTGAGCGGAGGGCGTCGGGCAGCTCCAATAGGCCGGCGAGCTGGCCGCGCAGGGTGGCTCGAGCGGGCGCTCCGCGCCAGGCTCGGAGCGCGTCGAGGCTGCTCCGAAGCTGGGCTTGCACGATCCGCGGCCAGCAGGCTCGCAGGACTCCGGTCGGGAAGCCGCGCGCCAGCAGGCGGAGCGTGTTGCGGGCCACGTAGAAGCTGGCCAGCGGCCCACCCCCGGTCGCGCTGCCGCGGTGGTAAACACGCGCGGTCGGGACGTAGCAGCAGCCCCAGCCGCGCAGGCGAGCTCGCAGCCCCAGGTCGACGTCCTCCAGATACGATACGAAGCCCTCGTCCAGCAGACCGACGTCGTCCAGCATGGCGCGGTGATAGATCGCGGCGCCGCCGCTGGCGGAGAAGACCTGCTCCGCCTGGTCGAAGCGACCGTCGTCTGGCTGGCCATTGCCGCGCTGGGCGGCCCGCCCATTGCGGAACAAGACGTCGCCGGCCGAGGCGATGAGCCGCCGGTCCCCAAAGTCCAGGATCTTGGATGCGCAGGAGCCGACTCGGGGGTGGGTCTCCAGCGCGCGGACCAGCCCCGCCAGCCAGTTTGGCTCGGCCTCGGCGTCGTTGTTGAGCAGCGCCAGCGCGTGGCCGCGGGCGACTCGGAAGCCGGCATTGACGTTGCCGGCGAAGCCGTAGTTGGCCTTCAGCGGCAGCAGCCTGACCTCGGGATAGCTCTCAGCTACCAGCTCAGCCGAGCCGTCCCGAGAGGCGCCGTCGGCGACGATCACCTCGACGTTCGGGTAGCTCTGGGCCCGCAGCGACTCCAGACACGCCCCGAGCAAGTGTCGGCCATTCCAGTTCGGGATGATCACCGAGACGAGCGACGCCTCTGGGCTAACCGTCACCGACATCGGCTGGAGTCTAACGCCACGGCGCGGAGTATAGCTGCCAGCTTCGACGCACCCAGGGTACGGGGCGCGCTAATCAATCGTTTACGAGCGCTTAACTGGCCGTCAATCTCCGGGCATTACGCTTGAAGCAGGCAGCCGACCCCGCCAGGGGGGGCGGCGAGATATCGGGAGGATGATCATGGCGATTCGAAGCGGGATCGCGCGCTCCGCGATCGTCGTTGGGCTGGCTCTGGCGCTCGTGGGCGGGACCGTCCTGGCGACCGGGGCGGCCGGGTCACTGGCGTCAGAGCTGCGACACGATGAGTCGGCCCATAGCCAGCAGTTCGCCGCGGCGGGACGGTCGATAGACGAGTCGACGATGCAGCTGGGCCGCGGCGGGCTGGTGAGCCAGGTCCCGCCCGGCATCAGGATGGGCTGGGCCGCGACCTCGCCGGCGACTCACCTCGGCGATCAGTATCGTCTGCTCATTACCAACGGCTCGACGCCCCAGCGGGTCCTGGTCCACACCATGATCATGGACCACACCACCCAGACCAACACGATGGTGGTCCATCAATGGCTGAGCCTGGCGCCGGGAGAGCAGCGCGAGCTGACCGCGATGAACGAGTATGGGACGGCCAATCATTTCAGTACGCGGATCGGCTCGCAGAGCCAGGACCTCAAGCTGCAGGTCACGCTCACCGACGCGTCCGGCGACGAGACGGCCCGCTTCGACCAGGGCGCGTTCTGGGTCCGCACGGCCGCCGACCTGGACAGGCGGCGCATGGAGGGACAGCCCCAGAGCGTGCCGCACATGCACCCGTAAGGTCCGAACATGTTGCTCCGTTGCTGTGGCTGGCTGTCGCTGGCTGGAATGGCCGGCGCGCTGGCGGGCGGGATCCTGCTCGTGCAGGGCATGCTCGCAGACCTGGCGGTCCACGACCGGGCCCACCACGAGCTGCTCGATCAGCTGCCGCCTCGCTACGCCCAGATCGTCGCCGAGCAGCAGGCTCGCGAGGAGGCCAACCCCTGGCACCGTACGGTGGCGGCGGGCGAGGCGATGTTGATCCTGGGCCTGGGTGGGCTCTATCTGGCCGAGCGGGCTCAACGCGCGGGGGTGGCCTCAGCGGTGCGGAAATAGGCCGGCAGGGTTGTCGCGGCGCTAACCGGGAAGCCGCTGGCCGGCTCATCCTGAAGCCCCAGCGCTCCGCGGACCTGGTCAACCGCGCGGCGGGCCACCTCGGCGGGACTCGCGCCGGGCGTCTCCGCGATGGCGCGCTGGAACGCCCCGCCGAGCACCTCGTGGACAGACCGGCTCTCCCGCAGCGTCTCGGCGACGCGCGGCCCGCTGGCGACAGGCCCCAGATCGCCGGCCGTGCCCTTGAAGGCGTGGGCCATCAACAAGGAGCTGGGACGGAGCTGCTCGACCAGCTCCAGACTGGCGGGGTAGCTGTCCGCGTCCTCGATGACCGGCAGCCCGCCAACCCGGCTTCCGCGCGCCTGGACCGCATCGCCCGTTAGCAGCAGGCTGGCCGCCTCCCACCAGTAGCTTGCCGAGCCGGGCGTGTGCCCGGGCGTGTGGACGACCCGCAGCCGGACATCGCCGCCAAGGTCGACCAGGTCACCGTCATCCAGCACGCGGTCCACCCCAACCTCGCGACCAAGCAGCCGCAGCAGGAACGCCTCGCGGTCGGGCACCAGCCGCTCCAAGCCGAGCGCCTTCAGTCCCTCGGCCGCCAGATCGACGTGGAGCCGGTTGGACGATGCCCGTGGCGCATCTATCTCGTGGATCGCGATCTGCGAGCCGGCGTCCTTGAGCTCGGCGTTTCCACCCAGGTGGTCCATGTGGCCGTGGGTGTTGATCACGAGATCGACGTCCCCCAGCCCGAGCCCGAGCGACTCGAGGGCCGGCGCCAGGTACGTGGTGGGCGTACCCAGGACGCCGCTGTCGACCAGGGCGGTCTTGTCACCTCGCACCAGGTACAGGTTTACTAGCCCGCCACCCTCGAATGGCGTGGGCAGGCGGTAGACCCGATCGTGAACACGCTCGAACTGGCTGGCGGCCATGATACGCTCCGTGGTCTGCAGATGCCCTCTTGTAGCAGACGAGCCGCGCCAGCGCCACGCCGAAGGTCCTAGCCCTCACCCCCTCCTCTCCCAAGATTGGGAGAGGGGGTTGGGAATGAGGGCCGAGCGATTGAGGCGGGGGACAAGCCCCCGCGCTACGGACCGTCAGGAGGGGGGCTCATGATGACGGGGCGGGGCGTTTTGGGTCGCCCACGGGCGGGGCGGCTGGCCGAGCTGGGTTGCGCTCCCAGTCGGCCAGGGCCCGGCGGTGGCCCTGGAAGGCTATCTGGGCGGGCAGGGCGCCTCGCTTGAAGAGGGCAAGCGCGATCGCGTCGTCGCCGGGCTGAGGCTCGTCGCCCACGATTCGAGCCCCATAGACCGCCAGGTGCGAGACGTTGCGCGGATCGTCAGTCCCGAAATACAGCCCCCACAGGCCGGTCAGCTCAACCCGATACCCGGTCTCCTCTTTCGCCTCGCGGATGGCGCACTCCTCGGCGAACTCGCCGTACTCGACGAAGCCGGCCGGCAGCATCCACTGGCCGCGATACGGCTCATGGGCGCGCTGGACCAGCAAGATGCCGTCCGGGCTCTCGATGGCGACCGCGGCTCCGAGGGCGTTGCGCGCGTAGTAAACCCAGCCGCACGCGACGCAGACGGGCCGGCGGCGTCCACCGCGCGATTCGATTCGAGTCGGCTGCCCGCAGCGGGCACAGAAGCTGGGCTGGCCGGGGTCCAGATAGCCGCTCGGATCGGTCGGAGGTCGCGAGTCGGCCTGCCCACCAGCACGGCTGGTCAAACCGTCTCCTCTGCGTCCTCTGCGGTGAATACGTTACCCCCGAGCGAGGAAACGGGCGATGCCGGCCTGGGCGTCGGGGGTGTGGGCGCAGACGGTGCTGACGTCGCGGCCGTGGCTGAGGGCCTGTCGCAGGTCAAGGCTGGGCAGGCTCCAGGCGGTGCGCTTGGTCAGCGCCAGTGCCGACGGGCTCAGGGCGGCTAGCTGTTCGGCCATCGCCTGCACGTTGGCCTCCAGCTCGGCGTGCGGGACCACGCGGTTGATCAGCCCGATCCGGGCCGCTTCCTCGGGCGAGACGCGGCGGCCCGTCAGGGCCAGCTCGAGGCCAAGCCGAAAGCCGACCAGCCGAAACAGCAGCGCCATCACCATGCCGGGAGCCAGTCCGAGCTGCACCTCCGGGTAGCCAAGCTGAGCCCGATCGGACGCGATCACGACGTCGCAGGCGGTCGCGACGCCGCAGCCGCCGGCTAGCGCGTGGCCGTTGACCATCGCGATGGTCGGCGGCCGAGCGTCGAGGATGGAAAGATAGACTTGCTCGATGGCGCGAAAATAGGCCCCGGTCCTGGCAGAGTCGCCAGCCCTGACAGCCTCGAGAAGGCCATCCAGCCTGGCGCCGGCGCAAAACGCATCGCCGGCGCCGGTCAAAACGATCACGCGGGTGGCAGGATCGTCGGAGGCCCTACGAATGGCCTCAACTAATGCTCGAGCCAGGTCAGGATCCAGCGCGTTGCGAACGGAGGGCCGGTTGAGAACGAGCCGCGCCACGCTCCCCTGCCGGCTCGCCAGCACCAGGTGGTCGCTCATCTGAGCCGCCCGTTCTCAGCTCGCAATTCGTTCACAGCCAGTCTTTCTTCCAGAAGAAGAGTATCGCGGCGAGCGCGGTGCCGAGCATCAAAGCCACCGCGTACGGGTAGCCGTACTCCCATTCCAGCTCTGGAATGTGATGGAAGTTCATACCGTAGATGCCGGCAATCAGGGTTGGGACCATGACGATGACGGTCAGCGCGGTCAGCCGCTTCATGATCTCGTTGAGCGAGTTCGACTGGATGGACAAGTAGGAGTCCAGCGCGGCCCCGAGCAGGTCGCGGAATGTGTCGACGGTGTCGGTCAGCCGAAGGAGAAGGTCGACGACGTCGCTGAAATACGGCGCCGTCGTCTTGTCGGCGATCGGGATGTCTCGACGGGATAGGAGGATGAACGCATCGCGCTCCGGACCGAGGACTTTGCGCAGCTGGATGAGGTCACGGCGCAGGGCAAAGATGTCCCGCAGGACCGACTTGTCGAAGCTCTCGAACAGGCGCTCCTCGATCTGCTCGATCTCATTCTCCAGCCCATCGACGACCGGAAAATAGCCGTCGACCAGCGTATCGGCCAGGTGGTAGAGTAGGAAGCCCAGCGGGCTTGGCTCGACCATGGCAGGATTGTGGCGCCAGCGCTCGCGCAGCTCTGTGATGGCGTGGATTGGTCTGGCGTGAACGGTGATCAGGTAGTTGGGACCGACGAAAATATCGAGCTCCTGAAGGGCGAGCCCATGACCTTGGCTCGCTGCCCGAACGTCGAACAGGACGATAAGTCGCAGGTCTTCGTACTCGTCGACCTTGGGGCGCTGGTGGGGCTTGCGAATGTCCTCGATCGCGAGGGGATGCAGGTTGAACTCGCGAGCGAGCAGCTCGAACTCCTTGTCGCTTGGTCGCTCGAGGTCGAGCCAGACCAGCGACTGCTGATCTCGAAGCTGGCGATCAATGTCGGCTAGCGGCAGATCGTCGCGAAGCGCGCCGTGCTGATATAGCAGGGCTGTGCACTCCGTGGCCGGAGAGGTTGCCGGGCGATCAGTCGAGACCACGGGAGCAGGATAACCATCCTGTCGCGTCGTGTCGAGATGGGGCTATGTCGCCCACCTTGTCAACTTGAGCTGTCATTTGTCATCCTGAGCTCGTTCTCGTCATCCTGAGCTCATTCTTGTCATCCTGAGCTCGTTCTTGTCCCTCGAGGAGCCGGCGTGGCCGAGCTACCGCGCTATCGTAAGATCCTGCTCGCGACAGACGGGTCGGACCCGGCCGGGTCGGCGGCTCGGCATGCGGTGGCATTGGCGGCGCAGACCGGTGCCGCCCTGGCGGTGCTGCACGTGGTCAATACCCATCTGGCGTTCAGCCTGGGGATCTACCAGCACGAGGCGCTTCGCGAGCTTCGACGGGATGGCGAGCGAGCCCTGGCGACCGTCGCGGATCTGGCGCGGGCTGCTGGGATCGAGGCGCAGACCGACATGGCGGAGGGTCGCCCGGCCGAAGTGATCGTGGCCGAAGCCGACCGGCTAGAGGCTGACCTGGTGGTCGTGGGCTCGCACGGCCACGGCGCTTTGAGCGACATCCTGCTCGGGAGCGTGTCCCAGTTCGTCCTTCACCATGCGCACGTGCCGGTGCTGATCGTCCGCCCACCGCGTGGCTAGGCGAGGCTTATGCCAGGCGGCCGTAAGCGCGCAGGGTCTTGAGGGCGTCGATCGTCACCCAAGCGCGCCATTCCAGGGTCGTGGCCGGGTTCCACGCTTGCCAGTTGAACGACCAGCCGCCGTCGTCGCCTTGCGCGTCGACGAGAGCATTCAGGTGGCTCTCGATGACCTCGTCGGCGAAGAGCTGGCGGGCGAGACTGTCAGGTCGGGGAGCGAAGTTGAGCGGCGTGTGGACCTCGCCCGGGGCTCTTGGGTCGAGCGCCACCAGCTCTTGATCGAAGATCTTCGGAGCGATCCGAGCAAAGGTCTGGTCGGCCCGAGCACGATCGGGAGCACGTTCGAGGAACGGGAGGATCATCCGCATCTCATAGGGATTGGTCGCCTCCAGCGCTTCGATCTGGCGCCAGCAGAACTCAGCAGCCGTCGCAAGCCACGAATGGTCGACTCTGTGCTTGTAGAGCAGCGCGGCGATGCCGGCAGTGGGCAGGAGGGAGCCAGGGGGATCGGCCTGTGTCTCCCACCACGGCGCCCGCGGGTAGGGCCCGGCCGAGGGAAGCACGAAAGGCACTCCGCCGTCCGCCGTCGTGATCGCCGCGAGGTAGTCGCAGGCTCGACTGACCATCGG
>DASPXK010000336.1:0-26812 GCA_035637315.1 Chloroflexota bacterium
ACGACCCCGAAATCATTTTGATAGCCCCGAACTGTTTGGGGCACGCGAAGGAGTCTACGCCCAACCTTACGTCGTGTCAAGGCGCTCACGTGTCATTGCTCCGTGAATTTGTCAGTCCGTAACTGCAACGTGATTTTGTCAATGGGAGGCTGGTCCGTGATGCTGTCCGCCTATGAACAACGGCAGAGAGGACACAGCCTGGCAGTCTGGTACAAGGGCCACTGGCTGCTGCGTACCCGCCCGTCAGACCAGGCCAAGCCCCTGCGAGCCCGCAAGCGGAAACCTGAGCGGCCCGAAGCGCCCACCCCACTCCCGACTGCGCCTGCAACTCCCACCACGCCGAAGCCAGCCGGCCCATGGCGGCCGCCCCCCACGCACCCCTGGAGGCGAGGATTCAAAGCCCCAGCACTGACAGAATCACGGAGCAGTTAGCAGCCCAGACTGACAGAATCGTGTTGCAGTTAGCCGCCTTTCGACTGACAAATTCACGTAGCTACGACACGACCCGCGATACTCGTTGACACTTCTCTGAGCCCGGGTGTAGACTCAAATGTGTCCGGGACAGCCGGGGCACGGGTGGACGTACTTGCATAGAACATCCACGGGAACGACCGCCGCGCCAAACGCCAGTGTGCACGTGCACACTGGCGTTTGTGCTTTCTAGCCCCATTTTCGCGACGGAGGAGCCGCATGCAGTCGAGCTTGATCGGCAAGATTCAGAAGGCCAACATGTACGCTCGCGAGCCGGAGCGCGTGACGTTCTCGGAATTCACGACGAAGTTCAGAGGCGAGCACGACTCGTACGAAGTCTCGTTCCGCGACGACAAGTGGAGCTGCGACTGCCACTTCTTTCCGACCTCCGGTATCTGCAGCCACGTCATGGCCCTCCAGAAGCTGATCGGCCCGATGCTGCCCACCGAAGCCCGGTACTGGCCCGTAAGCGAGTCGGTGCCCGTCAGCAGTGGGACGTGACCGCTTACCCTTAGAGCTCCCACAGGCCCCCGGGCGACGCCCGGGGGCCGTTGCGTGTCTCGATGCCGCACCGCTTCAAAACGCTACTTCTGGCGCTCGCGCTGGACCTGGCCTTCGGCGAGCCACCGCCCGATCTCCATCCCGTAGTCTGGACCGGCCGAGCGGTGGCCTGGCTGCGGCGACAAGCTCCTCGCCATGGTATCGCATCGCAATTCGCGTACGGCGTCGGCCACGTGCTGATGGTCGCCGGCCTGGCATGGCTTGCCGGTCGGGCGACTTCCGGACTGGTTCGGCGTTCGCCTCCAGCCGCCGCCTTCGTGGCCGAGGCCGGTCTGCTGAAGACCACGTTCAGCCTCCGAGGCCTCATCCAGGCAGCCTGTCGCGTTCAGGCCGATCTGGACGCCGGCGACCTGGCCGCGGCGCGGGTGGACGCGCACGCTCTGGTGGGTAGGGAGACAGCGGCCCTAGAAGCGCCGCTGCTGGCCAGCGCAGCCGTCGAGTCTGTCGCCGAGAACGCCAGCGACAGCGTCCTGGCGCCGCTTCTGTACTATGTCCTGGGCGGCCTGCCAGCCGCGCTCGCCTACCGCGCCGTAAACACCATGGACGCGATGATCGGCTATCGCGAACAGTACGAGTACACAGGCAAGGCCGCGGCCTGGGCCGACGACCTGCTCAACTTCGCGCCCGCCAGACTCATGGCCGGCCTGATTGTGGTCGGCGCCGCCCTCGCTGGCGGCAGCCCGGCCGGCGCTTTCCAGACGCTCTGCCGCGACGGGGGCAAGACCGCGAGTCCCAACGCGGGCTGGCCGATGAGCGCCATGGCCGGCGCACTCGGCGTAAGACTCGAAAAGCGGGGCAGCTATCGCCTCGGCTGGCCGCTCCCGCCCACCGATACGGCAGCCATCGACCATGCCGCTCAGGTGCTGATCGCGTCGACGATCGCTTCGCAGTTGATCTTGTACGGACTCGCCCGCTGGTGGGCAGGGACGGATCGAGAGCGCTTCGGCCGAAGCCAGTGAGCCGGTCAATCACGCACCAGCATCGATTCGAGCGCGTCGACGGCCAGGCTATCCTGCTCGTCCACGCCCCGGCACGCGGGCGGCGCCTGCTCGCGACGCTCGCGGCTCGTCGGCCACTCTTCGTGTGCACCATGGCACATACCGCGACCGCCGAGATCGATGGCCTGTCCGCTGCTGGCGCAACGCCCGAGCTCAGGCGCCTCACCGCGGCCGCGGACGCCGAAGCGCTGCATTACGGGCGCCCACTCTGCATGGACGGAGTGCCGTCTAATCCAGAGGGCGCGCCCGGCCCGGTCATCATCACTATCGCCGCGCTACAGTTGGCGGGTATTCCGATCGAGTTGATCGACGCCGGCCTGCGGGTCAAACCCGCGGCGCCTGCCCGGGTCCTCTCCGACGGCTGGGGCGACTCGATTCTGACCGGGCGAGCGGTGCCCCACGCAGCCGAGCTCCTCGAAGCGGGACGAGCGCTCGGCGCGGAATTGGCCGATCGAGCTGACTACTTGCTCCTGGCGGAGAGTGTGCCGGCTGGAACGACGACGGCCCTGGCGGTCTTGTGCGGGCTCGGCCTCGACGCGTGGGGCAAAGTATCGAGCAGTATGCCCGGCAACGCCCACCAGCTCAAAAATCGGATCGCCAGGCAAGCGCTCGAGGCAGCCGGGCTCGGCCGGTTGCCCAGAACCGGGCCGAGTCGAGGAAGGTCACCTGATCCGCTGGCGGTCGTGGCCGCGGTCGGCGATCCGATGCAGCCGGTTGTGGCAGGCCTGACTCTGGGGGCGCTGCCACGGGCACCGGTCCTGCTGGCAGGCGGCAGCCAGATGGTGGCGGTGGTGGCCCTGGCGGCGGCGCTGGCCGAACGCGAAGGCTGTCCGCTCGACTTCGACCGGCTGGCCATAGCGACCACGAGGTGGGTGGCGACCGACCCGACTGCGGACCTGGCCGGGCTGGCGGGCCAGGTCGGCGACGTCCCGATCCTGGCCAGCGACCTGTCGTTCGCCACCTCGCGCCATGCGCCTCTTCGCCGCTACGAGGAATACCTGGTCAAAGAGGGCGTGGGAGCCGGCGGCGCGGCGATCGCGGCGGCCCTGTTGGGAGTCGCTCCCGAGCGGCTCCTGGCCCAGATCGAATCGGTCTACGAGACGCTGCGCTGAGACCGTGCGACCCTCGGCGGCGGTATTGTCATCCTGAGGACTCACGGGCCTTCGGCCCGCCGCGAGCGGATGAAACCATCCTCACCCCCCGCCCCTCTCCCTGCCGCGGGAGAGGGGAGCTTGCCAGGCGAGGCTCGCGCTGCGGCGGGCACCCCTCACCCCCCGCCCCTCTCCGTGCCGCGGGTCAGGATGACAATGGAGACATGGCTGATAAAATCGTTTCCCGATAAGACCGGCTCGGAGGGGAGATGGCGGTCCGGCCGATCCTCGTGCTCGGCAATCCCGTTCTGCGTAACAAAGCCAGGAAAATCTCGCGCTTTGATCAGTCGCTTGAAAGACTCGTCCAGGACATGATCGAGACTATGCGTGAGGCGCCAGGCGTCGGCCTGGCGGCCCCGCAGATCGGCGTGCCGCTCCAGGTAGCGGTCGTCGAGGCGGAGAAGGACCAGGTGCACGTCCTGGTTAATCCCGAGATCCTCAAGATCGACGGCGAGTGGGAGCCAGATGAGGGCTGCTTGTCCGTGCCGGGCTATTGGGCGAAGATCAAGCGCGGCGCCAGAGTGACGGTCAAGGCCCGAGACGCCAAGGGACGGGAGCTGCGTGTGACCGGCGAAGGGCTGCTCGGCCAGGCTCTCCAGCACGAGATCGACCACCTCCACGGCCTGCTTTACCTCGACCGACTCGAAAGCCTCGACGAGCTGCATCGCTCCAGCCCCGAGCGCGAGCGGCACGACCATACGGAGCCGAAAGTCGATTGACCGGAGACCCGTTCGCCTGACAGCAGTCGCTCGTGCGGTCGTCCTGATCGCGCTTGGCGCCGCGGCCTGCGGGGCTCCAGGGGCGATCGAGTCTTCGACGCCGGCCACACAAGCCACATCGCCCACACAGGCCAGCGAGACGCCAGTCTCCTCACCGGCAGCCGCGCCAGGCACCCTCACTCCGGCCGAGCCGGTCGTGGCCGAGCCGAGCATCAGGATCCCCATCACCGAGCCGGCTACGCTCGATCCTGCCATCGCGGCCGATATGGTCTCAATCGACCTGATCGGCCAGTTGTTCGAGGGGCTTCTGGGCTGGGACGAGAAAGGCGAGCCGGTCCCACTCGGCGCCGAGAGCTGGGACGTCTCTGCCGACGGACTGGTCTACACGTTCAAACTGCGCCCCGGCGTGGCGTGGTCGGATGGTAGGCCGGTGGTCGCCCATGACTACGAGTGGGCCTGGAAGCGGGTTGTCGACCCGAAGACCGGCTCGGACTACGCCAGCATGCTTTACCCGGTCAAGAATGCCGCCAGGATCCATCGCGAGGGACTCGACGTCGGGCAGCTCGGCGTGACCTCGCCAGACGATCAGACGCTTGTCGTCACCCTCGAGCAGCAAGCCGCCTTCTTCACCAGGCTGGTGAGCAGTTGGACGCTAGTGCCCGTCCGACAGGACGTGGTCGAAAAGCGGGGCTACACGTGGACTGACCCGGGCCAGGTCGTGACCAACGGCCCATTCCTCCTCAAGGAGTGGCAGCCGGGCGCGCAACTTGTCCTCGAACGAAACGGCCGCTACTGGGGCGACAAGCCAGCCCTCGGCTGGGCCGTCTATCGAATCTTTCCCGAGGGCGCCGACGATCGAGTCTTTGCGGCCTACCAGGCGGGCGAGCTCGATGCGTTCGGCTCGGGAGCGGTCTTCGAAGTCCCAGACGCTCAGCTCGAACGGGTCCTCGCTGACCCAAAGCTCTCCCAGGAGGTCAAGACGTTCGCCCACTCGGCGACGATGTTCATCGTGGCCAATCACCGTCGCGA
This sequence comes from Chloroflexota bacterium, assembly GCA_035637315.1. GTDB lineage: Bacteria > Chloroflexota > UBA6077 > UBA6077 > JACCZL01 > DASPXK01. Next base: position 4,930 of record DASPXK010000336.1, read on the forward strand.
GCACCTGCGTGACCCGCGGGTGCGGATCGCGCTTGGCCAGGCCATCGAGCGCCAACAGCTGCTAGGCGACGTGCTGCGGCGGGTCGGCGTACCGGCATTCGGGCTGCAGCCGGAAGGGATCACCGGACGCCAGCCGGACCTGTGGCCGATGGAAGACCTGGCCGAGGCGCAGAAGAACCTGGCCGCGGCCGGCTTTCCCGACGGCAAGGGCTTCCCAGAGATCACCTTCACCTACGACGCCGATCCCCAATGGGACCTACTGGCCAGCTATCTTCAGCGGCGATTCAAGGACGGCCTGGGCATTACGCTGAGGCCGCAGCCCATGGATGGCGCGGCCTTCCTTACGTGGCGTGGCAGCGATGACTGGAAGAGTGACGGTGATCTCTGCCGCGGCGGCTGGATCTCAGATTACGAGGACCCGCACGACTGGTACAACCTGCTGTGGGATAGTCGTGAGGATGCCGTCCTCTTCGGCACGGGGTGGCAAAACGAGGAGTTCGATAAACTGGTCCGCCAGGCCAAGGGTGAGCTCGATCGGCCAAAGCGCCTCCAGCTGTACGAGCGAGCCGAGCGAGTCCTTGCCGCCGAGTACCCGAGCATACCCCTCTTCCACTACCGCCTGCGGACGCTCGTCAAGCCATACGTCCAGCACTTCGAGCCGCAGCGAGTGCTGGGACTGGTCCCGCTCAAAAGGACCAGGCTCGAACGCCCGCGCGCGGCCAGTTAGCGAGCGGCCGCCATTTGGCGTCGGTGAGGAGCCCCGTCCGTCGGCGCCGCGGCCGGGCGCATCGGCAAAGTGAACCAAAACGTCGCGCCCCGATCAGGTGCGCTCTTCAGGCCGACCTGGCCACCGTGAAGCTCCACCAGGTGCTTCACGATCGACAGACCGAGCCCACTGCCGCGATGAGCTGAGATGGCCGCCGCGCCACGATAAAACTTCTCCCAGACGCGGGCCTGCTCTGCGCGTGCGATCCCTGGACCGCGATCGGAGACCTCCACCCGCAGGGACTCCCTCCGACGGCCCGCGCGCACCACGATCGGCCCATCGGGCGCGTATCGCAGCGCGTTGGCGAGCAGGTTCCCGATGACCTGCGCCAGGCGATCCGGATCTACGCTGGCCACGAGATTGTCTGGGATCTCAGACCTGATCCGGGCACCGTCCGGTTGATGCCCGAATGTCTCCACCAGGCGAGTCAGAAGCGGCGTGATGGCGACTCGGCGTCGCCGGAGCTGCAGCTTGCCCTGCTCGATCCGAGAGAAGTCGAGCAGGTCGTCTACCAAGCGGACCATGGTGCGCGAGCCGGCGTGGATCTCGGCGGCCATCTCGGCCATCTCCTCGGAAGACAAGCGGGACGCGCGGTGCATCAACAACTCGGAGTAGCCGTGAATCAGGCTGAGCGGCGTCCGCAGCTCGTGCGAGACCGTGTTCAGGAACTCGGCCTTGAGCCGGTCCAGCTCACGCAGCGCCTCAACCGTTGACGCTTGCTCGAACAGCCGAGCGTTCTGGATGGCGATGGCCGCCTGATCGGCAAACAGACCGAGCAGGCGCTGGTCTTGCTCTGAAAAGCCCGGGGCACTCGCCTCGCGACCCATGGTTATGACGCCGATGAGTCGATCGCGGTACAGGAGCGGCTCGGCCAGGGCCGCCCCAATGCCCGACCGCTCTCGGAAAACCGGATTCGCAAGTGGCCGCGTGCCATAGTCATTAGCGATCACGCCCATGCGTCGTTCGGCGGCCGCGCCCGTCACGCCCTCGCCGAGCTTCACCTGCACCATCCCCGTCCACTCGTCGATGCCGTGCCAGGCTCTGGGAAGCAGGACCTGGCCCTCCTCATCCCAGAGGTAGACGATGCCTAGCAGCGCCCTGACCAGCACCGCCGCGCGCTGGATGATCAGGTCCAGCAGCTCAGACAGATCAAGCTCACGGGTGATCTCGGAGGTCACGTCACGGACCGCCTCCAGCTCGAGGCGCCGCTCTTGCTCCTGTTGGAACGCTCGTGCGTTCTCGATGGCGATAGCCGCCTGGTCGGCGAACACTCGCAGTAGATCAACCTCCTCCGATGTGAACGGGCTGACCGTGTCGCGGTACACGACCAGCGCACCCAGCACGCGGCTGCCGGCCAGCAGCGGGACAGATAGGACTGCGTGGTAGCCTTCAGCCTCGATGGCCGCGCGCGTGCTGGGGGTCAAGTCGAACTGGGGATCGGTGAGCACGTCGGCTGTCCAGATGGGTCGCCGCTCGGCGATCGAGGTCGGAGTGGTCCCATCGCGCCCGTGGCGCGGCCGCATGCGCTCCGGAAAGCTGTCGCTCAATCCACGCCGCGCAACGAACTCGATCACCGATTCGTCGCCGCGCGACTCGACGACCGCCAGCGCCGAACGCCGTGTCCCGAGCAACCGGCAGGCCTGGTCCACGATCAAGTCCAGCACGGCTTGCAGGTCGAGGGAGCCGGTGATCGCCCGTCCGACCTCGGCCATCGCCATCGCCTCGGCAGCCCGGCGCTCCGCGGTCGCGAACAAGCGCGCGTTTTCGACGGCGATCGCCGCCTGGTCAGCGAACGCCTCCAGCAGCCCGACATCCGACTCGTTGAACAATCGGCCGTGCTTGGCGAGCACGATCAGCGCTCCAAGTACCTGGTCGCGACCGCGCAGCGGCACGCCCAGCCAGGACCGTAGCCCCTCCGCGCTGGCCTGGACCCGACGATCCGGCGGGGCTCGCGGATCGTTCAGGACATCTGGGATGACGATCGGGCGGTTCTCGATCACCACCCGCCCGCTCAGGCTGCTGTCGACCCGCATCCGCTCGCGGACCATGACTGGCTGCCGGCCGTAGATCGCGGCCCGCACCAGTTCGTCGCCATCCAGCAGCCGCAGCCCTGCCCCGTCGGCCCCGATTAGCCGCGCTGCCTCCTCGGTGATGCGTGAGAGGATCTGCTCGAGCTGCGGCCCAAGCGCCAGTCGCTTGTTCACGTCGAGAACGGTGGCCAGCTCCCTCGCCTGCCGACGCGCATCCTGATACAAGCGAGCGTTCTGGACCGCCACCGCCACTTGCGCGCCCAGGGTCTGGAGCAGCTGAACGTCGCTCTCGTCAAATGCTCGCTCGCGCGGACTCAGCGCCACCACGACGCCCATTGGACGCTCCTGATGAAAGAGCGGCACGAAAAGGCCGCTTTCCGACCGCGGAGTGTGCGGCAGGCGGTCCAGCCACAAGGGGTGCTGCCGCACACTGTCGGCCACCAACGGCTGGCCAGACCGAAGCACCAGGCCAGCTATGCTGCCCTCAAGCGGCAACTCGTGAGCGTCGGCCACTTCATCCGCGGGTACTCGCGCTCCAAGGCGAAATATGCCCTCGTCCGGTTCGTAGAGCCAGAGCGTGACGTCCGCCACGCCCAGCAGACGTGACGTTGCCTGGACCGCGGCACCCATCAGGGCCGGCAGCTCGAGGTTACCGGTCACCAGCCGGCTGATCTCGGACAAGGCGGCCAGTCGATCGTAGGCGCGGGCATTGGCCAGCGCGGCGGCCGCCTGGGCAGCGACGGCCTCGACCAGCTCCAGGTCGGCCGGGCCGATCACGCGGCTCTCGGGAAAGAGCAGCGTCATGATCGCGTACCGATGCTCGCCAACCAACAGCGGCACGCCCAGGTAGGTCCGCAGGCCGTGCTCGGTGGTCACCGCGCGGTTGTGCCAGCGCGGGTCAGCAGCGACGTCGGGCGTCTGGAAGATCCGGCCGTCGGCCAGCACGGCCTGGTTAAGGTTGCACAGGCTCGCTGGGCGCCGCAGCCCGATCTCGGCCTCGCTGGTCAGTGGTCCGGCGGTGGCCACGACGACCAGGTCGCCGGTCTGGCGCTCGAGCATCCACAATCGCGCGTAGGGCGAGTGGAGCAAGCGGGCCATGGCCTCCGTCACGTGCTGGAGGATCGCGCGCTCGTCCAGCCCGAGCATGACCAGCCGACTGATCTCCGCAAGCGCCTGCAGGCCGCGCGCAGAGTCCCCGTTCGCCGTGCCTGGCACGCCGGCTTCGCCGGGCGACGGATCACTCTCGGTTACGGACAATGTCACTCATCCGGGGCACCGTTGCATCAACTCTATTGCTGCCCCGGCAAGTATAACGACGTCCAAGTGACCGACGTGCCGGAGGGCACCGGAAACCGTGTATAAATCGAACGAATGCGCAATCGTTGGCGCCTGATCATTATCGCCATCCTGACGCTCCTGGCCGGCCCGGCGGTCTGGCCCCAGCGCCCAGGTAACTACATTCCGGGTGGCGACGCGTTGCCCGGCAGCCTGGGCATCCACATCCAGTTGGGCAACTTCCGCTTCGACCGCCAGGGCGCCACACTCGGGCTCGACCTGCAGGGCGGCACACATCTGGTGCTTCAGGCCGACATGAGCAAGGCGCCCGGCCAGGACGCCGAGAGCGTCCTCAAGGGCGTCATCCAGGTCCTCGAGCGGCGCGTAAACGCCTACGGTGTGGCTGAGCCGCTCATTCAGGCTCAGGGGCAAGATCGAGTCATCGTGGAGCTGCCGGGTGTCAAGGACATCGAAGAGGCCAAGAAGCTGATCGGCCAAACCGCCCAGCTCGACTTCCGCGAGCGCGATCCTGCCAGCGGCGAATGGCGGATCGCCACTGCGATCGGGCTGGACGGCGAAGAGAAGGAGTTGACCGGGAAGTATTTTCGGCCGAACGCCCAGGTCGTCTTCGACTCGCGGACCAACCAGCCGCAGGTCGCCTTCGAGTTCGATGACGAGGGCTCGGCCCTATTCGAGCAGATCACCCGCCGGTTGATTCAGAGGCCGCTGGGGATCTTCCTCGACAACATTCAGATCTCGGCGCCAACGGTTCAGGCCGTCATCAGCCGCAACGGCGTGATCACCGGTCTGAGGTTGAATGAGGCCAGGACGCTGGCCATTCAGCTCAACGCCGGCGCGGTCCCGGTCCCCATCTCGATCATCGAGGAGCGGACGGTCGATGCGACGCTCGGCAGCGACTCGGTCCGCAAGAGCATTGTGGCTGGCGAGATCGCGCTGCTGGTGGTCGCTCTCTTCATGGTCCTCTACTACCGCCTGCCGGGCCTGCTGGCGACAGCCGCGCTGCTGATCTACACGGTGCTGACCCTGGCCGTGTTCAAGCTGATTCCGGTCACGCTGACGCTGGCTGGTATCGCCGGCTTCATCCTGTCAATCGGTATGGCGGTGGACGCCAACATCCTCATCTTCGAGCGACTGCGCGAGGAGCTGCGCTGGGGAAAGAGCCTAGGGGCGGCGATTCAGGCCGGCTTCGACCGAGCCTGGAGCAGTATTCGTGACTCCAACACGTCCACGTTGATCACGTGCGTGTTGCTGTACTGGTTCGGACAGAACTTTGGCGCAAGCCTGATCATGGGCTTCGCCTTCACACTTGCGATCGGCGTGCTGATCAGCCTGTTTAGCGCGATCTTCGTCACACGAAGCTTGCTTCAGGCCATCATCGGCAGTAGCTGGACGCTCAACCCGGCCCTCTTCGGGATGGCCATCCCCGACCCTCGGCTGGCGCGTGGCCCGGCGGGCCGGTTGCGGATCGAGGAGCGCGGCACGGGGGCGCTCGGAGGGGCCGGGTCGTGACGCTCGATTTCACCGGCCGCCGCTGGTGGTTCTACGCGCTGTCTTTGCTGCTCATCGTACCCGGTTTCATCTCGCTGGTCCTACCCGGCGGCCTGCGGCCCGGCATCGACTTCACCAGCGGCACCATCATGACCCTGCGGTTCGATCGGCCGGTCGAACAGGGCCAGTTGAGGCAAGCCTTCGCCGAACTGAACCATCCGGAAGCCATCGTCCAGCGCTCAGACGAGGGCACCTTCGTGGTCCGCACGCTGCCGTTCGAGCAGGCGATCACCGAGAGCGTCGAGCGGCAGGCTCAGACCGAGCGTCAAATCGTCGTCGGCGGCCTCACCGATCGCTTCGGGTCGGTCGAGGTGTTAGGCTTGGACCACGTCTCGCCAATCATCGCCTCCGAGATCGTTCGGTACGCGCTCCTGGCCGTGGTGGCTGCCTGCGGCGGGATTCTGTTGTACCTCTGGTGGGCGTTCCGCAAGGTGCCGCACCCGCTGCGTTACGGGACCTGCGCGGTGGCCGCCCTCATTCACGATGCCCTGCTCGTGCTGGGCGTCTTCTCGATTCTCGGGCGTGTGTTTGGCATCGAGATCGACGCCATGTTCATCACCGCCATCCTGACGGTCATCGGATTCTCGGTCCATGACACGATCGTGGTGTTCGACCGGATCCGCGAAAACATCGTCCGCCACGCCGGCGAGCCGTTCTCCGACGTGGTCAACCACAGCCTGGCTCAGACCCTCGGCCGCTCGCTGAATACGTCGATCACGGTGCTATTAACCCTCGTGACGCTTCGCCTGTTCGGTGGCATCACGATCCACAATTTCGTACTGGCGCTGCTGATCGGCATCACGTCTGGGACGTACAGCTCGATCTTCAACGCCAGCCTGCTGCTGGACTCGTGGGAGCGCGGCGAGCTCGCAGACCTCGGGCGCCGCCTGGTGGGCCGGCGCCCAGTGCCGGCGGCGGCGTAGGGCGCCTTGGCCCCACCCCTCGCCCCTCCCCCAAGTCTGGGGGAGGGGGTGAGATGAGGGTTACAACAAATCCTGCCGCTCGGGATCGAGGCCGAGCCTGTCGACCAGCTTCTTGACGTCCTGGACGCGGTCGCGCGGGCAGACGAGCACTGCGTCCGGCGTCTCGACCACGATCATGTTTTCCAGGCCGACGGTCGCGACCGGTCGTGAGGTCGCGAAGACCAGGCTGTCGCGAGTCCCGAGCCCCAGGTGGGTTCCCCGAACCACGTTACCCGCCTGATCGTGAGGCAAGATGTCGAGCAGCTCGCCCCAGCTGCCGATGTCGCTCCACCGAAATCTGGCCGGGATGACCGCCACGCGGTCCGATCGCTCCATGATCCCCACGTCGATCGTCTCCTGGGGCACACGCGGATAGATCTCCGCCATCGCCCGCTCACGATCCGGACCGTCGATGCTCGGTACGATCTGGGCAGTCCGCTCCCGAATCGCGGGCTGGAGACGGGCGAACTCATCCAGGATGACGTCCACCCGCCACACAAACACGCCCGGATTCCAGAAGTGCCGCCCGGAGGCGACGAAGCGGCGGGCGCGCTCCAGCTCTGGCTTTTCCACGAAGCGCTTCACCTTCCGCACGGCGTACTCGCCGACCTGGCACAGCGTCTCGCCAGCCTCGATATAGCCGAGCTGGGAAGATGGAAAGGCGGGCGGGATCCCCATCAGGACCAGGTGGCAAGTCGAGTCGGCCGCGCAGAAGGCCGCGCTCAAGGTACGACGAAACTCGTCGCCGTCGTCGATGAAAGCGTCAGAATGAACCGAGGCCATGACCGCGTTCGGATCACGGCCCTGGATCGTGGCCGCTGCCAGCGCCAGGCTGCCAGCCGTCCCGCGGCGCGTCGGCTCGACCAGGACGTTGGCGGCTGGAAGCTGGGGGAGCTGTTTTCGAATCCCGTGGCCGTGCGAGCTTTCGGTCATCACCAGGATGCGCTCGGGTGGGACCAGGGGCAGGACGCGGTCGACCGTGTTCTGGAGCAGCGAGCGATCGCCCGCCAGCGTCAGGAGCTGTTTGGGTCGGTGGGAGCGGCTGAGCGGCCAGAGTCTGGTGCCGCTGCCGCCAGCAAGAATGACGACGAAGGTCTGTGGCTCGTCCACCGCCACACCTCGTTCAACGTCGAACGCCGCATGCTACCACACGGCATCCGGGATCAGACGCGAGGGGTGGCAACTTCGCGAAGCTCGAGCAGGCCCTGAGCCGGGCGGCGCGACCTGGCGGCGGCCACGAACTCGCGGAACAGCGGGTGCGGGCGATTGGGCCGCGATTTGAGCTCCGGATGGAACTGCGTCCCCAGCATCCAAGGGTGATTGGCGACCTCGGCGATCTCGACCAGCCGACCGTCCGGCGACAGGCCGCTCAGGACCAGGCCAGCCCGCGTCAACGGGTCGCGGAAGTCGTTATTGAACTCGAAGCGGTGGCGGTGACGCTCGAACACGATTGACTGCCCGTACGCCGCCTCGGCCAACGTGCCAGGCGCAAGCTGACAGGTATACACGCCCAGCCGCATCGTGCCGCCCTTGTCCGCGATGTCCTTCTGCTCGGGCAGCAGGTCGATCACCGGGAATCGGGTGAACAGGTCGAACTCGGTGCTGTTGGGCTCGTCAGAGTCCAACGCGTAGCGGGCGAACTCGATCACCATGACTTGCATGCCGAGGCAGAGCCCCAGGTAGGGAACGCCCCTTTCGCGCGCGAAACGTGCGGCCCGGATCATGCCCTCGACACCGCGATGTCCGAACCCGCCTGGCACCACGATGCCGTCCAAACCTCCCAGCAGCCGGTCCGGGTCGCCCTCCTCGAGCAAGGAAGAGTCGATCCACTCGATGCGCAGCCGCAGGTTGTGGAGCCAGCCGGCGTGGTTGAGCGCCTCACGGACGCTGATGTAGGCGTCCTCCAACTCGACGTACTTTCCCACTACGCCGACTGAGACCTCCTGGCTGACCGTCTTGGCCCGCGTAACTAGGTCCCTCCACTCGTCCAGCTCAGGCTCGCCAGCCGCCAGGTTCAGGCGCTCGACAACGAAATCGCCCAGTCCAGCCTTCTCAAGGATCAGCGGTACTTCGTAGATCGTCTCTGCCGTCTCCAGCGGCACCACGGCCCGCCGCTCGACGTCGCAGAACAGTGCGACCTTGTCTTTCAGGTCATCCGGGACGGGGTGATCGGATCGCGCCACGATCACGTCGGGGTGGATCCCGATGCTCCGAAGCTCCTTGACGCTGTGCTGGGTGGGCTTCGTCTTCAGCTCTCTGGTCGGCCCGACGAATGGGAGCAGAGTGACGTGGATGTACAGCGTCTCGTCGCGGTCCAACTCGCGGTGCATCTGGCGAATCGCCTCGAGGAACGGAAGGCACTCGATGTCGCCGACGGTGCCCCCGACCTCGACGATTACGACCTGGGCGCCGGTCTGTTTGGCCACCCGCGTGATTCGGTCCTTGATCTCATTGGTGATGTGAGGCACCACCTGGATGGTGCCGCCCAGGAAGTCGCCCCGCCGCTCGCGGCCAATGACGCCCGAGTAGATACCGCCACTGGTGACGTTGCTGGCCCGAGTCAGGCTCACGTCAATGAACCGTTCGTAATGGCCAAGGTCTAAGTCGGTCTCGGCGCCGTCGTCGGTCACGAACACCTCACCATGCTGGTACGGACTCATCGTGCCCGGGTCGACGTTGATATATGGGTCCAGTTTCAAAATCGAGACGGCCACGCCGCGGCTCTTGAGCAAGCGCCCCAGTGAGGCGACCGTGATCCCTTTGCCGACCGACGACACGACCCCACCGCTGACGAAGATGTACTTGGCCACTACCACTCCTCCCGCGCGCGATTAAACCTGAAACCGGCGCCCCTGGCGGGAGCGCCGGTTTCGTTGCTAGAGACGATGCTTTGGGGGAGGTTTCGGTACGACTGACTACAGCCCACCTCAGCCCTCACGGGCTATCACCTCGTCCCTGCACACCCAGATGATACGCCCGCGGCCCGAGACGTGACAAGAGGCGACGTCACCCCAAGCCTCTGTCCGTGCCGCGGCCCTCACCCCCCAACCCCCTCTCCCTGCCGCGGGAGAGGGGGCGGACCAAACGTAAAGGGCACGTAGCGGAATTCCGGCTCGTCCGACCAGAGGAGATGGTTGTGAGCGGTCCGGATCTGGCCGGTCACAACCGGGCAGTGTAGCTCCAGCCGGGCCAGCTCCGCCGCCATATCCTGGGCCGCAACGGCTAGCTCGGTTCGTTGCCCCTGCTGGGCGATCAGGCAGTCATCGTGGTGCAGCACGGCGCAGAAGACGACGGGCTCACCCGCCCGCGTGAGAGACTCGGCCGTACGGCGGAAGCCGGTGCCGAGGTTGCCGCCCGGTTCGTTGAGGATGTAGATCCGGTCGGCGCGCAGCCCCGACCTCTCGAGCCTCTGGCGGACCTGAATTCGGATCAACTCGTGGTTGACGCGCGGATCAACGCAGACCTGGACCAGTGCTACGGCCATTCGCGGGTCTCAGAGGCCGTGCCCCTCTAGGCAGACGCGCCGGGCGCCGAGACACCCCCAGGCCGAGCGCGCGCCGGCGGACGGCTGGGGCCGTCGCTGTCGTCCATCGCCGCTCCTGCCAGACTCACCAGGGGGCGCAAGAGGGCGGTGAACTCCATCGGCAGTACGAATTTGGTTGCTGGACTGCTGCCCAGGGCGCGCAGCGCGTCCAGGTACTGCAGGCTCATCGTCTTGCTGTCGACCGTCTTGGCGACGGAAAAGACCTTGTCGAGCGCCAGGGCAAATCCCTCCGCCCGCAAGATAGCGGACTGGCGCGCGCCCTCAGCCTCGAGAATCGCGGCCTGTTTCTGTCCCGTGGCCACCATCACGGCGGCCTCCCGCTTGCCGTCGGCCTCTAGGACCACGGCGCGCCGATTCCGTTCGGCCGACATCTGGCGGTTCATCGCCTCCTGGATGTCGCGCGGCGGATTGATCTCGCGGATCTCCACTGTCGTGACCTTGACCCCCCATCGCTCGGTCACCTCGTCCAGCTTTTCCCGCAGCAGCAGGTTGATCTGCTCGCGCTTGGCCAGGACATCGTCCAGCGAGATGTCGCCGATCACGGCCCGCAGGGTCGTCGTGGCGATCCCCTGAGCGGCGCCGACATAGTTCTGCACCTGGACAACGCTGCTGACTGCATTCACCACGTACATGTAGATCAGAAAGTCCACCGCCACCGGCGCGTTGTCGCGGGTGATACAGGTCTGGTGGGGAACTTCGATGAATTGCTCTCGCAGATCGACCCGCACGGGCTGGTCGATGACGGGTATCAAGACCACCAGGCCTGGGCCCTTGGCGCCCAGGACGCGCCCGAGGCGAAAGACCACGAGACGCTGGTACTCGCGCACGACCCTGATGCTGGCCCTCACCAGCAAGACAAACGTGGCGACCAACAGGACGCCGATGCCCACTCCGACCAGCGCTCCAATGTCCACTGCCGGTTCCTTTCTGCCCTAATTGGCGGGCGCCGCCTGTCCCGGTCCCGCCTCCCCGGCGGCCGCGGGGGCGACCCGCCGCACGCGCAGCTTCAAACCCTCCCGGGCGACCACCTCCACGGCCTCACCCGGTCCGATAGTGTCTCCCTCTGCTACCGCCGACCACTGCTCGTTACGCACCAGCACCGTCCCCTCGGGCTTTAGCGGGGAGGTCACCACACCCATCGCGCCGGCAAGGCTCAGGAGGTGGTCGGCCACGGGCATCTGCCGCGCTCGCAGGCCGGCCCTGAGAGCGATCAGGAAGAATGCAGCCAGCAAGCCGCTCGCCGCCACGAGCAGCCAGCGGTTGACTTCGACGGTCGCGAAGACGGGCGCCACTGGAGTTAGCGGCGCAAACAACAGCAGGCCACCCAGGATGAAGGCCGCAACGCCACCGGCCCCCACGACGCCATGGGATGGCAGCTTTAGCTCGAGCATAAACAGGAGTAGCGACAGGCCCAGCAGGGCAGCCGCTCCCCAGTTGGTGGGCAAATTGCCCAGCGCCACGAAGGCGATCACAAGAGAGATGGCACCGGTTATGCCAGGGAAGAACGCCCCGGGATGGTAGAGCTCGGCGATGATTCCGATCGAGCCCAGGCTCAAGAGCAGCAGAGCGATGTTCGGATCGGCAATGACGTGCAGGGCCGCCTCGGCGGGGTTGAGTGGATAACGCTGGATACTGGCGGCCGCTAAAGACGGGAGCACCCGCTCGCCGGACGCGGTTATTACCCGACGACCCGCCAGTTGGCGGAGCAGCTCGTCCAGGTCACGTGCGACGAGGTCGACGACGCCATCCTGCAGGGCTTCCTGCTCGGTAAGAGCGACGCTGGCGCGCACGGCCTGCTCGGCCCAGTCGGCGTTATGCCTCTTTGTCGTCGCCAGCATCCGAGCGTAGGCGGCAGCGTAATTGGTGGCCTTGTCAGCCGTCGCCTGATCCGTCTGTCCGCCTCCCAGGCTAACCGGGTGGGCCGCGCCAATGACCGTGCCGGGGGCCATCGCCACGACATCGGTCGCCATGGCGATGAAGACGCCCGCCGAGCCGGCACGGGCGCCGGTCGGTGTGACGTACACCACGGTAGGGACCGTCGCCGCGAGCAGCTTCTGGGTCATCGTCTCCATAGCGGAGGCAAGTCCACCAGGGGTGTTCATCTCGATGACCAGCAGGTCAGCCCGCGCCGCCTCTGCCTGGCCGAGCACGCGGGCCAGGTACTGGGCGTTGATCGGGTCGATCACGCCGTCGACTTCGGCGACGACCACCACCGGCTCCGCCGCCCGACTCTCGACGGCCAGACCCCACAGGGCCAGCCCCAGAACAAACGACCTGAGTGACGGCCTCATCCTTCACCCGCACACGGCCCCCACCCCCTCGCCCCGTCCCCCAGGCTTGGGGGAGGGGTTGGGATAAGGGCGTTCACCCAAGGCCCAGGTGCGACTCTGGCCTACCAGGCATCCTCATCGGATAGGCAGTCGTGCCAGCCGCACCCCTGAGGCCCATTGTACAGCCGGCACGTCCAGTAGGGGCGAAGCATTCGCGGATCGTCTTCACCGAGGCGAGCCCTGCGTGCGCGAACGTCGCCCCTACCCGGCTTGGAGCACTCGCTCGACCGCGGACCTCTCCAATGGACCTCGCGCGGCAAAGCGCAGCGCATCCTCGAGTTGGCTGGGGTCGGAAAAACCGACCAACGCGGTGGACACTCCGGTGTGGCTCAACACCATCCGCAGGCTCAGCTCAATGGGTCCTTCCAGGCCCAGCTCGCTCGCCAGGCCGCCAAGCAGCCGCGCTCGCTCGACATGGGAGGCGTAGTCCAGCCCGGGCACGAGTGGGAAACCCGGATCGCCCGCCACTGGGTGGCGGGCATCCCGAGCCGCGAGCGCGCCAGCCGCCAGGACACGGATGGCCAGCACTGCCAAGCCCGCCGCGGCAGCCGAATCGATCAAGCGGCCAAAATCGGTTTCGCCAGACGGCGCGGCAGGCCAGCCAGCCGACGGATTGAGCGCGTTCAGGTAGCACTGAACGGTGTCGAGCGCCCCGCTCGTCACGACCTGCCGGACGGCGTCCGGCTCCCCCAGCCCGGTGCAACCGATGAAGCGGGCCAGGCCGGCATCCTTGACTGCCCGCAGCCCCTCCAGGACTGTGCCGAGCACTGCGCTGGCTGGCAGCCCGTTTCGCCATTCGGTCCCGTCGGTAACGATGCGGTTGTGGAGCTGGATCAGGTCCACTCGTTCTCGGCCGAGGCGTCGGAGACTCGCCTCGAGCGAGCGCCGAATGGCCGCTGGCGCCTCTGGAATCTGCTCGGGCTCCACCCGCAGCTTGGTGCCAACGAACACCTCGGCTCGCAGCTCGCGCAGGACCTGTCCGAGCGTCTCCTCCGATCGCCCGTCCCCATACGAGGGCGCCGTATCGAAATAATTGATGCCAGCCTCGATAGCGCGAGCCACCGTCCGGCGCTGAGTTGCCGCCTCGCCTCGAATCAGCAGCCCGCCGATACTGCCACAGCCGAACCCGATCGCCGAGACCTTCAGCCCGGTTCGCCCGAGCGTTCGATATTCCACGTCAGCCTCCCATCATAGTCGCGGGTCGCGAGTCGCGCGTCGCGAGTGGCCAGTTCGGAATCACTCGCGACTCTCGACTCGCGACTCGAGACTCGCTACGAGCGGCAGCGCGAAGCCGAAGCGGCTGCCGCGGCCAGGCTCGCTTTCGACCCAGACCCCACCCCCGTGGGCCTCGACAAGCTCTTTGACTATCGCCAGCCCCAGCCCCGCGCCGCGCACGTGATGCGCGGCCTCGGTCCGAGCACGGTAGAACGGCTCGAAGACGTGCGCCAGGTCCTCCGAGTTGATGCCAATCCCTTCGTCGACCACCTCGACGACGTGCGCGTCCTTATCGTGACGCAACGTGACCGTGATCGTCCCGCCTTGCGGCGAGTAGCGGACCGCATTGCTGACCAGATTGGCCAGCACCTGCCTGATGCGGTCCGGATCGGCTGGGACCGGCGGCAGGTCGGCCTCGGCTTCGAAGACGATCCGGTGGCGATCGGCCTGGACAACGTAGCTGGCCACGACCGCCCGAGCCAGGTCCGCCAGGTCGGTCTGATCGAGACGCAGCGAGAAGCGCCCGGTCTCGAGCCGCGACAGCTCGAGCAAGTCCTCGATCATTCGAGACAAGGCCTGGGCGTTCTCGCCAATCACGCCCCCGATTCGGCGGACCTCCTCCTGGCTGGGCTCCATCTCGCGCAGAACGTGGGCGAAGCCGACGATCGCGGTCAAGGGCGCGGCCAGCTCATGCGAGATGGCGGACAGGAACTCTCCCTTCAGCTCCTGTAGCTCTTGCAGCGCCTGCGCGCGGCTGGCTTCCCCGAACAGGCGGGCGTGTTCCAGCGCGATGACGGCATGGTTTCCAAGCGAACGGAGCAACTCGATCTCGTCAGCGCTGAACTCTCGACGCTCACGCGAGAACAGTGCCAGGGCGGCGTAGGGGGCGCCTCGCAGCCGAAGTGGAATCGCGATGCAGCCGTGAAAGCCGGCCTCGCGGACGTAAGCGATGTTCCGCAGCATCGGGTGGGTCAGGACGTCTGCCGTGTGGAACACGTCGCCGCTGCTGAACACCAGCCCGATCAGGCTGCCGACGATCGGCAGGCGGGTAGCCGATGGGGGCTGGCCGCTCCCGGAGCGCGGAGCCGAGGCCCCCAGGGCTAGATACTCCCCGTCGGGATCGGCGACCCAGAGGCGGGCCTGGTCCATCCGCAGCAACTCGCGGGCCGAGACCACCAATCGCTCGGTAACCTCTGCGATCTCCAGCGAGGAGGTTACCAGCGCGGCCGCGCGCTCCAGCGCCGCCAGGCGCTCAGCCCTTCGCTCCAGCTCGTCGACTAGTGGGCGCAACCCGCCAGCGCCCGACCGGCGCGCCCTTCCGCGCGCGGCAGCCCCGGATCGAGAGGACCTGTTCGCCACCACCCTATTCACACGAGCGTTGCGCCGCCGATTGTAGCACGCTGTCATCGGCGGTCCGGCGCACCCGGGCGAGAAGGGCCGCGCCCCAGACAGCCGCGAAGGCAGCGAGCGCGGCCACATTGCGCAGGCGCACGTCCCGATTGAGCAGTCCATCCTGAGTCGCGTCCGCGCCCAACAAAAGCAGCAGCACCGACAGCTGCACGTCGAGCGAAAGCAGGAGCAGTACGCTCGTCACCATCCATCTCAGCCAGCCCCACGCATCGACCCGGAAACACCGCCGGGCAACTGACACGAGATAGACGCCCAGTGTCGCAGCCAGGCCTCCAAGCACGGCGTGGTCGAGGTTAGCGAGGGCGATGGGCATAACTGTGTTGGGACGGCCCCCCCTTGTTCCCCCAAGCTTGGGGAGGTTGGGGGGGAGGCTCGAGCCGCGCTGGCGACGACGACGGGCCCTTCGTGGGCAGGAGCCACAAGGTTGCCAGGAGAAGGGCAGGGAGCATCAAGGCCGAGAAGCGCAGGTCGTCGTAGCGGGCTGGTATCGGCGCGAACCAGGCGACCAGACCGAGCCCAACCAGCAACGGCGCCGACAGAGGGCCAGAGGAGCGCCAGACTCGAGGGCCTATCCAGACCAGCGGCAAGGCCAGAACCACGTAGTCGTGGGGATAGGCGTAGAGGGTGATCAGGAGTGACGCCGCCATGACTGCCGACGCCAGCTCGCCACTTGTCGGCTCCGAGCGCCACCACCAGATCGCCAGTCCAGTCAAGAGCGCGGCGCCGAGCGTGGCCAACAAGAACCAGCCCGCGCGGCGGTCCGCGAGCAGGGCGCTGAAAAAGACGTTGGCGCCTACTGTCGAGCCCCAGTAGTCCCAGCTCTCGGGCGGGTTCTCCCTCAGCACGTCGATCCAGCTGCGCGAATGGAGAGCTGCCATGGCGAGCAAGGAGGCGCTGACGACTACGAAGCCGCTGGCCAGGCTCAGCCCCCGCGTCCGTCTGAATTGGTCCGCGGCGAGCGACGCCGCGAGGAGCAAAACGAGGTGCGGCTTGGTCGTCGCGGCGAACGCCAGCAGGAGGCCCGCTGCTGGCGGCGACCTCTGGGCGACCGCGGTCGCGACCGTGGCCAACATCGCCACCCCGGTCGAGCTCTGCCCCAGCACCAGCCCGTAGCTGTCGGCCGGCCACAAGAGCAGCCCGGCTGCCAGCGCGCATACAGGCCAGGCTCGAGCCGGGACGCCTGCCACGTGGAGCGTGGCAGCGGACAATCCGACCAGC
Organism: Chloroflexota bacterium; assembly: GCA_035637315.1. Classification (GTDB taxonomy): domain Bacteria; phylum Chloroflexota; class UBA6077; order UBA6077; family JACCZL01; genus DASPXK01. Next base: position 21,249 of record DASPXK010000336.1, read on the forward strand.
CCCACCAGGCTCAGAGCCAGCCAGACCCGGGCCGCCGCGTCGACGCCAACGGCGGTGAGCGGCGTCAGCAGGAGGGCGAACGAGGCTGTACCAACGAAGCCGCTACCATACGGGTTGCCCGTCGCGGCGAAACGACTGGCCGCTTCGTAGAACACCACCAGGTCGTTACCTTCCGCCATGCCAGGCTGGTGACCGGGCTGCAGCGCCCACCACGCGAGCAGCAGCCCGAGCCCCAGGATGGCGGCGAAGTCCCAAGTCGCAAGTCTCATGGGTGTTGGGTGTTCACCCGTCTCCGATCTCCCAATTCCCAACTCCTGGTATAATTGCGCGGACTGAGATTCTTGGGCCTCGGAAGGACGCGGCCACTGGACGCGCAAGCGCTGGCGAAGCACATCGTCGAGGTTGCCTCGGACAAGCAAGCCAGCGACATCGTGTTGCTCGACATACGGCCGATCTCGTTGATCGCGGATTATTTTGTGGTCTGCAGTGCCACGAGCGAGCGCCAAACAGCCGCGATCGTTCGCGACGTGGTGGATACAGTGCGCAGCGATCACGAGGTCCGACCCCTGCGCGTCGAGGGCCAGCCCGCCTCGGGCTGGGTGCTGCTCGATTACGGAGACGTGATCGTTCACGTCTTTGGCGCCGACCAGCGCGAATACTACAAGCTCGAAGAGCTCTGGTCCGACGCGCGGCCCCTGGTCCGGATGCAGTGAGAGGCCAACGGGATCGCCACGGCGGGTTTCACCCGAGCCAGTTCTTCGGGGCCGGGATGACCGTCGGCGTCCTGGTCGGCTTCGTGGTCGGCTCGATCCTCGCGCTGCGCCTGGGCGACGAGGCGCTCGAGGTGATCAAGGACCTGGTCGATCGGGTCGCCGGCCGCCATGACCGAGTTAACTTCGAGCTGCTGCTTCAGTAGTCAGTAGTCAGTAGTCAGTGGTCGTCTTGCGACGCAGCAGGTCGAAGCCACCGATCGAGTCAGCCGGCTCGTAGTGCTCGCGGATGTAGCCGGTGAGGGCCGGATAGTCGGTCGGCTTGAGCCAGTACTCCGCCCCGAAGCGGTCCCAGATCACATAGGCCGCCGGAGCCGACGCCAGCCGCTCGACGCTCTCTCGCTCGTCGGCGGGCGAGAGCAGGCCCGGGAAGATGTGGTTGAAGCGGGTCGCGTTTGGGCGGTCGACGAGGTAATAGAGCAGCGGCGCGGCGGGGTAGACGAAGACCCGATCGCCGGGCTGGGTGTGCCGCCAGATGTAGGCCGCGAGCTGCTGGTACTTCCATGCGAAATCGACCGTCTCGTACACGTGCACGCCGGGCAGGTCGAGCGGGACGTAGTGGGGCGTCGTCAGGCGCAGCGGCTCGCCGGGCTGGCGGGTGAGTAGATCCTCGCGCCGCAGCTCGAGACTGGGCCAGACCGCCGCCAGGGGCAAGCCGAGCATGGCCACATACATCGCCCCGCGCCCCAGAGAGGCCGCCCAGGCGGCCGCCAGGCCCCGAGTGGCCACGCTGAACGCGCGCCGGAGGCAGTACGCGCCGAGGATCCAGACCAGCGGGCCAGACCAGAGCAGGTGGGGCTCGTCCATGCGTGGATACTGGTTGAGCAGCATCAGCGCGCCGGCCAGCAAGTACCAGCGAAGGTAGAAGCGCAGCGATGGCGGCACCCGACAGCTCGCCAGCAGGCCGAACGCCGACCAGAACGCGACCAGCGGCAGGTAGAGGATCAGATTGGTCGTGGCCTTGATCGAAAGCAGCGCAGTAGCACGCTCGATGCGTGGGTGGACAACCTCTGCCTGCCGGAGGAAGGTCGCAACGAGAATGGTCGCCAGGGCCAGCGCGGCCAGGCAGACGACGAGCTTGGCGGCCCACCTCCACGGGCGGAAGAGCGCCCAGGCGACGAGGACGGCGATGCCGAGCAGCCCCAGCACCTGGAACAATTCCGGCCGCAGCTCCTCCATCCCCCAGTAATAGCCGCCCGAGTCGATGGCACCCAGAAAGGCGGCGAAAGGGGTCTCCCGCGGGCCCAGCGCTGCCATCAGCGCCAGCACCCAGGGCAGCGTCACGGCGAGGAAGCCAACGCCGATCAGGCCGAGCCGGGTCGAGATTACGGCGACTTGTTCCGCGCCGGATGCGAGCCTGGTGCGTGAGCCTCGGCGGTTGCTTGTTCGGAGTTGTTCGAAGGCCAGCGCACCAAAGGGCGCGACGAACATGGCAAACAGCAGTGGGTCCAGGTGGGCTCGCGTCACCCAGGCGATCCCCAGACAGAGCGCCAGGGGGTAAGCCGGCCCGGCCAGCCGCGGCAGCCAGTCGGCTAGCCTGGAGGGCACTGCGCGAGCCAGCCGTCGCGCCCAGCCGTGACTCCCGTCCGGGGAGGGCGCCTCGACCACGGCTGCGCCCACCAACGCCGCGAGCGTGAACAGCCCCAGATTTTGCTTGACGGCGAAGCCAAGCCCGGCCGCCAGGCCCGCGACTAGCCACCAGCGGACCCCGCCACGCTCGGCCTGCTGACATACGCACCAGACCGCCACCAGCATCGTTAGGGTCGGCCACCAGGCCGGGTGGCTGCCCCAAACGCTCGGGATCTGGTCCTCGGCCATCAGCACCCCGAGCGGAATCAGCGCGAACGCTGGCGGCATGATCCGTCGGGCGAGCAGGTACATCACCAGCAGCAGCGCCACGCGCGCCACGACCAGAGAGAGGCGCAGCGTCAGCAGGTCCAGCCCAAATAGGCGGAACAGCAGCGCGTTCAGATAGAAGAAGCCTGGCGTGTACGGGGTGGCGAAGTCACGATATGGCATGTCACCGGCCAGCACTCGGCTGGACGTGTAGATGAAGTAGCCCTCGTCGAGTGGGTCCAGGCGATACCGCGCCGCCCACACATAGACGCTCAGAACGGCGACGAGGAACAGACCGACCGCTACCCGTTCGACGTGGGTCGGCTTGAACACCACGGCTGACACGGCCGGCTAGTATACGGTCGCGGGCTGAAGAGGCGAGGGGGCTACGGGCTATGCGTCTGGCAGGACCAGGTGGAACACGGTCCCGCCGTTATCGCCGGGCTCGTGCCAGACCCGGCCACCACAGCGGGCTGCCACCTCCCGAGCCAGGTACAGGCCGAGTCCAAGGCCGCGCACCCCGGTCCTGGTCGCGCTCTGCCCGCGGAAATAGCGCTCATAGACCCGCTCGTGCTCCTCTGGGGCGATCCCCAACCCGGGATCGAAGACTGTGATGTGGACCTCATTGTGGCAGCGCCCGACGCTGATCGGGACCCGTCCACCGTCTGGCGCGTAACAGATCGCATTAGCGACCAGATGGGACAGGAGCTGGCCCAGGCGACGGGGATCACAGCGACCCACAACTGGCCCGTCGTTCAGGACGGCCAGCGCGTGCAGCCCGCTGCGGCGCCTGGCGCGGTCCACGACGTCGCGTACGACACCAACCACATCTGTTACAACCGGCTGATGGGTGACCAGGTCGGCGTCGAGCTCGGCGACTTCTGAGAGATGATTGAGTAGCTCGGCCAGGCGCCGTGTCTCCTGCAGGATCACCCCGCTGGCTCGCATGACCGCGGCCTGGTTAGCCGGGTTGCGCTCGATCAACTGCGTGTACCCGTGAATGGCGGTCAGAGGCGTCCTGAGCTCGTGCACCACCAGGGACGGAATCCCGCCGTCCCGGTTCGAGCGTCGAGCAATCCCGCCCTGCGCCTCAGGGCGCATCGGCCGGGCGCCGGGGTGCATACGGATCTGGTCCACCATAGGCTACACTCCGACGGGGGCGCGACAGGATTCGGATCGAGCTTGCCTCCGTGCCAACACATTGCAGGAGGTGTGCCAGCGTGGCTCCCGGCAGCCCTAGAGGGGAGGGCGGCCGCCAACGCCTGACCGCCTGGCCGCCACTTGTCGGCGACTTCGTGCTGGGAAATCCCGACAGTCCTGTCGCGGTCTGCACGCTCGCCAGCAGGAGCCTGCTGCCCCACCTGGCCGGCCGCCCCGAGATCGCGATCGCTGGGCGCGTTTACACCGAGAACGTCGGGATCGAACGGATGGTCCAGAACCTGGTGTCCAATCCGCGCCTTCGCGTGCTGATCGTGTGTGGCCGCGAGTCACCCCACCGGACCGGCCAGACTATCCTCAGCCTCCACCGGCAGGGCCTCGACTCCGAACGGCGGGTCGCCGGGTTGGCCGGACCCGAGCCGTCCCTACCGAACCTGGAGCCGGCCCAGCTCCGCCGGTTCCAGGAGCGAATCCAGGTGATCGATTTGATCGGCGAGCTGAGCGTCGAGCGGATCGTGGCGCGAGCACGGCTGGCCAGCGAGGCGATCGGCGAAGCAGGCCGCGTTTCAGCCACGGCCGCAGGCGGCCCGGCCCCGGCGCGCGACGTCAAGCGGATTCGGGCCACCGCCGACGCGGCCGCTGACTGGCGCTATGACCCAACCGGCTTCTTTCTGATCTTCGTGGAGCGTGACTCGGGCGCACTCCGGGTTGAGCACTACTCTCAAGACCGGACCCTCCTTCGGATCGTCGAGGGCCGCACCGCGCGCGAGGTCTGCGACACACTGGTGAGGCTTGGTCTGGTCACTGAGATGGGGCACGCCGCCTACCTCGGACGCGAGCTGGCGCGGGCGGAGGCGGCGGCGCGTCTGGAGCTCCGCTACGAGCAGGACAGCCCGCTCGACCCAAATCGTCGGGCTTAGGGACTTTTCACCACCGAGTGCACCGAGGACACGGAGACGATAGATCCCTTTAAGCCTCTGCGCCCTCGGCGGGGGAACGGTCTCCCGGGCGCTCGACGGCAACGGCGGCCGCGGGGCCGTCGCGAGCGGGATGAACTGGGCCGGCGAGACCAGGCCTCGCCCGGGATGCTGCCAGCGAACCAGCGCATGGAACTCCTTGATCCGGCCGGTCCCGAGATCGACCACCGGCTGGTAATGGACGATAAGCTCGTTGCCCTCGATCGCTCGTCCCAGTCCTGACTCGAGCGCCAGGCGCTGCCACGCTCGCACGCTCATGCTCGGATCGCAGCGCGAAGGCCGCGTAGAACAGTGGCATGGCGCGGAACGGATCGCCCAGACCTGTCCCGACCACCAGCAGCCCGAGCCATTCGAGCGGCGTCTGAAGCACGGAGAACCGAGCTCGGACGTACCCCGAACCCACCATCAGCAGAGCGAGGCGAGCCCGACGCCCGCCGCCCGAAGGGGCCCGTCCCGTCCAGCCGCGAGCGCGAGCTACGCGGCGACCACGACCGCGCCGGCCAGCAGGCAGATCCAGCGCGCCCGGCCGAGCAGGCCAGCCGGCGCGGGGCCAGGGATGCCAACACCGCAAGGATTCGCAAGGTCACGACTGCCTGGGGGCGTGTGCATAGAAAAACGGAGAGCCGGGCGGCTAAGTGATGGGCAGGGGCGGTCCGCTGGACTTCTCGCCTTCACGACTTTGAGTGGAGTTTTGCCGGGACTTTCGCGAAGTCGGCCCGACCATGCCCGAAATTTCGCCCACCCGGCCACCTTAATAGTGGAGGGGATGAACTGCGCGCCGCCGTCCGGCTCGCTCCAGGGGGTGAATCCTCAGGGCGGGGAA
>DASPXK010000337.1:0-3092 GCA_035637315.1 Chloroflexota bacterium
GTCAGGTCCACAGCTCGTCGATTGGGACGCCGAGGCCCGGAAACAGCGTCGGCCGGAAGACGCTGCCGGGGCCGTAGACTCCGGTGGCGTCGTATCCCTGCTCGCCCAGGGCGAACGCCTCGAGCGTGCGGGCCTCAGGATTGACGATCCAGTAGTGCGGGATGCCGGCGGCCGCGTAGCGCCGCATCGCTTGGTCCTCCTGGTCTGATTATAGAGCCGACATCCGCCGGACGAATCGCTCAGGCCCCCTCTCGCCATCAGTTGGCCTTGCCCGAGGTAGCTGCGTATGACGTCCGGGCCCGCAAATCCGACGCCTGGCCGGGAAAGCATGATCCTATCGGTCTCCAAAACGTATGCTCGCCGAGCAAGGCTCAGCGCCATGCGGGCGTGTTGCTCGACGAGCACCACCCTAACACCGTCCTGGTTGAGCGTGGCGCAGGGCGATGACGAAGAGAGGCCTGGCCACTCATCGCAGCCTGGGACCCGGACTGGTTGCCCGGTCGGCCTAAAGCCGTTTGCTGACCTTGACCGTATGCTCGCCCATGGCTTGCGCAATCCAGCCAACCGTGATCCCGCGACGGTCAGTCGCCGAGTAGCTGACAGTGGCCAGATCTTGCCAGTCCTTGAGGGACTGGGCTGCCAGGTCGAGGCCCGGCCTGCTCAGCTTCGGGCCAGCGCGCCTCAAGATCTCGTGCATCAGGCGAGCCTGACCCCAACCGGCCAGAGTGAAATTGGTCAGGGCGAGGCTCGGGTCGTACCGGGGCAAGTTCTCGCGCCACTCCGCGATCGCCGCATTGCCCCGCTCTGCCGGGTCGTTCGGGTCGGGCAAGTACTGGATGAAGAAGGCGCCCTGGACGGCCTCTGGGGCCATCCTGAATAGAGCCGGGTCGTTCGTTCCGGCGCTGTTCAACCAGGCCGGCGCGTAGCCGAGCCTCCGGCTTGCGTTGAGGAGTTGGGCGTACGGCTCGACTCCCGCCCAGGTGACGGTCGCCTCCGCCCCTGATTGCAGCAGCCTCAGGGCCTGCCCGCTGTAGTCTGCCTCACCCAGTTCATAGCCTACCTCAGCCACCAGCTCGGCCCCCCGCGCGGCCAGCGCGGCTCTCGTCGCGGCGAGGCCTTCCAGCCCGAATTCATCCCGCTGGTAGAAGACGGCTAGCCTGCGCTTGGCGAGGGCTTCCGTCGCGTAAGTGGCCAGGACCCGAGCCTGGCTGCTGTAGCTCATCTGCCAGGCGTAATAGCCGGGTCGCGGAGGCTCGCTCCATCGGCTCGAGCCACTGGCCGGGGCGATATGAGGCACGCGATTCTCGACGAGGTACGGCATGACGGCGCTGCCGCTGGCGGTCCCCAGGCCGCCCAGGAAGGCAAGCACGGCGTCCCGCTCGACCATCTTTCTCACTAGCGCCAGCGTCCTGGCGGCATCGTAGGCGTCATCCTCCACGACGAACCGGATCTTGCGGGCGTGGATCCCGCCGCGCTCGTTCAGCATCCGGAAGTAGGCCGCCTGGGCGAGGTTGACAACACCCCAGGCCGAGGCAGGGCCGCTGAGGGGGCCCCAGGTCCCGAGCACGATCTCGCCGCCGCCGGCTGCTGGCAGGAGATCGGCGATCGAGGCGATCAGGAGACCATCTCGAGGCACCACAGAGAGCGCAGAGGGCACAGAGGAGCCTCCAAAAGTTTCCTCTGTGCTGTCTGTGATCTCGGCCGTGATTCGAACCGAGGTGACGACGGCATGATCGCGGGACCGGGTTGGGGGAGGGGGTCTAATCGTGACCCTACTGGCCGAAGAGCTGGCTTAGATCCGGCAACTCAGCGCCGATGCCCAACGTGTAGAGTGCGCCAACGGTCAAGCTGAATACGCCGGTCAGCGCCCCAATGGCGACGTAGAAAGGCCGGGCGCGCACCGAAGAGATGAAGCCCGTCGCCGCCATGAGCGCGATCAGCGTGTTCGAGATGACCAGCCCGGCGACGAAGGCGAGCATCATCACCAACCCCAAGCCCTGGCTCGCCGCGCCGCCAATCGCCGCGATGATCAAGACCTGGCTGCCGGTCTCGGCGCCGATGCCGTGGATCATGCCGACGCCGTAGGCGGTCCGCGGGCCGTACTGGTCGACGTGGAAGGCCATATCGTGCCGATGGCCGCGAACCCGAGCTCCTAACCAGCCGAGCGCATGACGCGCGCCGGCGAAGACCAGCATCCAGCGGCTTCGGAGCTGGAACTCGCCCTCCCCTCGCAGGTACTGCGTCAGTGAGTAGAAGACCCACGCCCCGAGGACCAGCAGCGTCACGCCGACAACCCGCTCCATGATCGGATCGATCCACTCGGGCAGCAGCGCGGCGAACGAGAGGGCCGCGAAGCCCAGCGCCACTACTACGGTGGCGTGTCCGATGGCATATAGCAGCGACAGCCAGAGGGCCCGTAGCTCGAGTTGGCCAAACGAGGCTCGGCGCGGCGCAGTCGCGGGCCGTTCGTTCTCGGCCAGCTCGACGTTCGTGGTCGTGCTGGTGATGTCCATGATCGCCGCGATGTGGTCCCAGTCGATCCCGTGGCGCATGCCCAGCAAAAGCGCGGTCCCAAACAGGGGCACCGCCGTAGCCTGCTGGGCGACCTGTAGCAGCTCCATGACGTTTCCTCGGCGTGACCTTGATGGGGAAAGGAGCCCCACGCCCTAAGCCTAGCGGACCCGGGCAGGTTTTGCAAGCCTTTGCAGCTACAAACAAACGCGCCCGGCCCGCCTCACGCTAACCGCCTCCCGCCCTGAACGGACGTCGGGCGAGTGTGTCGACGTGGCCAACCCGCAGCCTCAGTTGGCCCGTGTCCAGCAGCGCGCGACGAGAGGCCTCCCAGCGACGCGTATCCCGAGCGGGTGGCTGGCCAAGCTCCAGCACGCTGCCCACCACGAACCCCAGCATGCGGTCCAGCAGGGCGTACCCGCATGGCTCGCGCGTGAGCCAGCCTCCCGCCATCCAGACCGAAGGCGCGACCCGAATCACCTCCAGCCCAGCCCGCTCCAGCTCGGCTGCCAGGCGCCGGCCCGCCCTCGAGCCGCCGTAGGACGGGATCGTTGCGCGGTGGCGGTCCATATGCCGGTGGT
>DASPXK010000338.1:0-17057 GCA_035637315.1 Chloroflexota bacterium
CAGCGGTTCGAATGGCGCGACATCGAGCGCGACGGCAAGGGAAAGTTCGAGTGGAGTGAGCCGGATCGCATCGTTCGTGAAGTGGCTGCGGCTGGGCTGGCGATCGTGGCCCGTCTGGACAACCAACCGAAATGGGCTCGCAAGGATAATTTGTTTCCCGGCACCGGGCCGCCAGCTAGCCTCAGCGACTGGCGCGACTTCGCCGCCCAGTTAGCGAGCCGCTACCGCGGCAGGATCGCTGCCTATGAGATCTGGAACGAGCCCAATCTCGACCGCGAATGGGCTAACAGCACACCCAGCGCGCGCGAGTACGTCGCCTTGCTCAAAACCAGCTATCAAGCCATCAAGAAGGCTGATCCGGACGCAGAGGTGATCAGTGCCGGGCTATCGCCCACGACAAGCGATGGTCCCGAAGCTCGGCCGGACGGCGTGTTCCTGGAGGAGATGTACCGGGCCGGTCTGGGTGAGGCGTTCGACATGCTGGGCGTTCACGCGGCGGGCTACAAGGCCGAGCCAGAGGCCGATCCGGGCGTGGCGGCAGCTAGCCCAGCGCTGACCAACGGCGACCCGAGCCCGCTGGAGCTCAAACGCACCTACGCCTTCCGGCATGTCGAGGACATGCGGAAGATCATGGTCGAGCATGGTGATGCCGCCAAGCGCGTCGCGATCATGGAGATGGGTTGGACGAGCGATCCCCGTCCGGACTCGCCTTACAAGTGGTACAGCGTGTCCGAGGACAAGAAGGGGGAAAACATCGTCCGTGCATTCATGCTCGCTCACGAGCGCTGGCAGCCCTGGATCGCTTACATGTCGCTGATCTACCTGTCCCCGCCGGAGTGGACCGACAAGGACGAGCAGTACTGGTGGAGCATCAGCAACCCCAACGGCACGCCGCGGGTTAGCTACGATCTGATCCGAGCAGCGCTCAGATGAGCGACGGTCGTCCGTCGTCGGTCGTCCGTCGTCCCGACTTCTTGCCCGGCCGGTCCGATAGCACCTAGAATCAGTTGAGGTCCTGCTGTCGGGCGAGGCGTGACGCGGGCGGGCTCGAGCCCACTCAACCGACCTCCGACCAGGGCTCGAACGGCCACTCGGCAGCGGGTGGGGGCCAAGGCGTGCGGGAGGAAGTGGGCTGGTGAAGATCGCCACCCAGGAGATCGAGCACAGCCAGGTCGTGCTCGACATCGAAGTCGAGGACGAGCGGCTGCAGAGGGCGTTCGACCAGGCCTATCGCCGCATCGTCAATCGGATCAACGTGCCCGGCTTTCGCAAGGGTAAGGCGCCACGGGCGCTGGTCGAGCGGATGGTGGGCCGCGAAGCGCTGGTTGAGGACGCCGTCGAGCACCTGGTACCCGAAGTGGTCGAGGCGGCTGTCAAAGAGCAGGATCTCAAGATGGTCGCCCGCCCAAAGCTGGAAGTCGTCAGCACCGAGCCGCTCCAGGTGAAGGCGACGGTGCCGGTTCAGCCAAAGGTCGAACTGGGAGACTATCGCACGCTCAAGGTGGAGCGTGAGCCGGCGACGGTCGAGGACGGGCAGGTCGAGCAGGTGATCGACCGGTTTCGTGAGGCTCACGCGATCTGGGAGCCCGTGGAGCGCCCGGTGGCGATCGGGGATCGCGTCGCCATCGACCTGCTCGGTGAGGCGGACGGCCAGACCGTCGTGGACAGCAAGGACGCCGAGTATGTCGTGGACCCGGACGGGGCCCAGCCTGCACCCGGCTTTGCCGACCAGCTCGTCGGGATGGAGGCTGGCGACGAGCGCAGCTTCATCCTGACCTTTCCTCAGGACCATCGGGACCGCAAGCTGGCGGGTGCGCCGGCTCGATTCACGGTCACCTTGCACGGCGTTAAGGAGCGTCGCCTGCCCGTGCTAGATGATGCTCTGGCGGAGATGATCGACCCGGAGCACAAGACCGCGGTCGAGTTGCGGGAGTTTGTCCGCCAGCAGCTCGTCGATCGCGAGGAGCAACAGCGCAAGATGGCCCACGAGGATGCGGTGGTCCAGGCGGTCATCGATCAGGCCGCGGTAGAGGTCCCGCCCCAGCTCGTCGAAGAGGAGGCGCAGCGACTGCTCGACCGCCTCGCCGCGAACCTTGACAGGCAGGGCATCACGATCCAACAATATCTACGGTTTACTGAGAAGAGCGAGGCCCAGCTGCGGGCTGAGCTCATGGCCCAGGGTGAGCGCTCAGTTCGGCGGTCCGAGGTGCTCAATGCCGTTGCGCTCGCGGAAGGCCTCGAGGCGACCGACCAGGAGATCCGAGCCGAGCTGGCCCAGGCGACGAGCGACGAGGGCGAGGCTGAGCGCGAGTATCGAGCGGCCCTCGATCGGCCTGAATTGAAGGAGCGTTTGGCGTCGGTCTTGCGGCAGCGCAAGGCCGTTGATTTTTTGTTGAAGGCCGTTGGCGGCGTGCCGGATCGAGAGACCGCCGATGCGGCTGAGAAGCTCGGAGAGACAGTCTCATGATTTCACGAAACCGATCTAAGTTACATACCTTGCGGCCCGAGGGTCGGATTGGAGTCCCCCAGATTTCCTGGCTCGGCTCGGAGATGCGCGCCAACGCGGGTCCGCCGATGAGCTTGAACGGCCCTGAGCTAGATCGCATCATCGGCCAGATTGTGCCGATGGTCATCGAGCAGACCAACCGCGGCGAGCGGGCGTACGACATCTACTCGCTGCTGCTCAAAGAGCGGATCATATTCCTGGGCACCCCGATCGACGACATGGTCGCGAACCTGATCATCGCCCAGCTGCTCTTTCTGGCGCGCGAGGACCCTGACAAAGACGTGACGCTGTACATCAACACCCCGGGCGGCTACGTCAATGCCGGGCTGGCCGTCTACGACACGATGCAGCTGATCCAGCCGAACGTGTCCACGACGTGCATCGGTATGGCCGCCTCGATGGGCGCCGTGCTGCTGTGCGGAGGGACCAGGGGGAAGCGCTTCGCGCTGCCCAACGCGACGATCATGATTCACCAGGCCGCCGGTGGGTTCGAGGGTACCGCGGCCGACATCGAGATTCGCGCCAAGGAAATCTTGCGGATCCAAGCGCGAATCAAAGAGATCCTGTCCTTCCACACCGGCCAGGACATGGAGCGCGTGGCGCGGGACATGGACCGCGACTTCTTCATGAGCGCAGAGGCCGCAAAGGACTATGGCCTCGTGGACGACATCATCGGCACCACACCGGTATCGACCGGTGGCGACGGCGTGGTGGCGACGGCCTGATGCGCGAAGCCGGGCTTGGAGGGTTGCGCCCGACCTACGAGATTCGGGCCGCGCGTCACCATCCGTACGGCGGGTTGCGCATAGTGCAGGGGGCCTGAGCGCATGGCCAATACCCGTGGCACCCGGGGGCAGTATCACTGCTCGTTCTGCGGTAAGAGCCAGGACCAGGTACGCCGCCTGATCGCCGGTCCGGGCGCCGTCTACATCTGCGACGAATGCGTCGATCTCTGCCGCGAGATCATCGACGAGGAGTCTGCTCCACCAACTCGAGCCAAGGTGCCGCTGGCCAAGCTGCCGGCCCCCAAGAAGATCTACGAGCAGCTTAACGGCTACGTCGTCGGCCAGGATCGGGCCAAGAAGGTCCTGTCGGTGGCCGTCTACAACCACTACAAGCGCGTCGGGGCCGGCATGCAGGTCGACGACGTGGAGCTGCAGAAGAGCAATATCCTGCTGGTCGGGCCCACCGGGTGTGGAAAGACGCTGCTGGCCCAGACCCTGGCGCGGGTCCTGGACGTGCCCTTTTGCATCGCCGACGCGACCGCCCTGACCGAGGCCGGCTACGTCGGCGAGGATGTCGAGAACATCCTGTTGCGGCTGATCCAGGCGGCCGATTTCGACGTCGCCCGCGCCGAGCGCGGTATCGTCTACATCGACGAGATCGACAAGATTGCCCGCAAGGGCGACAACCCATCCATCACCCGCGACGTCTCCGGCGAGGGCGTCCAGCAGGCGCTGCTCAAGATCATCGAGGGTACTGTCGCCAACGTCCCGCCCCAGGGCGGGCGCAAGCATCCGCACCAGGACTTCATCCAGATCAACACCACCAACATCCTGTTCATCTGTGGCGGCGCCTTTGAGGGCCTCGACAACATCGTCGGCTCACGAGTCGGCTCCAAGCGGACGATGGGATTCCGGGCCGAGGCTCGAACCGACCAGGACACCGCCGAACTGCTCCGCCAGCTCACGTCCGACGATTTGCTCAAGTACGGCCTGATCCCCGAGTTCGTCGGTCGGCTGCCGGTCGTGGTTAGTATCGACCCGCTCGGCAGGGAAGACCTGATGCGCATCCTGACCGAGCCGAGGAATGCGATCACCAAGCAGTACGCCAAGTTCCTCTCGTTGGACAAGGTCGAGCTAGTCTTCTCGGACGACGCGCTCGAGGCCGCGGCCGTCAAGGCGCTGGAGCTCAAGACCGGCGCCCGGGGCCTGCGGACGATTATCGAGGAAGTTCTGCTCGATGTGATGTACGAGATCCCGTCGCGCACCGACGTCCGTAAGTGCGTCATCACGGCCGACACGATCAGAGACGGTAAGAACCCACAGCTTCTGGCCCGCTCCGAGCGGCCGGTGGACATGACCGAGTTTCGGGAGGACGCGTCGGCCTGAGCAAAGACCCGTTCAGGACGTACGACCCGTCCCGCCGCGTGCAGATGCTGCCGGGCGTCTATCGGAACATGCTCGCCTGCGGGAAGAGCGCGATGGCTGTCAGAGTCGACCTGGACAAAGGTGCTCAGGTCCCCCTGCACACCCATCCCCACGAGCAGACTGGCCACCTGGCCAGCGGGCGCGCGACGCTGCAGATCGGGGACTGCGCGGTCGAGCTCAAGCCGGGCGACGGATACGCGATCCCGCCCAACGTGCCCCACGGCGTGATCGAGTGCCCGGAGAACAGCGTCTTCGTGGACGTCTTTACCCCGCCCCGTGAGGAGTACCGCCAGTAACCGGGCCGTCAGCTGTCAGCGGACGCACTAGAGATGACGGCCGCGCAAACGGGGCCCGGCCTGACCCTCCGAGCCCGTCGTTGCTGATAGCTGACGGCTGATAGCTGACGGCTGATAGCTGACGGCTGATAGCTGACGGCTGATAGCTGACGGCTGATAGCTGACGGCTGATAGCTGACGGCTGATAGCTCGCTCACGCCAGCTTCGCCATCAGGATTCCCAGCTCGAATAGCAAGTAGAGCGGGATGCTGACGATGGTCTGGTTGAACGGGTCCGGGGTGGGAGTGATGATCGCGCCGATGATGAACGCACCGACGAAGGCGTACTTTCGGAATCGCGCCAGGCGCTGGACGCTCAAGACGCGCAGCTTGGTCAGAAAAAACATGATCAACGGGGTCTCGAAGGACATCCCCATCCAGAACAGCAGCGTCGTCACCGTTCCGATGTACTCGCCAAACGACCACTTGATGTCCACGCCGGACTCCTCCGCCCCGAAGCCGAGCAGGAACTTGATGGCGAAGGGTAGCAGCACCACGTAGCCAAATACGACGCCCACGAGAAACGAGATCGTCACCCCCGGGGCGGCCATGAAGAGATACTTTTTCTCATGCGGATGCAGGGCCGGCATCACGAAGGCCATGACCTGGTAGATGATGACCGGCATGGCAAGGGCCGCGCCCACGATCAGGGCGACCTTGAAATAGGTGATGAACACCTCGCCGGGCTTGATCGCCTGCAGGCTGCCCTCCGCGGGAGTATTGACGACGGCGATCACTTTCCAGGTCAGCGAGCTGTAGCCCGGGACCGGGATGGCCGAGATAGCCAGACCAACGGCCAGCGCCACGCAGGTAATGATGACGCGCATGCGGAGCTCTTCCAGGTGCTCCAGCATGGTCATGCCCTCTTCCTCCTCGTCTTCCGGCGAGGGGGAAGCGCCATCCGCTGTCGGAACGGCCGGCGGAGGGGGCGGCGCGGCCTGATCGCTCAGCGCGGCCGAGCCCGCCTGGCTGGCGTCGGTTGAGCTGACCTCAGATCCGGTCGGGAGGGCCTCGCCGTCCGCTGTCGGAACGGCCGGCAGCGGGGGCGGTGCAGCCTGATCGCTCGGCGCGGCCGAGCCTGCCTGGCTGCCGTCGGTTGCGCTGACCTCAGCTTCGTTTGGCGTCGCTCCGACGGAGGCTCCGGTCCCGTTGCCGGCGGGGACTGAGGCCGGATCAGAAGGGGTCGTCGAGCTTCGCGGGCGTCCTTCCTCGGTCGGTCCTGTGCTCAATCGTTATCTCGGCCTCGATCTCTACGCGCGTCAGCCACCGTGCTCGTGCAGATAGTCCATCGCGTCCTGGACGGTACGGATTTTCTCGGCGTCCTCGTCGGAGATCTTGACGTTGAACTCCTCCTCCAGCGACATGATCAGCTCGACGAGGTCGAGCGAGTCTGCGTTTAGGTCCTCGATGAATGACGCCTCCGGCACCACCTCGTCCTCGCTCACGCTGAGCTGGTCAGCGATGATCTTCTTGAGCCGGTCCTCGGCGCTCTGGGCCATCCTCAAAACCCTCCTCTACATCGTGCCAGCTATCATGCCGAATCGGCGGCCGGACACTCAACTGGATGGTGGCTGGTCGGACGCGGCAAAGTGGCCCAGGACACCGTTGACGAACCTGGACGAGCTTTCCCCGCCGTACAGCTTGGCTAGCTCGATCGCCTCATTGATGGCGACTTTCACGGGAACCATACCATGCTGGTACCGACATTCATAGAGCCCGAGCCGCAGAATCGTTCGGTCCACGGCCGCCATCTGTCGTAATGGCCAGGTCGGAGCACGTTCCTGAATCGCCTCGTCCAGCCCCAGGCGGTGACGTAGCACACCTGCAACCAGCTCACGGGCGTAGGCGGCGACCCTTGCATTCGTTGGCTCGGCCGCCAGCAGTCGTTCCAGCACCTCGCCAGGCGCATGATGGGCCACGTCGACCTCGTAAAGCACCTGGAAGGCGACCACCCGCGCCTGGCGACGCCCGCTTCGCATGCCAGTCCGCCCCGCCACCGGCTCGGGCGGGCTCTGATCATCGGCTTCAGCGCCGTTTGTGCGGCCGCTCATGGCCGCGTCAGGAGACACCGGCCAGGCTCGTGTCCGCAGCGCTCGGCTGGCCCGCCGACCAGCTCTCGAGGTGGTTTGCGACGAAGTCGATCGTGACTTCGCCGCGCCGGAAATAGGGGTCGGCGAGCAGGCTCAGGTGGTAGGCGATCGACGTCTTGACGCCCTCGATGCGCGTCTCGCGCAGAGCGCGCTCCATTCGATCCAGCGCTTCGTGCCGGTCTCGCCCCCAGGTGATGACCTTTGCGAGCAGCGAATCGTAGTAGGGTGGCGTGAAGTAGCCCGTGTAGCAGTGCGTGTCAACACGAACACCCGGGCCGCCGGGCGGCAGAAATGTGCTGACCACCCCGGAGTCGGGCGCGAAAGCGCGGGCCGGATCCTCTGACGTGATGCGGCACTCGACGGCGTGGCCGCTGACGTGGACGTCTTGCTGGCGGACCGAGAGCGGCTCCCCGCAGGCGATCCGAAGCTGCTCTTTGACCAGGTCGAGGCCAGTCACCATCTCGGTAACACCGTGCTCGACCTGAATTCGGCAGTTGACCTCCATGAAGTAGAAATGGCGGTCCTTGTCTAGCAGGAACTCGACCGTGCCGGCGTTCCGATACCCGGCTTCCTGGATTCCTCTGGCGGCCAGGGTGCCGATTCGACGCCGCAGCTTGTCGTCGAGCGCTGGCGACGGGGCCTCCTCGATGATCTTCTGTCGCCGGCGCTGCAGCGAGCAGTCGCGCTCCCCGAGGAAGATGACGTGTCCGTGGTTGTCGGCCAGCACCTGGACCTCGATGTGGCGGGCGTCCTGGACCATTCGCTCCAGGTAGACGGCGCCGTTACCGAAGTGGGTTTGGGCCTCCATCTGGGCGATCGGAAACTGTCGGACCAGCTCGCGCTCATCGTGAACGGCTCGAATCCCGCGCCCGCCGCCGCCGGCCAGGGCTTTGATCATGATCGGATAGCCGACCACGCGTGCCACGTCGATGGTCTCCTCGATCTGGTGGAGCGCGCCGTCGCTGCCAGGCACGGTCGGGACGCCGGCTTTGCGCATCAGCTGGCGGGCGGCCACCTTGTCGCCAAACATCTCGATCGCCTTCGGCGGCGGGCCGATGTAGACCAGCCCACACTGCTCGACGACTTCGGCCAGATAGGCGTTCTCAGAGAGGAAGCCGTAGCCGGGGTGGAGCGCGTCGCAGCCAGTGATGAGCGCCGCGCTGACCACGTTTGGGATGTTGAGGTAGCTTCGATCACTGGCCGGGGGGCCGATGCAGACAGCCTCGTCAGCCAGCGTGACGGGGAGCGAGTCGCGATCGGCTTCGGAGTACGCGACGACCGTCTGAACGCCCAACTCGCGACAGGCGCGAATCACCCGGACGGCGATCTCGCCGCGATTCGCGATCAGGACTTTGCTGAACATACGAAGCTATCGGCTATCAGCCATCAGCCATCAGCCATCGACTGCTGATCGCTGATAAACTCGTCACGCCATCACGATCCCGCCGTCCACGTTGAGGACCTGGCCGGTCACGTAACGGGCGGCGTCGGAGGCCAGAAAGGCGACCGCCTCGGCGACGTCATCCGGCTTGCCGGTCGCCCCGAGCGGGATCATGCCGATAATCGCCTTCTGGACCTGCTCGCGTGTCTCCGCCCAGATGTCGGTCTCAATGAAACCGGGCGCGACGGCGTTGACGGTGATGCCACGAGAGGCAACCTCACGCGCGACCGAGCGAGTGAAGCCGATCAGGCCGGCCTTGGAAGCCGAGTAGTTGGCCTGGCCCGGGTTCCCCATAATGCCGGCAACGGAGGTTATGTTCACGATCCGCCCGGCCCGCTGACGGACCATACCTCGCAAGACGGCCTTGGTCATCAAGAACGCACTCTTGAGGTTGGTGGCCAGGACCGCCTCCCAGTCCTCCTCGCTCATCCGCAACAGCAGGTTGTCGCGGGTGATCCCCGCGTTGTTGACCAGGATGTCGATCCGTTCGAACGCCTGGAGAACGGCGCTGACGACCTGCTCCACCTCGGCAGCCTGAGAGACATCGCCGGCCACGGCCATAGCGTGCGCTCCCCCGCCCTTCAGCTCGCCGAGCACCGCCTGGGCGGCCTCATGGTTGGCCCGATAGTTGAAGGCGATCCGGGCCCCGCCTTGCGCGAGCCGAATAGCAACCGCGCGGCCAATCCCGCGCGAGCCGCCTGTGACTAGCGCCACCTTGCCGCGCAAGTCTGTCAACCGCCCGCGGCGTTGCAGCGGCTGAGCTAGAGCCGAATCAGGGGGCAGCCCGCCGTCGGTGGTCATGCCGAATCCGCCGCCGCTACTGGGCCTCGCGCCGCTTTTCCTTGATCGTCAGGACCTGGTTCCCGTTGTACGTGCCGCAGTTTGGGCAGACGTGATGGGTCCGCTTTCGGGCTTGACATTGGGGGCAGGACATGAGGGTGGGAACAGCCAGGTGGATGTGTGCCCGGCGGTTCCCCCGCCGAGCCCGACTGACCTTCTTCTTCGGCAGCGCGCCCATGTCTACTCCTTCGTGCCGGGTTCAACGTTCAACGTACGGCCTCGGTGAACGTTGAACCCGAAACGTATTAGCGTTAGCCTAGCTCCCGTTTCAGCAGCTCGCCCAGCCGGCTCAGGCCGCCGCTTGCCTCCGCTGGCTCGCAAGCGCAGCGGGTTTCGTTCAGGTCCTGTCCGCAGATTGCGCACAGCCCGGCGCAATCCGGCCTGCACAGCGGCTGGAGCGGCTGCTGAACCACGATATCCTGCCGGATCACGTCGGTCAGGTCAAGCACGTGGTTGGCGTCGATCCGGGGCTCGTCTGGATCTGCGACGATCTGTTCCGGGAGGCCTGAGAAGACGTTCGTGGTGGGCAGAAACTCCTGGCTGAAGCGGGCGTCGAGGGTGCATCGAGTGGGCCCAAGGCAGCGCCCGCATTCCTGCCCGATCTGGACGTGGTATTGGCAGTCGACGAGAATCCCGTGCGACGTCCGAACGAGCTTCACACATCCCCCGAGCGGTCCCTGGATGCCCAACTCGGTCGAGAGCTCGGGCTCGATCTCGCGGAAGTTGAACGAGCGGGGCGTCCCGACGGGCGCCTTGAGCAGCTGCGCGACGTTCACCGCGATCATGAGCCACCTCTCTATTTTCAAGAGCACGAAGGGCGGCCCTCACCGCGGCCGCCCACGCGAAGTATACGAAGTGCGAGTTCGGAGTTCCAAGTTCCGCGTGGACGCCAGTGGGATGAGGGCCGGCTACGCCGCGACGGAGAGGCCGAGCTCGCGAGCCGTCGCTTCGATCCCCTCCCAGGTGCGCTCGGGCACGGGGATGCCCTCGCGTTGCCGAGTCGCCCGCGTGCGAGCCTCCGGCTCGCCCGGCACGAGCACCTCGCTGAAACCTGGCGCGGGCGGTATCGCCTTTAGCCGAGCCACGACGCTCTCGACGTATTTGGTGAACTCCTCCGCCGGACGGAATGCGCCGGGATCGATCGCCACCATGAGCACAGTGCCCGCCCGCTCGCCCGCCGGCACCTTGTCGCCAGCGCTCAGACCGACCGACAACAGCTCCACCACGACCGATAGCGCGTAGCCCTTGTGGCCTGCAAATGGGAGCAGCAGCCCGCCGGCGAAGAAGTCCTCGACGTTGTTGGTTGGCTTGCCGGCCGCGTCGATGATGCACCCGTCGGGGACCGGCTCCTGCTTTGCCCGGGCGACCTGGAGCTTTCCCTGCGCGACCGCGCTCGTCGCGTAGTCCATCAGCACGGGCGGATGGCCGGCCGCCCGGGGGATGGCCCACGACATCGGATTCGTGCCGAGCGCCCCCTTGGCCCCGCCGAACGGCGCCACGCTCTGGGGGCCGCGTGGCCCAGCCGTCGTCGCCATGCCGACCAACCCGGCCGCTGCGACACGCTCGGTCCATTCGCCGATGCGGCCCGTGTGGTGGCAGTGGTTCGCCGCTACTGCGGCGAGGCTGGCCGCGCGCGCCTTGCGGATGGCGAGGTCGGCGGCCATGCGCGAGCTGACCTGGCCGAAAGTTGTCCCGCCGTCGATGACAGCGGTGGAGGCCGTCTCACGAACGACGACGGGAGTCGCCTTCGGGTCGAGTCTCCCCTCGCGGATGTCTTTGACGTAGGCTGAAATGCGGATGACGCCGTGCGAATCGTGTCCAGCCAGGTTCGCATCCACAAGTGATGAGACGACGCCCTGGGCGTTCTCAGGAGTCGCTCCAGCCGCCGTGAAGATCGAGGTCGCGACATCTGTCAGGCGCCGCGCGCTAATGGTGAGCATCTTCGCCCTCCTCCAAAGATCGAAGTCTGTGAGCCTCAATCGGTCTCATCTGCGATGCGGAGCGCGACGAGCACTCGAGAGACCATGTTGTAGAATCCGATGGTCGCGGTCAGCTCGAGGATTTCGCGCTCGCCGAGGTAGGTTCGCAGCGTCTCGAACACATCGTCGGGCACGGCCACGTCTCGGGTCATCGCGTCGGCGTAGTCGAGCACGGCTCGCTCGCGAGCGTCGAACTGGTCGGACGATCGCCAACCCCCCAACGCAGCGACTTGGCCATCGGTGATCCCCTCTCGCCTGGCGAGCGGGACGTGATGGTCCCATTCGTACTGGGCGCCGTTCAACTGGCCGACTCGGCAGATCGCAAGCTCGCGGCTCCGCCCGTCGAGCTGAGCCTCGAAGCGGACGGCCGTCCCGAGGCGAAGCCAGCCGTCGGCGATCGATGGGCTGTTCAACAACATTCGGTACAGCTCGTTCACGCTCCCCGAACGCTGCTGGCGGATTCGCTCCACCAGATCAGCTAACGACTGGTCTTGCAGCGCGTCTGTACGCACGTAGGATAGGCGTGCCATGTTCCCTCGCGTTCGATTCGCTGGTCGATACTAGCTGAACTGCAACAGCTCACGCGCCGGCCCAACCAGCCGGCTGGGCCAGGTTAGCCCGTGGCTATACTAGGCGCACTGGACTCGGCCAAGCGCGGAGATAGTCGCGTGTTGCAACTTGACAGCCGGTCCGAGTCAGGCTTGGCCAGCACGTTTCCTGGGCGCCGGCCAGCAGCGGCGTTGGCGGCGGGGTTCGTGGTGAGCGTGGGCTGGGCGTGGCTGTGCGGCCTGCCATCGGCATCGGCCGCGGACGTCTGCCCCGAGCCGAATGACAGCCCGGAAAGCGCCTGCGAGCTACCCGATGGGCAAGTGGAAGGCGTCATCGACTCGAACGAAGATGCCGACCGCTATCGCATCCAGGTCGACAACGGCCAGAGCGTGGCGGTCAAGCTGACCGCCAGAGCAGGCAGCTTCAAGCTCAGGCTGGAGATGGATGACCGGAGCTCGGTGGCAGAGGTCGGATTGGGTCCCAGCCCGCGCCAGGTCCTGGCCGAGCGGCTGCCCAGTGGAATGTACTACGTGTACGTAGCGGCCGAGGATGCGGACGTGCCCGGCGGACGGCCCTACGTTCTGGCGCGCAGCTCGCCGTCCGGCCCACCTGTGCCCGTGCGGGCCGCCGATCGGCTGCTTCGTGACTTGGCCATGACGCCGGCGGAGGCCGGCGAGAAGGCCTTTCAAACCGAGGGCCGCCTGATGGCCGGAGAGCGCGGGCGCTGGTATCAGGCGATCTACGAGCGTGAAAACGTGCAGGCGGTCAGGAAGCTCGGCCCCCAGTACATCATCAGCCGGGTCTTCGTGGCTGACAGCGCCGAGGTGGCGCGCTCGATCTTTGCCGACTTGAGCGTCTTCGATCTGCCGGAGGCCGACCCGGGGGTTCGGCCCTTCGAGCACCTCGGCGACCAGCCGATGCCCGGCCTGGGGGACGAATCCCACGCGCTTGGCGCGTGCTTCAAGTGCGACGACGATAATCCGCTTCGCCACTATCGGCTGGTGATTCGGTCGGGGAACACGGTCCTGCTGCTGTACACATGGGGACGAGACGCGGGTGGCAACTTCAACGGCAAGCTGGTGTCCAAGCTGTAGTTGGCTGGCCGGAGGGAGCAAGCATGGAGTACCGGGCTTTTGGGCGGACCGGGCTACAAGTGTCGGCAATGGGCTTCGGTAGCTGGCCGATGAGCGGCGACCGCTATGGACCAATTGAGGACGAAGAGGCCGTTCGGGCCGTCCACCGCGCGTTGGAAGTGGGCGTCACCTGTTTCGATACGGCGCCGGGGTATGGCTCTGGCCACTCTGAAGAAGTCCTAGGCCGGGCGCTCGGCAGACGCCGCAACGATGTCGTTCTGGTCACTAAGTGCGCGATCCGTCCCGATCCGAGCACCAAGACGATCGGTCGCGACGCAAGCCGGGCCAACATTCTGCGCGAGATCGACGACAGCTTGAGGCGGCTCGGGACGGATGTCGTCGACGTCTATCTGGTCCATTGGCCGGACCCGAAGGTGTCGTTCGAGGAGACGTTCTCGGCGATGGACGAGGTTGTCAAAGCCGGCAAGGCTCGCTTCGTCGGCGTCTCCAACTTCACCGTCGACCAGATGCGGGCATGCATGAACGTTCGCCGCGTGGACGTCATCCAGGTCGGCTACCACCTGTTCGATCGGCGAATGGAGCGCGAGATCTTCCCGTTCTGCGCGGAGGAAGGCATTGGTGTGATGGGCTACGGCTCGCTCGCGCACGGCCTGCTAACCGGCGCGTTCACGCCGGACACGACGTTCGTGGACTGGGACTGGCGGGCCGGCGGGGTCGCGTTCGGCCAGCCGATCCTCCAAGGCGAGAACTTTCGTCGGAACGTCGAGCTTGTCCAGCAGCTCAAAAAAGGCGTAGCCGGGCCGCGCGGCGTTCCCGTCAGCCAGGTGGCGCTGGCCTGGGTGCTTCGGAACCCTGTCGTCAGCACCGCCCTGGTGGGAGCCCGCGCGCCAGCCGAGGTCGATGAGAACGTGGCCGGAGCGGAGTTGAGGCTGACTGGGACTGAAATCGCTCGGATCGAGGAGATCATGCGAGGCGCGGCCGGGCAGGTCTCGGCCTTCACGCCGCTGCGCAACGCCAACGAGGTCTGGGAATGATGCGCACCTCAGCGGATCAGCAGTTCGCCGTTGGGTAGCGTTCCAGCTCCTCCGCGCTCAGGCCGTTGCGGCGGATGATGTCGCGGTACAGGTAGGCGCTCGGCTTCGGCGTGCGGGCCTGGATGGCGTAGTCGACGTGCACCAGCCCGAAGCGAGGCTCGAATCCGTCGGCCCACTCGAAGTTGTCCAGACTCGACCAGTACAAGTAGCCCCGTAGCGGCACGCCGGCCACGATCGCCCGATGGCAGGCGGCCAGGTGTTGGACCAGAAACGCGGGACGCAGGTTGTCCTGGTTGTCTGGCTCCGGAATGCCATTCTCGGTGACGATCACCTCAACTCCAGAGCCCGGCCTGGCGACCGCCAGGAGAGCGCGGAAGAGCCCATCCGGATAGATCTCCCACTTCAACTGGTTGCGCTCCACCTTGGCGAACGTCTCCCGAGCGAACAGCAAGTGGGGCAGCCGTGAATCGAATCGGTCGCGTTCGCGCGTGTAGTAGTTCAGCCCGACCCAATCCTCGGTCCCCACTAGCCAGCCGATCGTGCGTCCGTTGCCGATCGGGGGAAGCAGCCGACCCCGACGGATGGCGATCGGGAAGGCCTGGTTCACCAAGTGGCTTCGAACGCCCGCCACGAGCCGGTCCCCCCTTCGGGCCGGGTTGGCTGGATCGAAGATCCGCCAGTGGTGGGCGACACCGACCCGCGCGTCCGGCTGCTCCTCGTGGATCGCGTGATACGCCCTGCCATGAGCCAGCGCCATGTAGCGCAGCACTCGCAGGGCCAGGGTGATGCTGCGCTGCCGGGGCGGCCAGATGCCCAACGCCCAGGCCTGGGTAGCGTACACGCCTGGCTCGTTGACGGTGATCCAGTAGCGCACCAGGTCGCGGTACTCCCGCGCCGCGCGGCGCGCGAAGCGCTCGAATGCGGGGACCACCTCGGGTCGAGTCCAGCCGCCCGCCTCGGACAGCCAGCGCGGGTTGGTGAAGTGGTGCAGCGTCACCAGCGGCTCGAGGCCATTGGCTCGCGTAGTCTCGATGACGTGGCGATAGTGGGCGATCGCCGCGGCGTCAAACTCGCCTGGCCTGGGCTCGATGCGGCTCCACTCGAGGGAGAAGCGATGGGCATTGTGGCCCAGGTCGGCGAACAGAGCCAAATCGGCCGCGTAGCGACGGTAGTGGTCGCAGGCGAGACCGGATGCGTAGGGGAGCTGGCCAGCCCGCTCGGCAGCCCACCAGTCGTTGTTGCAGTTGTTTCCTTCTACCTGATGGGCGGCAGTCGCAGAGCCCCAGAGGAAACCGTTCGGGAAGCGGAGGGCCGGCGGCTGAGCCGCGGGGCCGAGATCGCTCAACGCGCGCGGATGGGCGCTGCCTGGAGCCGGGACCGCGCCGTGAGCAGAGCCCAGAGCAGCGGTACTGGCGCGAGCACCCCGACGTGGAGCGCAACGGCGAAGGCCGACGCCAGGCTGGGCTCCGCGCCGAAGCTGTCGACGAGCAGCGAGCTAATCGGCAGATGGAAGGTCCCAACGCTAGCCGGCGCGCCAGGCACCGCGAACGCGAAGTTCGCGACCCCGACCGCCGCGAACGGAAGGATCGGCGGGGCCAGCCAGCCGAACGCGACCAGAAGGCAGTAATAGGACGCGGCCTCGGCCGCCCAGGCCAGCAGCGACAGCCGCGCGGCGTGCGCGAGCAAGGACGGGCCACGCCGATAGGCCGCGTCGGCGGCCCAGCCGATCAGTCGCCTGGGATGCCAACCACGTGCGCGCTGCTCGCACGCGCGTTCGAAAGGAGCGCCGAGGTACCAGCCCGCGATGGGCACGGCCGCCAGGATCGGTAAGTAGATCCCCAGAGTCCCCAGGCCCAGGAACAGGGGCCAGCCGGCCACGCCGCCCAGGACGGCGGCGCCCGCGATGAAGGCGCCGAAGATCGCGCCGTCCACCAGCCGTTCGAGGAGCTCGGCGGCCGCCACGTCGGCCAGCTTGACGCCGGGCAGCCGAGCGGCGAGCAGCATCTTGACGAGGTCGCCGCCACGCGCCGGCAGCCCGAGCCCCGCCAGTGCGGCCGCGAGACCGACTCGCAGAAGCTGCGCGGTTGGTAGCGGCGCTGCCGGCGCGAGCAGCACTCCCCAGCGAATGGCGCGCAGCCAGAGATTAACGCAGCCCAATACCAGCATCGGCGCCAGCCACCACCAGGCCACCCGGCTGAAGGCCGCGCCGACGGCCCGTGCGTCCAGGGTGGCCAGGAAGATCGCGGCGCAGCATAGCCCGGCCAGGGGGCCGGCCAGCCGGACGGCCGAATGGTCGATCAGACGGATGGCGATGTTCATCAAAGGGTGCCCTTTATAGCAGAACCGGCAGCCAAGCGCTCAAGCCCAGCGGTCGCATCGAAATACCCGAATCGACGGCGAATGGGTCTTGAGGCCGTTTGGGAGCGAATTTGCAACGCCGTTGAACGGCAATTTGCAACGGACCGGCCACGGCGCTGCCACAACGCCTCGCTAGGATGAGCTCAGGCAGGGTGGCAACCAACTGGAGGGACGAATATGCGCGACATCGTCTTCGGGACCGGACCAATCCGACCCACCTTCATCGCCGGACGATCCAGACGCGGGCGTCGTCGAGTGTTTGCTCGTCTGCGCGGTAATGCCCGCTCGTCGACGGTGCCCAGTGCGAGTGTGGCTGGATGATCACGGATGCGCGGTTTGGTCGACTAGCCGCCACGCTGCGCGACCCAGCGCCGACCAGGTTCGACGTCGTCTACCAGGCTCTCTGAGCTGGGGCTTGGGATGAAGGGACCGATCATGGAATGGACCATAGTGGGCAGAGCCGATTGGCCGAGGCCTATCAACAGCGTGCCACTGATCGCGTTGTTTAGCGGACTTTCGCTCCTAGTATCGCTCGTGACTTCGTTCATACTGACGCTCCTGTTCGAACCCGCGGACTGGCCGGGCACAGACGCGGGCCTCGGCGGAGGTCGGGACTCGCCGGACGACGGGAGCTCCGGCGGCGATGACGGGCCCCACGAGGAACCGGTGCCGCCGCCTGGCG
>DASPXK010000339.1:0-7696 GCA_035637315.1 Chloroflexota bacterium
CTTCAGGTTGGGGTGGAGGCCCAGCTGGCCGTCGAGTGGCAACGCCTGGTCGGCCGGGATGGCGAGCTGTGGACGAAGCTGGTAGTAGAGCCCGTCGCCGTATGGGACGATCATGTTGAGGCCGTCGTCGCCCCCGCTGAGCTGGACGACCACCAGGGTGCGTTGCCCGGCCGAGGGCCGTCCGGTGCCCTCGGGCGCCGGCTTCGCCACGGCGGTCGGCGCCAGAGCTGACTCCAACCGTGGAGTCGGCTCCGTCGGCGGGCTCTCGCTCGGCGCGGGCGGCGCCGCGCAGGCGGCCAGGCCAACCGCCAGCGCTCCGGCTCCGCCCGACTTCAGAAACTCGCGCCGCGAGCGCCTCGCCATCTCATTCCCTCCCAGTCCAAAGTCCACAGGCCAAAGTCCAAACTGGTGCGGAGCCCGGGCTTGCGCCCCCGACTCGGGGGTTGGACTTTGGACTTTGGACCTTGGACTTTGGACTTCGGACTTCGGACTTCGGACTTCGGACCCGCATTAGCCGACCTGGTAATCCGTGCTGGCCAGCGCGAGGTGGATCGCACCCCGCAACCGCGCGTCGACTGCCAGCTGGACCTGTTGGGCGTTGGGCGGGCCCTGGACGAACGGAGGGTACGTCAGCGGCGACGCGACGAAGTCCACCAGCGCCTGCCGCGCGGACGGCTCGAGCTCCGGCCCGCCAAGCAAGTCGATGAGACGATCGACCACCTGTTGGGGGTCGCCCAGGCCGCCGCTGATCCCGAGCAACTCCGAGGCTCGCACGAGGCCGCCATCGTTCGGCTCGCCACGCGCCGTGGCCAACCGGGCCGCGAAGTTGAACCGCTCGAGCAGGGTTGATGGGTTCACCCAGGCCCGTCCACCGGCCCAGCCGGCTACGTTGGGTGGGTTCAGGATCTCCTGGCCCATGCCGCGCAGGGCCTGGATCAGGCTCCGCTCACGGGCCTGCGCTCCGAGCTTGCGGACCGAGCTGACCACGTATTCGACCGGCGACTTGATATGCTCGTAGCGCGAGCGCTCCGAGTAAAAGGCGTCCGACCGAAGGATCGCCTCGACGACCCGGCCGATCTCGTAGCCCTGCTCGAGATAGATCGAGACCAGCGGCCGCAGCGCCTCCGGCTCCGGATCGGAGTAGGCGAAGAAGGAGAACAGCCTCCGACAGATTCGGTCGGCCGTGGCGGGATGTCGGACCAGCACGTCGATGACGTCACCTCCGTCGAACGCGCTCGTCTGGCCCAGGAAGGTCTTGGGGCTGCCGTCGTGCTGGTTTGGATCGAAGTAGAACTCGCCACTACGCAGGTTCCAGCCGGTGAAGGCACGCGCCGCGGACTGAACGTCGGCCTCGCTATAGTTGCCGATCCCGAGCGTGTACAGCTCCAGCACTTCACGGCCGTAATTCTCGTTGGGAGCCACCCTTCGGTTGGTGTTGCCGTCCAGCCAGATCAACATGGCCGGGTCGCGTGAGACTGCCAGCAGCATGTCGCGATAGCTGCCAAACGCCTTGGCGCGCAGCAACTCGACGTGCCGATGCATCGCGAGCGGGTTCTGGACCTTGTAGTTGGCGACCGCGAAGTGGCCGTGCCAGAAGAGGGTCAGCTTCTCGAGCAGTGGGCGGCGGGTGCGCACCATCCGGTACAGCCACCAGGTCTGGACGTCCTCGATGTTCTGGAGGTCGAGCAGGTGGCCCTGGAGGCTGTCGAGCAGGCCGTCGAACTCCTCGCCGACCCCCTCGGGATGGAGCAGCTCCTGGAGCGTCGCCTCGAGCCCAAGCTGTAGGTAGCGCTCAAGTTCGTCGGGCCGCGCGTCGAAGCCGGCCCTCCGCAGCAGCAGCGCGATTCGTGTCCGCTCATCAGCATCGGCCATCCGCGTCACCTCCAGGCCGTGGACGTTTCGCCTTCAACGTTCCACGTTCAAAGTTCGGCGTCCACGGTTCAAGCCTTCGGCTGGCGGTACGTTGAACGTGGAACGTTGAACGTTGAACGCCGGGCACCGGTCGCAGTCGTGGCTGTCGCACCAGTGCCGGAACAGGTGGATCAGGCCCTGCTGGCGGCAGGCGGTTCTCGCGCTGGCTGCGCCGCCGGGACCACCCACCTGGCGGGCCATCTCGCGCGTCACGCGGTTGGGCGGCGTGGGCGGGTAGCGAAGGTACAGCGCCAGCGCTCGCTCCGAGAGGCCCTGGTCGTCACAGGCCTGGCCAAGGGCATGCAAGAACGGCAGCAGGACGTTGACCGCGACTTCACCAGCCCGTCCCAGGCCAACCAGCCAGGGGCGGGGGCCCGGCGCCGGGCGGCCGAAGTCGAAGTGCCGAGGCCAGAACGAGTCACCCGCTCGCACCCGCCACGGCTCGGCCAGCCGGCTCGGGCGCTCGAGGCGCTCGGCCTCGGCCAGGTCGTCCAGCAGCAAGTCGATCGGGTCACGGCGCAGCCATGAGGCAGCGACCTGGCTGAGGCCGGCCGCTCGGCGGGGCGGCAGGTTCTCCGGTCGGACCCGCCACCAGCGCCAGGCCGAGCGCGGCAGCGGCGGCGCCAGAGCGGGAACGAGGGCTGCCCACGCGACCTCCAGCTCGGCCGGCCAGCCCGCCTCTGGCGGGCCAGCCGACAGGCCGCGCTGCGAGGGCAGCAGCCCGCCCACGCCCAGTAGGGCGGCCTGGACCCGCGCCAGGCTGTGTCCGCGCAGCCCAGCCGCCAGGTCGCGGATGCCACCCAGCGGCAGCGCGTCGGCTAGACGCTCGAAGCCGCGCGTGTTGGCGGTGTAGCCCATCGCCCGTAGCGCCCCGCGGTACAGGACCTCGTCGGGCGGCAGACAGGCCAGCTCACCTTCGAACGCGGCCGACTTGGCCATGAACCGATTCAGGCCGGCCCGCTCGAGCAGCTCCTCGATCTGGCTCGCATCCGGGACGCAGGCCGGAGCCTCGCTCGCCTCGACCTCGGCCTGGCGGCGCTGCTCCAGCTCGGCTAGTGGGGCCGCCAGGTGCTTGACCAGCTCGAGCGTCGGAACGACCACCCCATCCTGGCGGCGGATCGGGCGCTGCAGGTCGTGCCAGAGCACGACCTGGCAGACGGTCTGGTTGTAGGCCGGATCGCGGTCGTGGGCGTGCCGACGCCAGTCCGAGCTGCGAACGTGCACCTCCACATCGCCGCGCAGCAGCTCACCATCCTGGCGAGCCAGGATCGCGCCCTGGAAGTCGGGCCCGCGCTCGCCCCAGACACGGCCACGAAAGACGACCTCGTAGCGGGCGCCGTCGTCGCCCGACAGCGGACCGCGCAGCGCCTGGCGAGCCCAGATCCAGGCCACGAGCCACTCGACCACCCGCTCGCGCGCCACGTTGCCCAGCCCCCAACCCGCTCCCTACCGGGCGGGCGGAGGCCTCCCGTCTCCCCCTGGGAGAGCGCCGCCGCGCTCGACGACTCGATATTCACCTTCGATGACCTGCCGCGAGCCTCCCGGGGAGCGACCTGGCCGGATCAGGCCCAGCGCCCGCAGCGCCCGGTGGGCGACCAGCGCCACTGCCCCGGCCGCCAGCAACACCAGCAGGGCCAGGCTGGCGGCGAACACGAATGCCAGCAGCAGCGCCAGCGCGACTACCCCGAGCGCGTACGCGCGCCAGCCCCGAAGCTCGATCGTCAGCACGCTGCCCTCACTCGGCCTGCCTCGCAAAGGGAGGCACGATCTCCGTCAGCGCGACCTCCTGTTCGGCCGGTCGACGCAGTAAATATACCCTTCACGGGTCCCCCACCGCCTCGCTCGAGTCGAGCGGCCAGGCCCCGAGCACCTTGAGGAACACGGTGTGCTGTTCAGCCGCCTCGAGCGCCCTCTGAACGTGCGGCTCGGCCGCGTGCCCGCGCAGTTCGACGAAGAAGATGTAGTCCCAGGCCCGCCGTCTGGACGGGCGGGACTGGATCGCGCTCAGGCTGATGCCGGCCTCCGCGAAGACTTGGACGACGTCGCGCAGGGCGCCGACTCGGTCCCGAATGCTGAACACGAGCGCGGTCTTGTCGCTGCCGGTCGGCCGCTCACTCATCCGCGGACCGACCACCCAGAAGCGAGTGTAGTTGTTCGAGGAGTCATGGATGTTGCTGACCAGGACGTCCAGGCCAAACACCTCGCCGGCCAGACGATTGGCGATGGCGGCCGCGCCGGCCTCTCGGGCGGCTCGCTCGGCCGCCAGGCCGGTGCTGGCGACGTGCACGACGTGGCGGTCTGGCAGATGCTGGGCTAGCCAGCGGCGGCACTGGGCCGCGGCCTGGGGATGTGAGTAGACCGTCCGCACCTCCTCGGTCGGGCAGCGAGCCAGAAGGCAGTGGGCGACCGCGATCGTCACCTCGTCGCACACCTTCAGCTCGGTCTCCACCAGTCGGTCCTGGCTCTCACCGACCGGGCCCTCGGTCGAGTTCTCGATCGGGATCACCCCGTAGTCGGCGTTGCCGCGCTCGACCTCGGCGATCACGTCCGGGTTGGTCGCGGCCGGAACGTACTCGGCGGCCGCGCCGAAGCGCTGCAGCGCGGCCTGATGGCCGAAGGTCGCCTTTGGGCCCAGGAAGGCGATGCGCGGCGGACGCTGGAGATCACGCGACGCCGACAGGATCTCGCCGTAGATCGCCCGCAGGTGCTGCGGCCGAATCCGCCCGCCGGCCAGACGCGTCACCCGCTCCAGGACATCGGCCTCGCGGGCGGGGGCGTAGACCGCGTCCCCATTCCCCAGCTTGGCTCGCCCGATCTGGCTCGACAGCTCCGACCGCTCGGCCAGCAGCTCGACGATCCGGGCGTCGAGCTCGTCGACGGCGCGCCGAAGCGCCTCCAGGGCCTCCGTAGTCTTCTCCTCGGCCACGCGCGCAAGATACCAGGGGCCAGGGATCAGGGGCCAGGAGATGGGAGATGGGAGATGGGAGAAGGGAGAGGGGAGAGGGGAGAGGGGAGATGGGAGATGGGAGATTGGGAGAGGGGAGATGGGACATGGAAGGTGGGGCGGCGTATCATGACATGGGGCCACGGAACGACGGAGGTTGGGGTTGGTCCAGGATCTGACGACGGTCCAGGCGCGGGTCGAGGAGCTGCGCCGGGCCATCAACTACCACAACTATCGCTACTACGTCCTCGACGATCCGGAGATCTCGGACGGCGAATACGACCTCCTGATGAACGAGCTTCGGGCGCTCGAGGAGGAGCATCCGGAGCTCCAGTCGCCCGACTCGCCCACCCAGCGCGTCGGGGCCGGGCCGGCCGAGCAGTTCCGCTCGGTCGAGCACGCCGCGCCGATGTTGAGCCTGGCCAACGCCTTCTCGTCCGAGGCGCTGCGAGCCTGGCACACCCGCGCCACCCGCCTGCTCGGGCGCGAGGCGACTGGTTTCGTGCTGGAGCCGAAGATCGACGGTTTGGCCGTCTCGCTCACCTACCGCGACGGCCGCCTGGCGGTCGGGGCCACCCGTGGCGACGGCATCCGCGGCGAGGACGTGACTGCGAACATCCGCACGATCAGGAGCGTGCCGCGGACGCTGCTCGACGAGCCGCCGGCCCTGATCGAGGTCCGCGGCGAGGTCTACCTCTCGCGAGCCGCCTTCGCCAGGATCAACGAGGAGCGCATGGCAGCCGGCCAGCCGCTGTTCGCCAACCCGCGCAATTGCGCGGCCGGCTCGCTGCGCCAGCTCGACCCGCGCATCACCGCCTCGCGCCCGCTGGACATCTTCGTCTACGCGCTCGGCCAGATCAGCGAGCGACCGCCCCGCAGCCACTGGGAGGCGCTCGAACGGTTCCGCCAGCTCGGGCTGCGCACGAATCCACGGAACCGCCGCTGCGAGAAGATCGACGAGGTCGCCGAGCTGTGCGAGGGCTGGGAGGCGCACCGCGAGTCGCTCGACTACGAGATCGACGGGGTGGTGGTCAAGCTCGACGATCTCGACGTCCAGCAGGAGCTGGGCGTCGTGGGGCGTGAGCCGCGCTGGGCGATCGCTTTCAAGTTCCCGCCCACCCAGGCGACGACGAAGCTGCTCGACATCGGCGTCAACGTCGGACGGACCGGCAGCCTCAACCCATTCGCCATCCTCGAGCCGGTCCAGGTCAGCGGTGTAACGGTCAAGCTAGCCAGCCTGCACAACGAGGACGACATCCGCCGCAAGGACATCCGGGTCGGCGACACCGTGCTGGTCCAACGGGCTGGCGAGGTCATCCCCCAGGTCATCGGCCCGATCCTGAGCAAGCGGACCGGGCGGGAGGTGCCTTACAGGCTCCCGGACCGCTGCCCCGTCTGCGGCTCGGCAGTGGTTAGGCCGGAGGGCGAGGCGATGGCCCGCTGCACCGGCGGCGTGATCTGTCCGGCCCAGCGCTGGGAGCTGCTCAAGCACTTCGTCTCACGGGGGGCAATGGATGTCGACGGGCTCGGCGAGAAGCTGCTCACGGCGCTGATCCAGGCCGGCCTGGTCAAGGACTTCGCCGACCTGTACGCCCTCGACAAGGAGGACCTGGTCAAGTTGGAGCGGCTGGCGGACAAGAGCGCCCAGAACATCCTCGACGCCATCCAGGCGAGTAAGCAGCGCCCGCTCAGCAGGCTGATCGTGGCGCTCGGCATCCGCCACGTCGGCGATCAGGTGGGCGTGCTCCTGGCCGACCACTTCGGCAGCCTGGATGCGCTCATGAACGCATCCGCGGCCGACATCGAGGCGATCGAGGGAATCGGGCCCAAGATCGCCACCAGCATCGCCGACTACTTCGCCGAGCCCTCGAACCGGGCCGTCATCGAACGACTCCGGAAGGCCGGGCTGCGGTTCGAGCAGGAGGCGGCCACCGTTCAAGAGGGACCGCTGTCCGGACTGACCTTCGTCGTAACCGGGCGCCTGGCTGGGGCGACGCGCTCCGAGCTCGAGGCCCGCATCCGGCGCCTGGGTGGGGGGGTCGCCGACAGCGTCACGAAGAAAACGAGCTACGTCATCGTCGGCGAGGACGCCGGCTCCAAACTCCAGCGTGCCCAGCAGCTCGGGACGCCGATCCTGAGCGAGGAGGAGTTCGAGGCGCTGATCAGCTGAAGCTCCTGCCCGAGTGCCGGTCAGCTGTCCGACCGAGGCGAGCTGCGCCTCGCGGCCCGATCGATCGTGGAGCTAGCCGCAGCACTCACGCCGTCTGCGGCCTGTATCGGGCGGATGACGGCCATTAAACCCGTAGCGGGCCAGGCGTTCACACAGTTCTACGGCGTTCCGACCGATAAGCCTCGGAGATACCGGGCGCAGATGATCGACGGGGTGCTCGCTGTGGACCTGTAGCAGGAAGCGATGGATGCTACGAGCAATCGCGAGCGAGCGCGGAGACTCAGCGAAACCCGTTGAACAACGAAGAGTGACTGGCAGATCGACTTACTGGTTGGGCGTCAGGGCGGGGCGCGCTCGAGGAGGTGCCTGCCGCCCGAGAAACTCCTTCAATTCAGCGCGCACGCCCGGCTCGTCGCGGAGCCCATCAAGCCACTCGCCGACGAGGATCCACGCCCGGTCAGACCATTGGGCCGCGTGGGGATCGCTTTCGTCGGCGATCCTCTGGACGCGCTCGGCCAGCCAGAGCTGGAATTCTGGAAGCGAAATGCGGCCTTCGACGAAGGCGATGACCCGTTCGAGGAGCCCCTGAGCAACCCTCATGACGAAGTCCCACCCTTCTCCTCAACCCAGTATAAGGGCCAAGCGGGTCTGCCCGTGGATAGTACGCGCCA
>DASPXK010000340.1:0-7629 GCA_035637315.1 Chloroflexota bacterium
CGGTCTCGCAGCCCGCGGGTGACCTCGATAGCGTACTCGATGTTTTTTCGTTTGGTGATCCGCGCCGGGAGCAGCATGAACGGCCAGGCATCGCCGATACGCAACTGGCGTGCCAGGGCCAGCGTGGAACTTCGAAGCTTCAGCTTGGCGGCCGGATCCACGCCGGCCGGGACCACGGCGATGTCTGGGCCTGACCCCGACCTAACCCCCCGCCCCCCTTCCCTAAAGGGATGGGGGTGATCCTCCGCCTTCCCTTTAGGGAGGCGGGTTGGGGGGGTAGGTCTCCGACCCCACCCCCACAACCGGCGCAGGGCCCGTCGGCGGTCCTCGGAAACCACTACGTACGAGACGCCCGGCAGCGGACTCTTGAGCAGGCTCCAGGGCTCGCGTTCACGCATCAGTGGCACATAGAGCGGGTTGGCCCATGACAGATCGTGGGACCAGGAGATCAGCTGCGGAGCCGCGCCTTCAGAGGCGAGCTTGTGGAGGGCGGCCGTAAGCGGCAGATTGAAGTGCAAGGTGAGCGCGTTGTGGATGATGCAGACGTCGAGTCCGCCAAGGGCCTTCACGAGCCGATCGGCCAACTCGTCGGCCAGCTTGTGGAAGCCAGCTCCGACCTGGCCGGCCTTCAGCTCTTCATTGACGGCAAGGAGCGGCGGGTACTTGGAGTCCAGGGCGTCGATGAGTGTGAGCGCCACCTGGGGGTTGAAGGGGGAGCCGCGGCCAGCCAGCACGCGTGCCCGGTAGCCATGGCTTAGTAGCAGGCGACAGTGGAGCGCGATCAGCGACTCGACCCCTCCGACAACGGGCGGACACGTGTAATGCAGCAGGCCGACCGTGCTCATCTCAGCGTCAGAGCCTGACCGCGGTCACTCACGTCTAGACGAATCGAGCTGACATGGAGGAGCGCTCGCGGTCCTTACCACGCTCAGTCTATGCCAGCTCGCCAGTCACCCAGCTCTCTGAGCGCTCCATTCGGTCAGCCCGCATCCGGCCAAGATGACGTTCCAGGCCGGCCAGGCGGCCCTCCAGCTCGCGGATGCGCTGTTGTAGCAGCTCTATCGTCTCGGCCTCCGGGTCTGGCAGGCGGGCGATTGGCCGATTGTCCGGGAAGCGGACGGCGACCGTTCGACCCGGCACGCCCACCACCGTCGAGTAGGGTGGGACCGAGTTGACGACCACGGAGCCGGCGCCAACGCGCGCTCCCTCGCCCACCTCGATAGCCCCGATGAGCTGGGCGTGTGCGCCTACGACGACCCCGTCGCGCAGCGTGGGGTGACGCTTGTGGCGCAGTCGACTGGTGCCCCCGAGCGTCACGCCCTGGTACAGGGTCACGTCGTCCCCTATCTCAGCCGTCTCGCCGATCACGAGTCCCATCCCATGATCGATGAACAACCCCTCGCCGATTCGCGCGGCCGGGTGGATCTCGATCCCGGTCAATGCCCGGTTCAGGTGGGAGATGAGGCGTGGAACGATGGGCAGACCGCGGCGCTGGAGAGCGTGGGCCAGGCGGTGCAGCTGGCGGGCGTGGAAGCCCGGGTAGGCTAGGATGACCTCGAGGTCGCTGATCGCGGCCGGGTCACGCTCGCGCGCAGCGCGAATATCTCGACGGATGTTTTGAAGCAGTCGGCGCACCTAGCGGCCAGGGCGTCTGAGAGTGTCGCCGCGAACGCCCGGGAACATATGGTACCACGCAGCGAGGACCCCCTCGGCCGCTGCTCGAGGGCTGAACGCGCCTAGATGCGGCCTCGGGGACGGATCGCGATGAAACCGTACAGCGTCGGTTCGAAGCGGTTGGCGATTCGGAGGTACTCCTCCTCGTTGCCTTCGATCATCAGCTTGTGCATCAGCACCGCGTCGCCGTCCGGGATCGCGTCGACGGATTGGACGCACAACGCCATGATCGGGACGCCCCCTTCGTAGACCTTGACCTGGCCCTGATGGCGAGGGACCCGATAGACCCGCCTCGGGCGGGTACGACTGGGGACTTCCAGGTAGCCGCGCCGGTTGAGATGGCGGTACTCCTCGTCGTTGAGGATCTCGCGCAGGAGGTGCTCAGCACGCTCCTGAGCTTCGCGCCAGTCGGATCGTCGCCCGACTGCCAGCGACTGGTGCGCCAGGACGCCATACGGCGCCCGGCACAACAGGCAAACGATCAGCAGGACGAACAGCAGCTCGAGAGCGATCACCGTGAGGACCACGGTGGATCAGCCCCCGGCGACCCGCGGTACGACGATAATCTGCTCGGCGGTGCGGTCGAACTCGTCGATCCGCTGGGCCGGCTTGTCGGGCTGTACTTTGAAGGCCGTGGCGCCGCGGGAGCGCTGCTCCTCGAAGATCCGTTCAGCCTCTCGCACGGCCGCCAAGGCCTCAGGATCACGCGTCCGCAGCTTCCGCTCGTCCCACTCCACCACCGTGTCGCCACGGCCCGAGAGCACGCGCATTTTTGCCATCGGGCTTCCTCCTCTTCCCGAAGTGCTCCTGAATGACCCAGGCCCGCCCAGATGCACCGGACGGGCCCGGAAGTGTGCTCCTAGCGGATTACCCACTCCACCTAGCACCAGCCGCCACGGGCTGCCATCTCAGGCAAGGCCAGGTGTTCGATTAAT
Source organism: Chloroflexota bacterium (assembly GCA_035637315.1). Classification (GTDB taxonomy): domain Bacteria; phylum Chloroflexota; class UBA6077; order UBA6077; family JACCZL01; genus DASPXK01. The sequence continues at coordinate 2,610 of DASPXK010000340.1, forward strand.
GGTCAGTATACTCGCCAGCCAGATAATGTCAAGTTGCACGGGCGGATCTGGCAGATCCGTTGGCGCCCCGGGCCATACTACAGGCCACGCCTCGTGGCGCGGCTCGCGGCGGTCAGGACGGCGAGCGCTAGGAATTGGGGCAGAGCCAACTGCCGGCGCCAGCGCCATGGCTCGGTCAGCAGGCGATGCAGCCACTCCAGCTCCAATCGCTGGACCCAGCCCGGCGCGCGTGGGACCCGCCCCGAGAGGTAGTTGAACACGCCGCCCACCCCAATCCCAACGGGTATCCCGAGCCGGTCGAGGTTGCGGTCGAGCCATAGCTCCTGCGCGGGCGCGCCGTAAGCGACCAGCAGGATATGGACTGGGCCCGCGCTCGTGATCGCGCCCCCTACCCGCGCGTCGTCTCCCGCATCGGGCGAGCCCGGCTCGGCGCCGACGATCTTCAGTCCGGGATGGCGTGCCATGAGGCGTTCGGCCGCCTCGCGGGCCACGCCGGGCGCGGCCCCAAGCATGTACATTCGGTAGCCCCGCTCGGCGGCGAGCCCGGCAACGCGCTCGACCAGGTCCGTGCCGCGAACGTGCTGGCGGAAGCGCCCTCCGAGCAGCCGGGCCGCCAGAATCAGTCCGATCCCATCCGGGATGTTGAGCGCGGTCCGCTCGAGCACGACCTGGAACGCTTTGTCGCGGCGCGCGGTCATCACGAACTCCGGGTTTGGCGTGGTGATCAGGTGGGGACCACCCGCGACGACGAATCCCTCGATGGCCGCCAGCGCCTCGTCGTAGGTGACGTCGTCGACCCGGACGCCGAGGATGTCCAACGAGTGGGCAGTGGGCAGTAGGCAGTTGGCAGGAGGGGACAGCCCCGGCTCTCTGCCCACTGCCTACTGCCTACTGCCTACCGCGTATGCCCGATCGAGCAGGTCGACGACGTGGACGATCTCGAGCTCGATGCCGCGCGCGCGAGCGCCGTAGGCGATCTGCATGGCGCAGCCCGGGTTGGGGGCGACAACGACCTGGGCTCCGGTCGTGGCGATCTCTGCCATCTTCCAGCCCAGGATCTTTGCCGACAGCTCGGGATGGGTGAGGTTGTAGATGCCGGCGCTTCCACAGCAGACGTCGGAGTCCTTCATCTCGACCAGCTCCAGCCCTGGGATGGCCCGCAGCAGGTCGCGAGGCTGGTTGCGTACGCCCTGGCCGTGGACCAGGTGGCAGGGGTCCTGGTACGTCACCCGGACGCTGGTCTCGCCAAGCTCGGCCGTGTTCAGCCCGATCTCGGCCAGCCATTCCGAGATGTCCTTGACCTTACTCGAGAATGCCCGGGCGCGCTCCAGCCAGGCCGCGTCGTTCTCGAAGAGGTGGGGGTACTCTTTCAGCGTCGAGCCGCAGCCGGCCGCGTTGATGATGATGGCGTCGAGCCCGAGTGGCTCGAAGGCCGCGATGTTCCGGCGGGCTAGTCGGCGGGCCGTATCGCGCTCGCCGATGTGGACATGGAGCGCACCGCAGCAGCCCTGGCCGCGTGGCGTGACGACGTCGCAGCCGTTTCGCGCCAGGACGCGAACGCTTGCCTGGTTCGTGCAACCCATGAGCTGCGGCATGATGCAGCCGGCGATGAACCCGACTCTGGAGCGCCGGTTGCCGCGCGCCAGCACCAGTTCGGGGATGTCTGCCCGGGCCAGGCCGCCCTGAGCCGGCGCGAGCATGCCCTCCATCTCGGCCAGCCGTTTGGGCAGCAGCTTCAGCAGCCCACGCTTGCGGACGAGGGCCTGGAGTCCGGTCTTCTGATACGCCCGCAGGCCAAGGCCGATCATATCCAGGGCCGGGTTGGATGTGAAGACTCGGTTCAGGACAGTCTTGCCAATCGTCCGCTCGGCCTCGTTCTCGGGCTCGGCGACCCCGCGCGCGGCCTCGACGATCTTGCCGTACCGCACGCCGGCCGGGCAGGCCGTCTCACACGCCCGGCAGTCGAGGCACTGGTAGATGTGCTTGCGGAATTTCGGATCGTCGGGGCTGATCCTGCCCTCGTAGACCGCGATCGTTTGATAGATCCGACCGCGCGGCGAGTCCATCTCCAGGCCCAGGGCGCGGTACGTGGGACAGAGGTCCAGACACAGCCCGCACCGCACGCACTGCTTCAGGACGCTCCGGTCGAGCTCCATCGGCACGGCCGGCACAAACTCGCGTTCTCCTATCTCTACTGCCACAAGCTGCCTCGGTCACCGCCAAGACACCAAGCGGGTTTTCTTGGAAATCTTGGTGCCTTGGTGTCTTGGTGGTTCCTTTGGTCTCCTTCGCTAGAGCCTGCCGACGAAGCGGCCCGGGTTGAGTCTCCCGTTTGGGTCGAGCTTCTCCTTCAGCGAGCGCATGACCGGAAAGGCGTCGCCGACTTCGCCCCAGACGTCGATTCCCGTCTTGGCGGCGGCCGGGCAGGACTCGACGACCAGGCTGCCGCCCTCGCCGCGAGCAAACGAGCGGCCGCGCTCGACCAGGCTGGCCAGGCGGTCCGACGCGTCGGACTCCTGGTCCCAGCCGCTCGGCCACAACCGAAGGTAGACGATGCCGCTGCCGGCATGCGACAGGACCGCCGGACTGAACCCGATCTCGGTCGCCAGGTCGCGCAGGGCCGTCAGCGCGTGGGGGCTGCGGGCCGGCGGGACGGCGGCCTTGAGGAGAGCCACGCCCTCCCGGGAGGGATCGGGAAACTCGCGCAGCGCCGTCCACAGCGGCTGGACCTCGTCGCCCCGCAGGCTCTGCACATCGCTCGCCCTCTGGCACAGCTCGGCCAGATCGCGAAGCTGGCGCTCGACGGCCTTCTCGAAGCCGAGGGCGGCCACGATGAGCGCGCAGCCGGATCCTGGGACTGCCGGTTGGCCGGGGCAGTCGGCCGCCGCGCTCGGGTCGAGCAGCTCGAGCGCGGCAACCCCGAGCGGGGAGCGATAGATGGCGGCCACCGCTTCGGCGGCGTCCTGGACCGAGCCGAACGTCGCCAGCAGCATGCCCTCGCTCTGTGGAAGCGGGTGGAGCTTGAAGCTCAGCTCCACGACGATGCCGACGGTCCCGAGCGAGCCGATGTACAGCTTGTTGAGGTCGTAGCCCGCCACGTTCTTGACGACTCGGCCGCCGGCCTTGCTGATCACCCCGTCGGCGTTGACCACCCGTGTGCCGATGACCAGGTCGCGCGCCGAGCCGTAGAGCAGGCGCAGTGGCCCACTAGCGTTGGCAGCGATGATTCCGCCAATCGTGGCTCGGTCCTGGGCGGCCGGGTCGAGCGCGAGGAACTGGCCCTCGGCCCGAAGACGCTCCTGGAGAGCGCCTAGTCGGATGCCAGCCTGGACCGTGACGGTCAGGTCGGCCGGCTCGTACTCGACGATCTCGTCGAGCGGTTCCGTGCGGATGACGAGGTCGGCGGCTCGGGGCGGAAAGCCAAGCGCCATGCGGGTCCCGCCGCCCCAGGGAATGACAGCGGCCCCGGCTTGGTCCGCGGCCCGGACCGCCGCCGACATCTCCTCCGCGCTGGTTGGCGAGCAGACCAGGCCCGGCCGGACTCCGTCGACCAGATAAGTGTCATCGTCGGGCTCGAGTCGACTCCAGTCGGCCACGGCGGCCGAAAGCTGACTGTCGAGCGAGACGAGCGATGCCGGATGAGTCACGCCGCGGGTCCTCCTACTCGAAGGGCACGGCATGCCGTGCCCCTACCCAGTTCCTGGCTCACCAGCCAACCGCCGCGCCCTTTCGGCCGAACATCTCCAGGCAGCGGCCTGGTGTGGGGAACACTTTGTCCGGGTTGCAGTAGCCGCATGGGTCCAGCGCCTCCTTGACGCGCCGCATGACCTCCACGTCCTGGGGTGCGAAGATGAGCGGCATCAGGTCCTTCTTCTCCATCCCGATCCCGTGCTCGCCCGTCAGCGACCCGCCGACCTCGGCGCACAGGCGCATGATCTCGGCGCCGGCCTCGATGGTCCGCTCAGTCTCGCCGGGCCGGTCGGCATCGAAGCAGATCAGCGGGTGCAGGTTGCCATCCCCGGCATGGAAGACGTTGGCGATCCGCAGCCCGGACCGCACCGAGATCTCGCCGACCTCGGCCAGCACCTCCGGCAGCTTGCTGCGAGGGACGACCCCGTCGACGGTGTAGTAGTCCGGCGTGATCATGCCGATCGCGCCGAAGGCGCCCTTACGCCCAGCCCAGAGGCGGGCTCGTTCCGCATCGTCCTTGGCGACCCGCACGTCGAGAGCGGCGTTTTCCTTGCACACGGCGACGATCACGTCGGAGTACTCCTCCAGCTCGTCGCGGAGTCCTTCGACCTCGATCAAGAGGACCGCCTCGGCCTCGATTGGGAAACCAGCTGGGGCCCGGCTCTCGACCGCCCGGATGCACAAGTTGTCCATCATCTCGAGCGCGGCCGGCACGATCCGGCGGGCGATGATCCCGCTGACCGCTCGGCTGGCGTCGCCGACAGTGGGGAAAATGGTCAGCAGCGTCTTGACCGCCTCCGGAAGCGGGACCAGGCGGGCGATCACCCTGGTGACGAGCCCCAGGGTGCCTTCGGAGCCGACGTACAGCCCGGTCAGGTCATAGCCCGGTGTCTCGAGCGCCTTCCCACCAGTGTGGACGATCTCGCCATCCGGCAGGACGACCTCCAGGCCCAGGACGTGGTTGGTGGTCACGCCGTAGCGGAGAGTGTGCGGGCCGCCCGAGTTCTCGCCGACGTTGCCGCCGATCGTGCAGGCCTTCTGGCTGGACGGGTCTGGGATGTACTGCAGGCGGTGTGGCGCCACCGCCTGGCTGAGCCGCACGTTGACCAGTCCAGGCTCGACCACCGCCCGCAGGTTATCCAGGTCCACCTCCAGGATCCGGTTCATTCGAGAGAAGCTGACCAGCACGCCGCCCTGGCTGGGGATGGCGCCGCCGGACAGGCCCGTTCCGGCCCCGCGCGCCGTGTAGGGCACGCCGAGCCGAACGCACAGCTCGACCAGGGATGACAGCTGCTCGCTGCTGGTGGGGAAAACGACGGCCTGCGCGCGG
>DASPXK010000341.1:0-5140 GCA_035637315.1 Chloroflexota bacterium
AGCCGGCCGCCATGCTGGTCGAGATGCTGAGCGCGGCTGCCACGGCCGACGCCTCCAGGCCGATCAGCCGGGCGCAGGCGACCGCCGCGGCCGGGGTGCCCAGGGTAATGGTGCTGTGCCAGCCCTGGCGGTAGTGGGCCATGTTGAGCGACTCGCCAAGGCGGGCCATAACCTCGAAACCGACCAGGTAAGCGTCCAGACACGTGGCGCCCGTGGCGCCCCGCTCCTCACCCAGCGCCAGGACGGCTGGCACGAGGACCGCGCTGACGTGGCCGAAGGCTGGCTGCAGGATGTCGTCGAAGTCCAGGGCGTGGGCCGCACTGCCGTTGACCAGCGCGGCCCACGGCGCCGGCAGCCGATGCGGAGTCCCGACGATGGTCGACCCGCCGCTGCCCCATCTGGCAACGGCGGCCAGGGTCCTGCGTGGCGCCTCGTCGCCCGAGCCCGCCAGCATCACGCCGACCGTGTCCAGCATCGCCCGGCCGGCCCGCTCCAGGGCCTCGTCGGGCCAGTCGCGCGGCGCCTCGGCCACCCAGCCCGCCAGTGTGGCGGTTGCCCGCAGCGCGGCTGTCGTGGTCATAGGATCACCCTCCCTCTGGCGCTGAGGGCCCTCTACGATCCGCTTCATGATAGTCGCTGGGCCGGTTGCTCTGGCGTTCGCCAGTTGATAGCTGAAAGCTGACAGCTGTTAGCTCACCCTGCTACACTCGCCTCCGCGTCGTGACGGAGGCATGAGGCATGAGGGGACGGACCTTATGCCTCATGCCTCATTCCTGAGCGGAGAACCAGCGCACGGCCAGCGTCAGCGCGAGCAGGGCGAACGCCCCGAGGATCACGACCTCCGTGCCGGTGGAGACCGTCTCCCCGAACAGCGTCAGGCCCACCGCTCGGACGACGGCCGGATCGACGCCCGCAGCCTCGAGGACGGCGCGACGGATCGGATCAACGCCGTACGCGGCCGGGTCGATCCGCGTAAGCACCTCCAACCACACAGGCAGGCCTGTGAGCGGGAAGAACGCGCCGCTCAGGAACAACAGCGGCATCAGGAAGAAGTTCATGACAACCTGGAACGCCTCCATCGTTCGCATCTTCGACGCGATGGCGATGCCGACACAGCTCAAACAGAAAGCCATCAGGAACAGCAGCGGCAAGACGGTGAGCACCAGGCTTGGCGTGAGCGGAATGCCGACGAGCGGGGCGAGCAAGAGGACGATGGAGGCCTGAAAGCAGGCCACGGTACTCCCGCCGAGCGCCTTGCCGAACGCCACGGCGGTTCGGCTCATCGGGGCAACCAGGATCTCGCGCAGGAAGCCGAACTCGCGGTCCCAGACGATCGACATAGCCGAGAAGATCGAGGTGAAGATCACCGTCATGGCCAGAACACCGGGGAACATGAAGCGGACGTAGTCCAGGCCAGCTCCGCCGCCAGCTCCGCGCCCGACCGCGAACGCCGAGGACAGCCCGGTCCCGAAGATGAATAGGTAGAGGACGGGCTGTCCCAGCGCGGCGGCGATGCGGGTCCGATCCCGCCAGTAGCGCAGCACATCGCGGTACCAGACGATGTAAGCTCCGCGCAGGTTGGCCCTGACCCGCTTGCCACTCATCGCCCGCGGCCCATCCAGATGCGACTCATCTGTCGCATCGAGTCGGTGCTGCTGGCGTCCTCCTCGCGGATCGCCCGCCCGGTTAGCTTGAGGAAGACGTCGTCCAGCGTCGGGCGATGCACGTCGACCGAGGCGATCCGGCCGCTCAGCCCGCGGACGAGGGCCGGGATGAACTCGTCGCCGCGTGGCACTTCCAGGCGCAGCTCGCCATCTCGGGTCTCGGACTCCAGACCGAAGCGGGCTCGAATCTCCTGCTCGGCGTGAGCGTTGTCGTCGGTCTTGAGGACGACCACGTCACCCCCGACGCAGGCCTTCAGGTTGGAGGGCGTGTCGAGGGCGACGATTTTGCCGTGGTCAATAATCGCGATACGGTCGCAGTTCTCGGCCTCGTCCATGTAGTGGGTCGTCAGGAAGAGGGTCACGCCCTCGCGCTCGCGCAGCCCCAGGATGTACCGCCAGATGTGGCCACGGGTCTGCGGGTCCAGGCCGAGAGTCGGCTCATCCAGGAACAGGATGCGGGGCCGGTGGAGGAGGCCGCGGGCCACTTCCAGCCGCCGCTTCATCCCGCCCGAGAACGTTTTGACCAGGTCGTTGCGACGGTCGGCCAGCTCGACCATCTCGAGCAGCTCGTTGGATCGTTCCCGTGCCTCAAACGACGGCACGTCGTAGGCGAAGGCGTGGAAGTCGAGGTTCTCCTGGGCGGTCAGGTAATTGTCGAGGCTGGGGTCCTGGAAGATCAGCCCGATCGAGCGTCTGACCTCATCGGCCTGGCGCCCGACGTCGAAGCCGTTGACGGTCGCGCGCCCCTCCGTTGGTCGCAGGAGGGTGCAGAGCATGCCGATGGTGGTCGACTTGCCAGCCCCATTCGGCCCGAGAAAGCCGAACACTTCGCCCGCGCCGACCTGGAACGAGATCCCGTCCACGGCCGTGAGCGGCCCGTACCGCCTGACCAGCCGCTCGACCTCGACGATGTCCACAACGCCTCCCGTCGGAATTGTACCGGCCCGAGCCCGCCTGGCTGGGGATATGGCTAATGCTCCGGCCGGGAATGATGCGACGTACGGAACGCATGCAGCGCCTGATACAATGAGCGAAAGTCGAGCTCGCCAAGGAGAGTTGGGCCATGGACGCAGCGCGAGGGCCTCACTTCTACACCATCTCCGAAGCGGCGCGCGTGCTAGAGGTGAGCCGATCCACGGTTTGGCGCTGGGTCCGGTCCGGATACCTGGCAGCCCGCCGGATCGGGCCCCGCACAATCAGGATCAACCGTGAGGAGGTCGATCGGTTCATGCGACCAGCGCAAGACGACGGGCGTGAATCTCGTCGGACGCCTGAGGCTGTCGTACGCAGCAGTCCCGATGTCGTGAATGAATCGCCCCGGCTTCGAAAGGACCTCAAGGTCGAGCCTCCTCCAGATGAGGTCGTCAAGAAGCGGTTAGCAGCGCTGGAAAAATTGAAGGAGCTGAACGACATCTGGCTCGCCCGTCGCGGTGGCAAGCCGTTCCCGCCGTCATGGCCATTGATCCGCCGAGAGCGGCAGAGGCTGTCGAGGCGCTATGAATGACACGATCGTGGTCGACGCCAGCGTCGCCTTCAAATGGGTGCTCCGAGAGGAGCTCTCGGATGTTGCCCAAGCTCTCCTTTTCGAGAGCGCGCCACGTCGCATTGTCGGACCTCCGCACCTTGAGACCGAGGTGACCAACGCCATCTATCAGCGGCTTCGCCGCCAGGGGAGCGGTATCAGTCCAGATGAGGGCCAGCGGGCGCTCCAGGCGTTTCTCCACCTTGGTGTCGAGTTCATGTCTTTCCCGGACCTGCACCCGCGAGCCTTCCATTTCGCGCAGGCGCATAGTCTGTCGAGCGTCTACGACGCGCTCTACGTGGTCCTGGCCGAGATGCTCGGCGCTGAGCTGTGGACGGATGATCGCCGCTTGCTGCGAGACGTCCGCTCGCTCGCGCCCTGGGTCCGCTGGATCGGAGAATACCCCTGGCCTGAGTCGGCGGGCTAATCGGCGGCGAGCGGGGCCCGGCGAGTCGCGCGCCAGCCATCCCAGCCTGCCACCACGCCCTCTGCCAGCATCTGTCGGAATTCGGTCTTGGCCCGCTCCAGGAGAGACGGCTCGGCAAGCAGGTCCACAGCAGTCATCGCCAACGACTTGGCCGCATTGATGACGGCCGCGTCTCCGGCTTCGGAGGCGGCGGCCGCGGCCATCTCGATCGAGTGGCCGGGCGTGGTCTCGGGAGCGATCGCAAAGTAGGCGTGCACGGCCGGCATGAGCTGGCTGATGTCGCCCATGTCGGTCGACCCCATACGTTCCTGCGGCGTCGGCTCGACCACGTCCAGCCCCAGCGCTCGCATGTTTCGCTCGAACAAGTCGGCGATGGTGGGGTTGGGGGCCATGTTGTCGTAGCCTCGGCTCTCGGCCCACTCGAGACGCGCGCCGGTGGCGGCGGCCGCGCCCTCGGCCGACTGGCGCAGCATCTTGACGAGCAGGCGTTGGTAGGGGCGGTCCTTGGCTCGCACGCTGAATTTGGCCGCAGCGCGTGACGGGACGATGTTCACGGCATCGCCGCCGTGAGTGATGATCCCGTGGACGCGGGCGTCAGCGCGCATGTGCAGCCGCCTGGCGTTGATCGCCACAAACGTCTGGATTACCGCCTCCAGGGCGTTGATGCCCATGTCGGGCGCACTCGCGGCGTGGGCCGCGCGACCGTGGAAGGTAATGTCGACGCGGCTGTTGGCCAGTGAGCCGCGGCGGACGATGTTGCGCGTCGAGGGATGGACCATGATCGCCGCGTCGACGTCCTGGAACACGCCGGCCTCGGCCAGCAGGATCTTTCCGCCACCACCCTCCTCGGCCGGCGTGCCGACCACCAGGACGTGCCCGGCGAACGAATCGCTCGCACTGGCGAGCGCCAGCCCGGCCCCGAGCGCGCTGGTCGCGATGATGTTGTGGCCACAGCCGTGGCCGACGTCCGGCAGCGCGTCGTATTCGGCCAGGATCGCGACACAAGGCCCCGATTGGGTCCCTTGCAGCTCAGCGCGAAAGGCGGTTTCGAGGCCGCCAACGCCCCGTTCTACCGCAAAACCGGCCCGCGCCAGGTCGTCGGCCAGTCGCGCGCTGGCGCGGAACTCCTTGAAGGCCAGCTCGGGATCGGCGTGAATCGCGTGGCTGGCGGAGACCAGATGATCGCGAAGCTCGTCTACCGCCGCACAGATCCGAGCCTTCCACTCCTCACGAACGACGCTCATCCACTACCTCTAGATCGTCTGCCGTCGCATTCTATCCCCATCGCCACCCCGAGCGCGCAATGGTCATCCTGAGCCCCTCGGTGGTCCCAACACGGGCGGGGAACATGGCCGGGCTGCGCTCAGGCCCACGAAGCGAGATAGAATGACCCGATCTTCACAACCTCACCGGCAAGAGATTAGGAGGCACGCCATGCAGCTCAGGGGAAGCCATCCCGTGCGAGGTCGTCCAAGAGCGACGTGGCACTTGGCGGTAGGTCTCGCCGCCGCGCTGCTCCTACCCATC
>DASPXK010000342.1:0-25431 GCA_035637315.1 Chloroflexota bacterium
AGCTCCGGCGACGTCGGCGCTTCCGCCACCGCTTTCTGCAGCAGCCCCTCTTCTCCCCGCAGGATCTGATCTCGCCGGCAGCGCCCCGTAGCCAGATCAGAGTGGTCTATACCACGCTACCGGAGCCGCGGATGATGGCGAAGGGCTACCACTGGCGCGAGGACTGGAAGCACTGCGAGTCGGCTAGGACAACTGCTTCTCGAACCAGTGGTGAGCGTATAGCTCGTCGTTGAAGGCTTTCACCTCGCAGTATCCACTGCCTCGGTAGAGTTCGATGGCCTCTTTCAAAGCACGGTTCGTCTCGAGTCGTAGAACCTTAACCCCCGTGTCCCGTGCGTGGCGCTCCAATTCCTGCAGGAGTCGCCGTCCAAGCCCAAGCCCACGTGCCTCTGGCGCCACCCACATCCTCTTCAGCTCGGCCGGCGCGCCCGGATGAAACTTGAGTGCCCCACAGCCAACAGGCTGATCACACAACCGGGCGATGAGCAAGGCACCGGCAGGTGGCGTCAACTCGTGCGCGTCGGCAGAGATGCTGAACGACGGGTCGAAGCCGGCCTCGAAGCGAGCGTTGAGCTCGGAGAAATATTGCTCGACGCACCACCGGGCATCGGGCGTGGTCGGATCCTCGATCGCGAAGCGCACCATTGATGCGCGAAGCAGCCGCTCGACGTCCGTCATCGCCGCCACGAGCCTTGCGCGCTGGCTGTCGCTGAGCGGCTCCAGGAAGCTCCACGCGACGTCGTCTGAGCGTCGATCGAGTTCGGCTCGCTCGGCGAGCCCGGCCTCGGTGAGGTGAACGCGGCGAACCCTTCGATCATCAGGACTCGTGTCGACCGTGACGAGGCCGTGCTGCTCGAGGGATCGCAACACTCGACTCGTATAGCCAGAATCGAGGGCGAGTCGGGCTCGAAGCGCCCGCACCTCGGTGCCGTCGAGTCCGATCTCCCAGAGCGTCCGCGCCTCACCCATCGGCCGGGCGCGGCCGAGGAATCGGTCGTCCAGGGCACCGATCCTCTCGGCTACCGTGCGGTTGAAACTTCGAACCCGTTGAACTGACAGGATGTCCATTTCTCTGATGGTAGTCAGAGAAGTTCGCCCCGTCAAGCCTCATTGCTCGGTACACATACCGACGCCGCCGGGAGCCGCCCAACCACCGTCGCCCAGTGATGAGCGGAGACAGCCGTCCCCGCTAGCGCGTCCAAGTGACAGCGATAGTGCCGCCATGTGTAAACCATCATCTGGCTAGGTCTGCTGCGTGGACCGAAACGGCTTTCCCGACCCACGCCGATCAGGTCGCCTGAGCACAGCCTGTCACATTTGCGCTGCACTGGAGTAGACTCCCGGCGCCGTGAGTCAGGCACGAACAGACATGCAGGATGCAGCCTTGACCGATGTCAAGACGGCGATGATCGATCTTCTGGACCGACGATTCAGAAAGGCGTGCTTCGTTCCCGAGATCTCTGGCTCGCTGCAGCGATCGAACGTGAGTGCCGAAGAGGTCGAGCGTGCCTTGTCCGAGCTTGAATCGGCAGCCAGGATCATCGTGCGCGACCATTACTGCGCGGATCCCCACATGGCTGGGATCGACCTGCGCATCGTCGGCCTCGTCCAGCCGGGCGGGGAGGGAGACGTCGACGCGCAGGCAAGCGCGATGGCCGACATCGAAGCGACCTGGCGACAGTGGCTGGGCGAGTACCTGGCGAGCCACCGCTGCAGTTGAACAGCTGCGGTCGGGCGTATTCGACGAATACTGCGCTGACGCCATGAGCACCTACGTCTTGAAGCGTCTCGTCTCGATGGCGCCGGTCTTGCTGCTCGTCAGCGTCGTCATCTTCTCGATCATCCATCTCACGCCCGGCGATCGGGTCCTGGTCATGCTCGGCGAAGAGGCCTCGCCCGAGGCGCGCGACGCGCTTCGGCGCGAGCTGGGGTTGGATCAGCCGCTTCCGATCCAGTACGCCGCCTGGCTGGCTCGCGTGCTGCGCGGCGACCTCGGTCGCTCGATTCGGACCCACCAGCCGGTCAGCGAGGCGATCTTGCAGCGGCTGCCGGTCACGATCGAGCTGAGCGCGCTGGCCATGCTGGTCTCGCTTTCGATCGCCCTGCCGGCCGGTATCGTGGCCGCGGTCCGCCGAAACTCCCGTGCCGACGTGATCTCGACCGTTTTCTCGCTGCTCGGCGTGTCGATGCCCAACTTCCTGCTGGCTGTGCTCCTGATCTTCGTGCTCTCGCTCCAGCTCCGCTGGCTGCCGCCGATCGGTTACGTCAACCCGCTCCAAGACATCGCTGCGAACCTGAAGGGCATGATCATGCCTGCCCTCGCGCTGGGCACGGCGCTCGCCGCGGTCGTCGCGCGCCTGACCAGGTCGAGCCTGCTGGAGGTCCTCAGCCAGGACTACATCCGGACGGCCTGGGCGAAAGGGCTTCGCGAGGGCCTCAGCATCCAGCGCCACGCGATGAAGAACTCGCTGATCCCGGTCGTGACCGTGGTCGGCTTGCAGCTTGGCAACCTGCTTGGGAGCGCCATCGTCACCGAAACGATCTTCGCCCTGCCGGGCGTTGGGCGGCTTGTGATCGACAGCATCTTCCAGCGCGACTTCCCTCTCGTCCAGGCGGTGGTCCTGTACCTTTCGCTGATCTTCTTGATGGTCAATCTGCTGGTCGATCTCGTCTACGCGTACCGAGACCCTTGGATCCGATATGGCTGACCGATCGGTCGCAGGTCCGACGTCCGACGTGCGGGCGAAGGGCCCTCGGACTTGGGACTCGAGACTCGCGACCTGCCCAACGTGACCGCGCCGATCATCGTCCAGGCCTCGCTGAGCGTTGCCTTCGCGATCCTGGCCGAGGCCACCCTCAGCTTCCTGGGGCTCGGCATCCAGCCGCCCGAGCCGTCCTGGGCTCGACGGTCAGCCGTGGCAAGGACTACCTCGATCAGGTGCCCTGGCTGGCCTTCGCGCCCGGGGGCGCGATCCTACTGACCGTGATGGGCTTCAACTTCATCGGCGACGCCGTCCGGGACGCGCTCGATCCCCGTCTGCTACGCGAGGCCGGGACCGGACCAGGCACATCGCCGTGACCTTCTCGATCGTCGCCCGCGATCCGGCCAACGGCGACTTTGGAGTGGCCGTCTCCACGGCCCGCTGCGCGGTAGGAGCGCGCTGCCCCTTCACTCGTGCTCGTATCGGGGCGGTGGCGACTCAGGCGCGCGTGAATACGCTGCTCGGGCTTCAGGGGCTCGCGCTGCTCGAGCAGGGGTTGGACGCCCAAATGGCCCTCGGTCGACTGTTGGAGTCAGACGAGGGCCGGGACGTGCGTCAGGTCCAGCTGGTCGACTCGACCGGACGAACGGCTGCCCACACCGGCGCGGAGACTGTACCCTGGGCCGGGCACCTGCTACTCGATCAGTTCGCCGTGGCCGGCAACATGCTGACTGGGCCGGAGGTGCTGACCGCTATGGCCGACGCGTTCAGCCGCTCGACAGGCTCGCTCTGGGACCGGCTGGCGGCGGCGCTCCAGGCCGGGCAGGATGCGGGCGGCGACAAGCGCGGCCGCCAGTCGGCAGCGCTCGTGGTTGCGCGGGACGACCCGTTCCCGCTGGTCGACATACGGGTCGACGACCATCCTGACCCAGTCCCTGAGCTTCGCCGGATCCTCCGTCTCTACGTGGCGCAGTGGGCGCCCTCGCCCTGACCCGTCCGACGCGGGGGAGAGGGGTTTGGGATGAGGTCAGGCGGGCGTGTTGATCTCCTGGGCAGACCGCTCGCCGTTGATCAGGTCGCCGCCGCCGGCCGCTCGTCCTATCCCGTAGTACTCGAAGCCGAGCGCGGCCATCTCGGACGGCTCGTACACGTTCCGACCGTCGACGAAGGTCGGACTCGCCATCAGGGAGTGGATTCGGCGCAGGTCCAGGCGCTTGAACTCGTTCCATTCGGTCACCAGCACCAGCGCATCCGAGCCGCGAGCCGTCTCGTACGCGTCCTCGCAGAACCTGACCCGAGTCAGCAGCGCCTCAGCCTTCGGCATGGCGGCCGGATCATACGCCCTGATGTGAGCGCCTTCCTGCTGGAGCAGGTGGATGATCTCGACCGAGGCCGCTTCACGCATGTCGTCGGTGTTCGGCTTGAACGCCAGGCCGAGAATGCCGATGGTCCGTTCCTCGAGTCCACCCAGCGCGGAACGAAGCTTGAGGATGACGCTGAGGCGGGCGTCGCGGTTGATGTCCATGACCGCGCGTAGCAGCTGCGGATGGCACCCGGACAGGGCCGCCATGTGCGCCAGGGCCTGAACGTCCTTCGGAAAACAGGAGCCACCGTAGCCGACCCCCGCGTCGAGGAAAGCCGGCCCGATTCGTGGGTCCAGGCCCATCCCGCGCGCGACTTCCTTGACGTCTGCGCCCATCCGCTCACAGATCGAGGCGATCTCGTTGATGAATGAGATCTTGGTGGCCAGGAACGCGTTGGAGGCGTACTTGATCATCTCGGCGGTGCGCAGGTCCGTGATCAGGATCGGCGCCTTCAGGGGGGCGTAGAGCTGGGCAACGCGCTCGGCAGCCGGCCGATCGTCTGCGCCCAGCACCACTCGGTCCGGGCGCTGGAAGTCGGCGATCGCCGAACCCTCACGGAGGAACTCGGGGTTCGAGACAACCGGCGCTTGAACACTGCCCTGGCGGGCCAGCACCCCGGCCACCCAGTCGCCCGTGCCGATCGGCATCGTGCTCTTGTTCACGACGATCGCCGACGAGCGAAGATGCTCGGCGATAGAATGGGCCGCGGCGCGCGCGTAGGTCATGTCGGCCTCGCCAGCGGGGCCCGGCGGCGTATTGACCGCCACGAAGACGAACTCCGTTTCGTCGATTCCTTCCTCGTAGCGAGTTGTGAAGGACAGGCGGCCGGTCCGAACGTTTCGCTCGACCAGCTCTTCGAGGCCGGGCTCATAGATCGGGATGCCTCCTTCGCGGAGGAGGGCGATCTTGGCCTCGTCGACGTCGATACAGGTCACCCGGTTCCCGAGGTCGGCGAAGCACGCCCCCGTCACCAGTCCAACGTAGCCTGTACCGACGACGCTTATTGCGGACACGCTGGCACCTCTCAGCCGTTGTCGTGTGAAGCCTGGAACCCGGCGTTCGTCCGAGGTAATCGCTCGGGAGTGCCGGGCTCGTACCCGAGGCCGCCGGCGGGCGCTAACTATACCCGAAGCTATTCCTAGTCAGGAAGAGCCTGTGTCGAAGGGGCGCGGGGGCGCGCCGCTGATCTCAGTTCGACTCGCCCCTGGCCGAGCGCCCGAAGCGAGAGGTCCTCCCGACCCAACAGGACCAGTCCCAGTAGGACGACCGGCAGCAGCAGCAGCGCGTGCGCCACCAGTGTGTAGCTGCTCGCCGTCGCGGTCGCGACTCCGAACGTGTCGGCGAGGACCGACTGGAGGGGAAGGTCGAACGTGCCGACGTAGCCTGGAGAGGATGGCACGACGGTTGCCAGGTTTGCCGCGACCATGCCCGCGATCAGGCTGAGCGGCCCGCTGTTGAACCCGAACGCGAGCATGACGAAATAGTAGAGGCCCAGCTCGGCCGTCCAACACGCGATCGACACACCACCCACCAGCAGCATCGACCGCGGCGTCTCGACGGCCCGAATGCCCCCGAGGAATGACCCGACGAGCCTGCCGAGCCGGGCGCTAAGCCGCTCGGCAAGCCGGACAGCCTGGTCCAGCGCCCAGCGCAGCAGCGTCCGCGGGGCCAGCAGGAGGACCGCCAGCCCAGCCGCCGCGCAGCCGACGACGAGCCAGGAGAAGCTCGCAAGGGCGGCCGGCCAACCGCTGAGGGGCGCCAGCAGCGAGACCGCGACCATGAGCCCGCACAACACCACTACATCTAACACGCGCTCGAGCAAGATCGACGCCAGGCTGGCGGCGATCGGCACGCTGTTCGAATTCCGAAGCAGGAACGTGCGGACCAACTCACCCAGGCGGAACGGGAGCAGGTTGTTGACGGCGAATCCGATGATGATGACGCAGAACAGGCGCGCGACGGGTACCGCGGCAACCGGTGCCAGCAGTCGATTCCAGCGCGCAGCCCGCAGCCAGACGCCGACGAAGTAGATCGCTACGCCCGGCAGCAGAAAAAGCGGGTTGACCCCCGTAATCGAGGCCACCATGGCCCAGACGTCGACAGAGCGCAGAAACAGGACCAGGAGCAGCGCGCTGATCGCGAGCCCCGCCAGGGAGCGCGCCTTCAGCATGCCACGCCGCTCGGGAGCGGCTCGACCTCAGCCTCGTCCCCCGCGTCGGCTGACAGGTCTCGCCAAGACACGTGCTCGCGTCCGAAGAAAGCCAACCCGATCGAGGTGACCAGCACGTACTGGGTGACGTGCGCCAGGATCGCCAGGGCGAGCGCCACTTCCGGCCCGACGCCGAATACCGAAAGGGCGGCCATCGCGAAGAACTGGAACGTCCCAACGTAGCCCGGCGACGACGGCAGCATAATGCCGAGGTTGACAACCGCCAGCAGCAGTCCGCAGGCCGCGGCCCGCTGGCCGGTCGAGAGTCCTAGCTGGAACGCGTTCGAGAGGATGAAGTATGAGCTCCATTCAAGCGACCAGACGGCTATCGACAGCAGCACGGTCCTGGCCAGGACACCTGGGCGACGCATGGTGTTCAAGCCGGTCAGGAATGCCCCGAACGCCCCAGCGGTCCAGTGAGCCATCCGAGTCGGGAATGGCTTGAGGGTCCAGCTCATGACCCGCTCGAACAGCTCGGGGTGCAGCATCACGGCGGCCACCCCGATGGCAACCGCCACGAACAGGCCACCGCCGAGGACCTCCACCTCCCGCCCCCAGCCGGGCAGGTCAACGACCAGCGATACGCCCCCCAGGAGGGCCACCAGCACCAGACCGTCGAACACGCGCTCGACGAAGATGCTCGCCAGGAGGTAGCTCTTGCGCACTCCTGAGCGGCGACGAAGCAAATAGGCGCGCGCGAGCTCGCCGAGACGGGCGGGCAGGAGATTGTTGGCCGCGAAGCCGACCATCAGGATCCCGAACAGGGTCCCAAACGAGCACGAGACGGCCTCGGCCAGGATCACACGCCAACGAGCGGTGCGCAGCAGATAGCCTGAGAGCGTGCACAGCGCCGCTGGTGCGACCAGGACATAATTGCCGGCTGCCAGCGCGTCGAGCAGGCCGCGCAGGTCGACCCGATAGAATGCCAGGCCCAGGCACAGGATCGTGACCAGGATGCCCAGCAGTTGGCTCTTACGCAGCACGGGAGCGGCTCCCATCGACGACTGACCATGGCGCGGCATGTCGTGCCCTGACACGTCTCACGCTCGCCACCTGTGACAACGTGGTCAGCGCGCGTCCGGCTGCTGGTACCGGCTCACCACCCCGCCCGAGCTCTCGGTCACGTACAGCTCGCCGTCAGGGCCCACCTTGACTCCGGTCGGTATCCCGAGGCGCCCGCCGCGGTCGGCGGGTCGCGCCAGCGGCCGGGCCTGCCCGTCGGAGCCGACCACGAGCACGTCACCGCGGTCCGGGGCGGTCGTGTAGATCAGTCCTGTGGCGTCGGCTGCCACATAGGGCTTGTTGAGGATAGACTTGCTTTCCCAGCCGGGGATGGCGATGGTCCCACGCGGCGCGCCGCGTACGTCGAGGCGCTGTATTCTACCGTTCCAGGCGTCCGCGACCAAGAGCGTGTCGCCTTGGAAAGCCAGCCCGACCGGCTCGTTGAAACGGCCCGGCTCGCTGCCCTCGCCGCCGAAGGCACGCACGAACCTGCCGTCGGCGTCGAAGACCTGGATGCGCTTGTTACCCGTGTCGCTTATGTAAAGGAGGCCATCGGCCCCGATCGCGATGTCGCGCGGCCCCCAGAACAGGCCCGTCGCGGAGTTGGGATCGGCACGCGCATCGACGAGCCCTCCCCAGGACAGCAGCGGTCGACCGTCGCTGCTGAACTTCTGAATACGGTGGTTCCAGGTATCCGCCACGAAGACATCGCCGCTCGGGCTGACCGCGATGCCCCACGGCTCAGCGAACTCGCCCTCGCCCGCGCCAGCCCGCCCCCACGAGGTCGCGATCGAGCCGTCCGGATTGAACACGGTCACTCGATTGGCCCGCCCCTCGGCGACGTACAGTCGACCATCCGGGCCAAGCGCGGCCCCCTTCGGCTCGACGAGCAGCGGCTCGCCCGAACGGCCCACTCCCCACAGCGACACGTTTCCATCGATGGTCTCGACCGCGGCCTCCCGAGGCGCGTTTGGCAGGACGGCCGCGCCGGGGCGGCCCGGCGCGGCGGGAAAAGTGGCGACTGGCGCCGGGCCAATGCTCGGCACCTCTTTGCGCACGAAGAAGTAGAACTCCCGCGCTCCAAGCGGGTTGAGTGGCTCGCGATAGACCAGATACTTCAGCAGCTTGGCCCGCGTCACCGGGTCCACGAGGCTGGACCAGATCAGCCCGGGGTTGGACTGCCAGTTCTTGTAATCCTCCGGGTACCACCAGTTCAGACGGTACTTCTGGCCCACGTAGTCGCCAAGCTGGTCCCTGATCGGGTCCAGGTTTGGCGCCATGACGAGGATCACCGGATAGTCTTTGAGATTGATGTCCGGGCCAAACGTCTTTGTGAAGTAGCGCCGGTTCTTGTAGTCACGCAGGTACCATTCGAATGGCCACGAGACGCTCTCGTGGACGACGGTCTGGCCGCCAATCACCTCGCTGTAGCCATTGTCCATCAAGATTCGCAGATCGCCGCGCTGCCCGGTCTGAAAGCCGATCCGCTCGACCTCCCGGGTGACCCATACGACGTCCGGTGAGGACTGCACGTAGACCAGCATCTCGACCGGAATGTCGCCGTGCGCGTAGGTCACCATCCACGACGTGTGGACGTAGAAGAAGCTGAGCACTAGCAGCGCAACGGCCATGAGCGGGCGGCCGATCCGCACCTGCCGCGCCACCTTGAGGTAAAACAGCCCGCCGATCGAGCCCGAGATCACCGCCACGAGCGCCATTCGCTCGAGGCTGCGTGACTGCGTCTCGAGTGGGGTCAAGGTCTGATTGGCCCCGAGCGCCACCACTGCCGCCGAGCAGGTCGCGACCAGGAGGCCGAGGCCGAGCGCAACCAGCGCTGGGCGCTCCAGTAGCGTTCGCGGGTGGAACGAGGCGCTCCAATCTCCAAGCCAGCGGCTGCCGAGCAGCACCAGCGGGAGCGCCACGTGCGGCAGCAACCACGGCATCTTCTCTCCAGCCCAGGAGTAGATGACGAATCCCGCGACAAACCAGTAAGCGCAGAACCAGCCAAACAGCGAACAGCGCAGCCACCTCGAGGCCATCGCGGCGATGCCGAAGACCAGGGGCACGAACTCGTACAGCGGCAACAGCAGCGCGTAGTAATAAAACGGCTGGCCGCCACGCTGAACCGAGTGCTGGTCGAACCAGTACTTGAGGGCACCGACCGAGCCGGACCACAGCCCACCCAGGTTGCACGGGCGGCCCAGCAGACAGTTCCACGGATCGCCGAGATTGGTCAAGAAGGTGGTGAAGAGAAGCACGTAAAGGCCGAAGAAAATCCCCAGGCACTCGAGCCAGGTCCGTACCTTGATGTCACGCAGAGCCGCGCGGGCGGGCGACCAGTGATCGTGCAGGGGTGAAGTCGCCCACAGCAGGCCAAAGAAGGTCATGAAGAGGAAAGCGTGGATGTAGGTGGCCTCTTTGTCGGCAAAGGCCAGGATCAGCGCAAGACTCCCCGCGTGCAGATAGCGAACGTTTCGCGTCCTGATCCAGCCGAAGATGCCGACCACCATCGCCAGGGTGAAGAAGTCGAGGTAGATGTCCTCGCGCGTGAACCTGGAGAAGTACAGGTAGGCTGGACCGATCGTAAAGATGATCGAGGCGACGATTGCGCCCCGTGGGCCCAGCTCAGCGCGCAGGAAGTAGGGCAGCAGAATCAGCGCCGTCCCAAACTGCACGGCCGCCAGCCGGCCGGTCACGTCACTGTCGCCGAAGAGGAAGTACATGAGCGCGTTGACGTGGAACTGGAACGGTCCGTGCATCAGCGGATCGTGGATGTAACCGCGCCCGACGTAGAGGTACCAGGAGTAGACGGCGTGCAGGCTCTCGTCGTGGTGGTACGCCCGCGAGCCGAGGTCGTGCAGGCGCAACGCCAGGCCGACGAGGCCGAGCCCTAGGAATGGGATCAGGGTAGCCCAGGTGGGGCGTGGGAGCGGCGATGGGGAGGGCGGCGCTGCGACCGGGGCGAGCGGGCGTTCAGTTAGCTGGACCATCTCGCGATCACCGTGGCCGCGGGCGGCGCGAGGAGACGGGCCTGAACATACAAAAGCGCCGGCCTACTCGCCGGCTGGTTGTACGACCAGTATAACATAGGGCCGCGCATCGACGAGGTCTTGGCGGCCGATCACCCACCTCCAGACGCGGGCCGGAGCAAGGTCCAGCGTGGCCCAATCGGACCGATAACCGACCACCAGTCGGTCGGCCCGAAAATCAGTGCCCAACGCGGCCGGGGGCTCCCCCAGCAGCCGCGCCGAGGGCACCCCCCCAGCCGCCGTGTCGTAGCGTACGGTCGGCACGTCGCGTAGCGCCCAGGCGACCAGCGGGCGCAGGCTCGGGTCGACCGGGATCGGCCCATCAGGATTGGCCCGCAGCCACTTCAGCGCCTCTTCGCGCACGACCTTGATCTCGTCCGTGAGTACGGCCTGCTCCAGCAAGTGGGCCCGCCCGGTTCCGCGGGCCTCGAGGAGTCGTGACGTCGTGGTGATAGACCAGAGCCCGACCAGGATGAGAACAAACGTCGCAAGCGCGGCTCGGCATTCAGCCGCCCGCAACACGCTGAAGGCGAGGACAACCACGACAAGCAAGCCCGCCACGGCTACGATGCTGGCAATCGACCATGGCGGCTGGGCCGGGCTGGCCCGCAGGACTGAGTTGATATGGAAAGCCGCGGTGATCAGAGGCACCAGGCCGGCGAGGCCGAACAAGCTGGAACGAAAGGTCCCATGGCTCGCGACCGTCTCGAGCAACTGGCTCAGGCCCAGCCCAGCCAGCAGCCCGGCTGGCAGGAGCGGGAGGACCAGATAGCGCACGTCGGGCTGGCGCATCAATGCTGTTGTCGCCACGGCCACCGCGAGCCAGATCGCCAGCAGGCGAACGGCGCGCGGTTGGCGCCGATAGCCGGCCAGGCCGACGGCAGCCAGCGCCAGCACGCCCCCGTCTATTAGCAGCAGCAAGAGCGGCCCCGCCAGACCAGCCCCGCGGACCACGTCCGCGGACCAGCGCCAAAACGGGTCCACCAGGCCCGCCTGGAGGCCGATCGGATTCATCAGCAGCCGAGTGTTCACCGCTGTGGCCAGGACAAGGGCGACAACGACCGCCTGCCTCGCACTGGCTCGCGCGACAGGCCACCAGGGGCCGCGGGTCAGTGAGTCGCCCTCGGCGATGGCAGCCGCCAGGGCCAGGCCAGCAGCGCCGACCACGAAGCTCGGATCAGCCGCTAGCCCGAGCACGATGGTTGCGAGCCCGCTCACGAGCCATCGCCCGTCCGCCTCATGAGCAAGGCGATAGCCGCAGGCGGCCGTCGCGAGCAAGAAGAGTACGACCAGCACCGTTGGCGAGGCGCTGCGGGAGGCCACGACCAGGGGCGGACAGGCCGCCAGCGTCAGCCCCGCGGACCAGGCGGCCAGGTTGCCGAGCGCCGGTCGCAACAGGCATGGGATGAGGACGGCCCCAGCCCCGGCCGCGACCGACAGCAGACGGGCCTGGCCATCGCCGGCGCTGAACAAGCCGAACACGAATGACAGTACGTTCGGCATCAGTGGACCGCCGGCGTATGTCACCTGGCCCTCGTTCCACAGCGTCCAACCCTCCAGAGCGCGCTGGCCTTCCGCCGGGTCGAGCGGAGGCTCGCCGAGACTGGCGACCCGGACGATCAGCGCGACGGCGAGGAGCAGGCCCCAGGCCGCGACCTCGCGCATGCCGAGCCCGGCCCACCCGGCGGCCAAGGCGGGGCTTGCCTCGGCTCTCACCGCGTCCGCTCGGCTTGCCCTTGGGTGGGCAGGGAGTAGACGGTGGTTCCGCCTCGCCCGAACGCGATCGGCAACAGGCGGCCAAGCCGCTGCTGGGCCTCCGGCCCGTATTGTGAGCGCTCCAGAGTCCCGAAGACCAGGAAACGCGCGTGGTAGGGCTCGGCCCGCGCAGACAACGCCTCGACGGTTTCGGCTCGGTAGATGGCGTCGACGTCTCGCTGGCGCTGGATCAGTTCAGGCCGCTCGCCCCGCCACTGGAGCTCGTGGCCAACCCAACCTACGATAGTCGGCAGGCCGGAGAAGGTCGAGACCCGAGCGTACAACTCGTAGTCCGGGCCGACCGCCTCGATTACGATCGGCCGGCCGCCGGCATTTGCTCGAAGCCACTCGATCGCATCCAGATCGGAGGGGCTGCCGCGACGTAGGAAGCGTGCGCCGTCCAGAGTCGGCTCGATTTGAAAGTGGTCGGATTTGGTCCACGTCGCCGCGAGCGGGTAGACGAGGCCGGGCCCAAGCACCAGCGCGACTAGCAAGATCGTGACCCGCCGCCAGGTCGCGCGCCCGCTCGACCAGAGCAGCCCGAGCGCGGTGGCGCCCGCGATGGCCAGCAGGACCCAGGCGTCGTAGTGGAGCTTGAAGACGGTGTTCATGCGAGTGCCGAAGACGTCGCGGACGTAGAAGAGCTCGACGCCAACCAGCACGGCCACCGACACGCAGGCCAGCAGCCAGGCAAAAAGCGCCGACGCCTCCCGCCTGCTGGGCCACCCGCTGCCCGCTCGGAGCCATGGCCAGCCGGCCCAGCCGAGCGCCATGCCAACCAGACCCAGCATTACGAGAGTTGGCTCTTGCAAAAGCAGCAGGGCGCCGAGCGCCGCGCCGGCTGCCAACCTAACCCCCCAGCCCCCTTCCCTGAAGGGAAGGGGGAGCAGTTCGAGAGGTCCCCCTTTCCCTTCAGGGAAGGGGGTCAGGGGGTTAGGTTTGTCGAGCCTCATCCACCCCGCCAAAGCTAACGTCACAATCAGGGCCGGGCCAAACAGGATGAGCATCGAGGCGAGCGGGGTGCGCTCGCCCACCACTCCCAGGCCGAGCCGCTGAGATTCGTAGCCGACGAAATACGGCGCGACGGCCAGCGGCGCCAGGACCGGCGGAGCCAACACGAACGCCACTCGCCGCCGCAGATCGGCCGCCGAGCCGGACCTTCGCCACGCCTCGAGCGCGCCGGCCAGCAACAGCAGTCCGAAAAACGTCGGCACGTCCCAGGTATTGGCCGCGATCAGGGCACCCAACACGATCGCCGCCACTACCGTCCTGGGCAGACTCTCCGCCTCGCGGCGGTCGAGCCAGGGCGCGACCGCGAGCGCGACGATAGCCAGGTCGAGCGGAATCGCGGTGTAATGCGGATGGAGGTCGCCGAGCAGGTACGAAAAGTACGGGAACTCCGTGATTCCATCCGGCTGGATATTGGGGATCACGCGCGAGGCCCGCCACCACCACGCGCCGTCGAGCGGCGGCGTTGCGCCCCCCATCCCGACGCCGAGACCCTTCACCCCGACGGCTTGCCAGAAGCTCCCCGAGCCCCATCCGGCGGCCGCGACAAGCTCCAGCACCCCCTCCAGGTTGCCCATCAGCATCGCCATCGCGGCGCCAAGGAAGCCGAACAGCAGGGCCCGCGTATCCACCCCACCGGGCTCGCGAGGCTCGGCGCGCGCCAGCAGGCCGTAGACGATGCTCGTGACGCCCAGAAAGGCGTTCGCGAACACGAGTGCGACGGCCAGGTTGTACGTGACCGGGCCCGGGGTGCCGCTCAGCTTGGCGGGCAAGCCAAGCAGAAGGTAGCCAAAGTGGTAGTAGGGCATGCCGAAGCCGGCCAGCCAGGGATCTTCGGCGGGCAGGTCCGGCGCAGATAGGAAGGCGTTCATGAGCGCGAAGTCCATGAACTTCTCTTGGCCCACGATGTCGCCGTTGTAGGCCCGCACGAGGATCGCCGCGCCCAGCGCCAGCAGGAACGCCGTCTCCAGCAGTAGAACGATGCGCCACCTGGCAGCCAGACCCACTCGGCACTCCTGGCCCCAGATCCACCAGCATGCGACCGCCACCACGAGCACGATCGCCGTGCTGGGCGGCCGCGTGAAATCCGTGAACCCGAGCATGCTCGAAAGCCAGGCCAGGTAGCCGATCAGGAGCAGACCTATCAGTTTGGAAAAGCCGTAGCCGCGGTCGGGAAGGGCGCGGAAGACACGGCACGTGAGCGGGAGCACGGCGATGGCGAGCGCCTGTACCGTCACCAGCCAGACGAGGACCGCCAGCATGGGTTAGTGCGGTTGCGCCTCGTGAGCGGCCGACTGGGCGCGGGCCACCAGGCCACCGAGTCCGGCCTCACCCAATTGGCCGAGTTGCCCGCGAATGAGAAAGTACAGCCCACCCACGATGAAGGTCCCGAAGACCGCGGCGTGGATCACGATCGCCGCGGCCAGCGCCTGGCTGGCGTCCACCGCAAACGGAGCGAGCGACACGACTACCGCCGAGTGAAAGACACCGACGTAGCCCGGTGCCGACGGCACCGCCATGCCGAGGTTGGTGACCGTCAGCACGAACACGGCCACGCCGAACGGAGTCCCGATCCCCAGCGCAGCCAGGCCGAGATACATCGTGATGGCCGCCGCCACCCACATCACAACCGACCAGACGATGACGGCGGCCAACACGCGCGGCTTGCGAACGAATGCCAGGCCATCCAGGAAAGACTCCAACAGAATCACGAGCTGCAACTGCTTCAGGAGCCCGAGCTTACCCTCGGCCAGGCCGGCGACACGGATGGCCAGCCCGCGTGCCAGGAGCGCCACCGCCAGGCCGCCACTCGCCATTACCAGGCCCGCGCCGCTCGCCAGCGCGGCCGCCGCGGCCCAGTCCGGGAGCGGCAGCAGGAAACTGATGACGACCAGGAACAGCGCGATGGTCCCCAGATCGAGGACCTTCTCGATCAGAACCGTCGCGAGGACGGTGCTCACCCTGACTCGCTCGGACTCGCCGACCAGGTAAGCCCGTAAGATCTCGCCGACTCGAAGTGGCAGGACGGTGTTGGCCATGTAGCCGACGTACAGGGCCGACAGCAGGCCTCTCGTCGACACCCGGCTCGGCTCCGGGAAGAACAGCCGCCAGCGGCACATCTTCATGTACATCGTCACGGGCAGGGTCGCCACGCAGGCCACGACAAGGAGTGGGTTGGCGCTGGCGAGCGCGGCCCACAGTTCGCCGAAGTCGACGCTCCAGACGAGGAACAGGATCGAGGCAGCGCTGATCAGGAGACCCAGCCAGAGGCGCGGACTTCTCACAGCCTGGAGCCGAGCACGTGGTAGATCGTGACGCCGCCCTCGCGATACGCGATTTCGAGGTCGTCGCCGACCATGCTGTCGAACTTTTCGAGGCCGGCGGCCGAGTAGTATGCCCTTTCGAGGCCCCCGACGACGATGTAGGCCACGCCGTACTTGTGGAGCAGCGCTCTGGCCACATCCGGACTGATGGTCTCATATGCGGCCTTGACGTCACGCTGGCGCTCGTCGACTCGCGACTGATAGCCCGACCGCTGCTGCTTCTGGTGCCAGTCCCAGCCCAACACCGCTGGAAGCCCAGTGTAGATCGAGAACCGCGAGCCCCAGTGATACAGCGGGGCCTGGCCCTCGAGAAAGACCGGTGTGTCCGGCACGTTCTCGAGCACCCAGCGAATCGCGCGATAGTCAGCCGGCAACTCCAGGTCACGCCCGCCGTCCGCGTACCTGGCGCGGGCCATGTAGGCCATGCCGTCCAGGGTCGGTCCGAGCGGCGCAAAGCGCAGCCCGAGCTTGATTGGAGTCGCCCGCAGCGGGTACACCGCCGCGCAAAGGACCAGGAACGTCAGGCAGGCCGCCCACAACGCCGGCCAGACCGTGCGGCCCGTCCCAGGCGCGCCCAGTCGCCTGGCTGCCCACGCGAGCGCCGGTCCAGCCAACAGCGCAAGCAGAACCCAGGCTTGCAGATAGAACTTGAAGACCGTGTTCATTCGCCCGACGTCGCCGCGGACGGCGACCAGCTCCGGCAGCACCAGCGCCGCCAGTGCGGCCGCTCCAAGAGCGAGGAGGAAGAGGGTCTCCGTCGACCGCCGCCGCGCGACTGCCAGCAGCAGTCCGGCCGCGCCGACCGCCACCCCCAGGCCGAGCACCCCGCGGCCGGCCGCGAAGAGCAGCAGAACCACGACCAGCACCAGGCCGCCCGCCGAGGCGCTTAGCACGTCGGAGCGAGCTCCCAGGATTGGCAGCGCCAGGCTGTAGTAGCCGCGCTGAACAAGTGCGCTTCGCGGGTCCAGGTTGACGCCGAAGGCGAGCGGCGCCGAGCGGACCAGCTCAACCGTTAGCCAGCTCCCGAGCCCGAACAACAGCAGGCCGTTGATCGCCAGGAACTGGCTGACGTCAGTAATCGCCTTGACCGGTACGACGCCGGAATAGAACAGCTCGTATCTGGCCAGATAGGGCAGGAAGAGCAGCGAGGACAGCAGGTAGAGGCCGCCCACGATCGCGGCGCCCACGAGGCACGCGCCGGCCCAGCCGATGCCTCGACCGGGCCGCAGCATGAGAACGGCCGCGGCCCCGAGAATGAGCAGGTAGGTTGGAAAGTCCCACGTGTTGGTGGCCCGCAGACTCCCGACCACCAGCGCCCCCAGCCCGAGGAGCGGCAGCGCATGCGCGTGCCTCGACAAGCTCACGAGCAGGCCCTTCGACGGCGTAACCCGGCAACGAATGAGCTGAAGCCCGATTAACGCAGCGACGACCTGCATCGGAAACGAGACCATGTGCGCATGAAGGTCGCCGTACAGGAAAGTGAAGAAAGGGAATTCGTGAATTGGGCCTGGATCCTCGGGCCCGATGAAACGGGTGCTGCGCCAGAAGTCGAAGGACGGCGCGCTGGAGCCGCGGGTCAGCACGACCAGGCCAAACGCGGCGCGCGACAGGCCCGTCACGAGCGGCAGGACGCTCGGAACGCCCTCGCCACCAACTTTCCAGAGCGCGTCGCGGACCTGCGCCGCACCGTCCAGATTCCCCAGCAGGCAGAGCGCCACCGCCGACCCGAGGCCGGCTGCGATCGGCCAGCGCCTCGGACGGCCCTGTAGATCCGCCCACCGCCCGCCGGCCACCGCGTACCCGAACGCGAAGGCCGCAACCGCCGTGAAGGCGAAAATCGTCGCGATCGCCAGATTGTACGCCTGGGCCGGCGGGACGGCCGACAGGTGAGTCAGGAAGGCGACGAGGACGAAGCCGTAGTAGTAGTAATTGATGTAGCCGCCTGCGAACCACGGATCGTAGGGCGGGAACGACGGCGTTTTGATGACCGCGTTCAAGTAGGCGAAATCCATGGGCTTCTCGCCACCGAACGTGGGATGCCAGAGATCCGGGTTCGCCATCCGGACCACCAGCATTAACGCGAAGGCACCCACAAACACAGCTTCGGTTGCCAGGACTAGCTTCCTGATCCTCCGCAGGTCGCCGGCCATCTCCGCGCCATGGCGCCTGACGACCGACGCGGACAGCCCGGCCAGGACGAGCAAACAGGTGACCGCCAGACCTCGGCCGAACGGCGCGATCCCGAGACTGGCCGCCAGCCAGGCTAGATAGCTGGCGATGAGCAGCCCGAGGAGCTTCGCGACGGCGAAGCCGCGATCGGGCAGACCGCGAAACAGCCACCAGCAGATCGGGAGGGAAGCCAGGGCGAGCGCCTCGACCGCGGCCAGCCAGAACGGAAGGGCAAGGTTCGCCGCCAGGCCATCGAGCGCGAAGTTGTCCGACCAAGTCCCACTAGCCTGCACATGCGCCCACTCGTCCGCTGAAAGCATCAGTCCGGAGCGGGCACCGGCCTCGACCGGCCTGGTCCGCTCGAGGTCGTCCAGAGGGACGGCTGCGAGCTGTTCGGCGACCCGTTGGGCCGAGAAGCGGGCCGCCTTCTGAAAGATGAGGACTGTCGGATGGTCGTAGACGGTGAAGTCCTCCTGGGCGGAGGAATCGTCGATCGTGTAGCCGAACAGCTGCGGCCGAGAGTCGAACCGGGCGACGGGGTCGAAGCCCAGTTCGCCGCTGAGGAGCAGCCGGTAGTACTCGATTGCGATCGGATAGCGGCGCGGCAGGCGTGGGATCGAGCCGACCAAGCGATTGCTCGACAGGATGATGTAGTCCGCGCGCCGCAGGTTCTGAGCGAGCTTCTGGGCTTTTTCGTGGGACTCGTCGGCGTACAGCTCCATCGAAACTTCGGCGAAGCGCCGTTCGCGGCCGGGCAGCCCCAGCGGCAGCGCGTCATCCCAGTGCTCGACCGCCAGCGCCGAGCCCGGCGCGACGTTGGCGTAGATCCACTCCGAGGCCTCGACCCGAGCGTTGGGACGCGAATAGATCGACGAGAACATCGCCGCGTAGATGGCCGTGGCGCCCAGGACGCCTGGGGCCGCCAATCTGCAGACCCACCTGGCCCAGGGGCGAGCCCGCGCGGATACGGGCCCCCACAGCCAGACCAGCGTGGCGGCGGTGAGCACCGCCAGGGCGGGGTAGACTGGCAGCAAGTAACGCAGGAACTTGGCGAACTGGAACGCGAAGTAGCCCAGGTTGATCACCGCCCAGGCGACCAGCAGCAGGTGCCGGCCCTGCTCCGGCCAATGGCGCAGCCGGACGGCCATGATCGCCAGGCTCGCCAGGGCAGCGGCTCCGAGGGCCGGCCCGAAGCCCCACTCGATCAGCCCACGCAGCGCGAACCAGGGGGTGGGCGTGCCAGCCCATTGGACCATGTAGGGAACTTCGATCTCGCCGGAGCTGATCTTCACCCACCGGTCGAGGTCGCTGAAGCGCTGCTCGTTGGGAAGGAATCCCAAAAATGAGCCGGCGGTGAAGCTGTAAGGCTCGCCGACGCGGTACGCGAGCAGCGCCGCCAGCCCGCACACCGCGAGTCCGATCAACTGCTGAGCCGGTGTCGGCCGGCGATCCGAAACGGGGGGCCGCACCAGGACCACCAACCCGACGATCGGTACCAGCAGCAGCGCGCTCAGCTTCGCCGCGACGGCCAGCCCGGCCGCCGCTCCGAGCAGCGCGTAGTCGAGCGCTCGGCCGAGCAGCCAGGCCCGGTACGCCGCGTATAACGCCAGGGTCGTGAAGAATGCCAGAAACGTATCGACGGCGAAGAAATGGGCCAACTGGACGTGCAAGACCGTGACCGATAACAGTGCCGCGCCGAGGAGGCCGACGGCGGTCCCGTACACCAGCCGCCCGAGCAAGAACACCAGCAGCACCGTGCCCAGATCGACGGCGGCCGACAGCCCCCGACCCAGGAGATTGATCCGGTCGTAGCTGGCCATCCCGACCAGTTCGCCCAACGCCCGCGTGAGGAACAGCGGCGCCATGCCGTATGCGAAGCCGTCGAAGCCCTGGTTGTACGGGTTCAGCGGCGAGCGCCGCGTGTCGAAGTACTGGAGGAGGCCGCTCGGGAGGCGGATCTTGTCGCCGACGATCGCGAGGAAGCGCTCGTCCGGGTGAAGGTGTTGGCCATCGTCCCAGTTCAGGCCGTGAAACCGCAGCGCGCCGCCTGCCAGGAGGATGGCGACGAGGCAGAGCCAGACGAGCCAATTGCCTGGATTCGGCGTTCTAAGCGCTGGCATGTGCTCCCGGCATTCTCACATACGAACCGGGCGACGCGGAAGAACCTGCCTACGGACTCAGCTCGATCAGCTCGTCGCCGCGCAGCAGGTACGACCGCCGCTCCGGGTAGAGTCGCATCAAGCGGCCGTTGTCCCTAAGGCCGAGGTCGCGCGCGTAGATCACCTTCGCGTTCAGCAGTGGTCCGTTGGCCGGAAAGACCGAGCCATATGGCTGCCAGTCAGGCCACTGCTGGCTGACAAAGACCAACGCCTGCTCGAGCTCGGCCCGCTCGACTAGGTCTAGTCGGCTCCGATCGATCCCGTTGAAGCCCTGATAGCTACGCAGGGCTGCTGGCAGATAGCCCAGCAAATCGATCGCCAGCAGGCAGGTCACGAACGCCGCAACGGCCACCCGCGGAGCGAGCGGCCGCCATGCGCGCATGGCGGCCGCTCTCGGGTCCTCATCGCCCACCAGGAGCGGCAGTCTGGTGAGCAGCGCAAAGCCCCGCGCGCTCAGCAGTGCCAGCATCCCCAGCGCCTCGTAGTAGTAGCGCGGTCCGAACATGATCCCATCGGCCCAGTAGAAGACGTACGCTCCGACCAGGGCGGCGAATGAAGCGGCCAGGACCCAGTCCCAGCCCGTGCGGCTCAGGACCACGATCGGCACGGCAGCCGCGGCCAGGGTCAGATATGGCGGCCACCCGTACAGGTGGCGGAACAGCTCGAGTGTGTTGGCCCAGGTGTTGGCGAGCCCAGTTGCCAGGTCGTGGCCGCCGTGGATGCCAGCCTCGGGTCCAAAGCCGATGACGTCGTGGCCTTGCCAGCCAAGCTCGAATGGATTGCGCAGGGGGTCGCCCATCAGCTGCCAGTTGAAAAGCAGCAGGAAGGCGATCGGGGGCGCCAGGCCCAGGGCGGCCAGGCCGCTTCGGGTCAGCCAGCAGCGGCGGTCACGAATCAGGCGCGCCGCGAACACCGCCAGGAGCGGAGCCCCAACCGCAATCGCCGTTAGTTGTCGGGTGATGAACATTATCCCGAACGCGGCCCCGGCCATGACCCAGGCGACCCGACTTTCGGTCTGCCAGCCGAGCACGGCGGCCAGCAGCAGCAGGCTGGTCCAGAACAGCCCGGCCGGGTGGGCCATCATCGAGCCGGACATGAACAAAAAAAAGGGCGAGCTGAGCATCAGGATGGCCGCGAGCGTGGCGACGCCGGACCCATAGATACGCCTGCCGGCCAGGTAGGTCAGCGCGATCGCGCCGCCCGCCGCCAGCGGCGAGACCACCCATGGCGCACCGACCAGCACGCTCGGCGCCAGGACCAGCGGCTGGCCGGGCGGATACTTCCCGAACCACTGGCCGGCGTACTGGACGATGAACTCCTGGTCGAAGAATTCCGGCAGCGCCGGGGCCGGGGCGGAGAACCGCCCCAGCGCAAAGAGCTGGGCCTGGAACAGGTAGGTCACCCCATCCTGGACGTGAGGAATACCCTCCAGGACGAAGTACGAGATGGCGCCAGTCGCGGTGAGGGCGAGGGCAGCGAACAGGCCAGCTGCCGCGATCCCAGATGACATACTGAGTTTCGGCTGACGGTCGGAGCGCAGGGTGACGTCTGGGCTCACGGCCCGTGCTGCCGCCACCAGGACCAGCGCGAACAGCCAGGTGCGCAACAGCTCGCGGCTGAGCGCCTGCAGCCAGCCCAGCGCATCGCGTTTGTACTCGAGCAGGCCGCCGGCGATGGTTCGATCTGCCCGGCCCTGGACCCGCTCCTCGATCGAGAAGCTCCGATCGTCCGGCCCCACCATCACAACCAGACCGCCGCCACCGTCGTCGGCTCTGACCAGGGCCCGCACCGCAGAGCCCGGTCGGACCATGGACACGCTCAAGCGATAGTTCCGCCAGGTCTGGTCGCCGGCCTGGATGACTGACCCATCGCGAGGGTCGTCTCGAAGGGTCCAGCCCTCGAGCGGCTCACTGGTGAGGAGCTTGCTCGCCCAGGTATCCGGCTGCCAGACCAGCGGTGAGGCCCCAGCCAGCACCCGTCCATCCGGCGACTCGACCGTGGCGCCCTCTACGCCGGATCGAAGGCCGCTCGCCAGCCAGAGCGCCGCGCCTTCCAGCCACGAGATGCTCTCGTGCGTCCAGCCCGCGGCCAGCGGCCTGCTGTCCGTGGGCGCGAGCGACAGGGCTACTCCGCCCCGCGCGTGGAGCCCGGCGCTGGCGACCAGCCGCGCCGATCCGAGCATGGCCGTCACCCGATCGCCGGCCACCTCTATCTGGAGCTCGCTGCGCTCGGTGCCCGCCCAGACCAGCACGCCTAGCAGCACCGCGTTGAGCAGCCCAAAGCGCCACAGCCGGCGCGCGTCGGCTCGCGTGGCCGACCAGCCGACCAGCGCGATGCCACCGCCGCCCAGCAGCGCCAGCAGCCAGAGCTCCGTGCGAACGCCGAGCGCCCCGAGCAGCAGGCCACAGCCGACCGCCGCGGGCGCCCGCTCGACGAGCCTGGGCCCTCGTTGGCCGCTCCAAAGCGCGGTTGTTATGATCCGGACGGCCACGTCCGCCTCAGCTGGAGGAGCGCGCCGTGCAGGGTGCAGGGTTGGAAGGCATCCGTTACGACCGCCTCTGCCGTACGTCGAATTCTGAGGCGTACCTGATCAGCAGAGCAGACGAGGCGATCGGCCGGATCGACCTGCACTTCACGACCAGCACCGTCTACGGTCTGCTCATCGTCGAGCGCGAGATGCCCCACGAGGAGCTCACGGCCCTGATCGGCCGGATCGACGAGGACCTGGTGTGGAGCGCCGACGTCATTCGCGATGACTTCGTCGTCACCGTCTACCAGGGGTACGAGGTCGGCGTATTCAGTGAATCCGAATCCTCTCGAGGGGACGTCGACGCCGAGGACGGCGAGAGCGGCTAATAGTAGCACGACGCGTTTGGGTCGGCGCCACCTCGTGCTAAGCTATCCTCGGGGATGCCACCCTCCGAAGCTCCCCGAGGATTTCGCCGACCGCGCGACAGACAACCCGCGGAGGTTACCGATGTCCCGACTGACCGTTGCCCCCTACGTGGCCGCGCTCGTCACGCTTCTTGTGCCTCTTGTCTCAGCCTGCGCGGGCGGCCAGCCAAGCCCGCCAGCCACCCAGGCGCCGGCCGCCACAACAGCCCCGGCCAGTCCGGCCGCCGCGGCCTCGCCCGGCGCGGCCGCCAGCCCTGGCGCGTCGCCGGCCCCCAAGCCGGCCGCGGGAGCGCCCGGCGGCACCTTCGTCATTTCCGAGCTTGGACCGCTGCCAAAGATCCTCCATCCCTATCCCGACAGCTCCGCCTATACCAGCAGTCTGAGCGACGTCGGACGCTTGATCTGGGCCGGGGGCTTCCTGGACCAGGACGCCAATACATTCGAGTACATCCCCTACCTGGCCTCCGAGTGGAGCATCTCGCCGGACGGCAAGACGTTCACGTTCAAGCTCCGCGACGGCCTCAAGTGGAGCGACGGACAGCCGACGACCGTCGACGATTTCGTCTTCGCCTGGCAGAACGCGAGCAAGGAAGAGAATGACTTCGTCGGACTCGACGACCTCAAACGGATCGACTCTTTCACCGCGACCGACTCCAAGACGATCGTCGTCAAGCTCAAGGAGACGCTGGCTCGGGACGTCGCGATCAGTGCCGCCGCGAGCATCGGCCCGGTCCCCAAGCATGTCTGGCAGGGCAAGCCCTGGAATGACCCCGCTGCGAACCCGGAGATCCTCAGGCCGACGGTCGTCAACGGGCCGTACATGATCAAGGATTGGAACGCGGCCGAGAGCGCAACCTTCGTGCGCAACCCGAACTGGTTCAAGGGCCAATCTAACTTCGAGCAGATCATCATGCGACCGGGCCAGCAGCCGACCGTCGCCTACGAGCTGGTCAAGAGCAATCAGTCCCAGTGGGCGCGGAACATCCCCCCCTCCCAGTACACTGAGGCCAAGCAGAACCCAAACCTCAACATGTACGAGTGGACGCCGGCCAACGGCCTGTACCGCGTCCTCGAGTTCAATCTTCAGCGCGACTTGCTCAAGGACAAGCGCGTCCGCGAGGCACTCTCGCGAGCCGTCAGCCGCCAGGACCTGATCCAGGTCGCCGAGAACAACCTGGGCCAACCCCAGTACACCTTCCTCAACCCCAGCAACACCAAGTGGTACAACCCGAATGTCGAGAAGTACGACTTCGACCTGAACAAGTCGAAGCAGTTGCTCCAGGACGCCGGCTACAAGCTCGAGAGTGGGCGGCTGCTCGCCCCGAACGGCCAGCCGGTCAGGCTGCAGGTCCTGTATCCCGTGACCAGCAACCCGCGCGCCAAGATCGCCACGTACCTCCAGCAGCAGTACAGGCAGCTCGGCATCGACATCGAGGTCAAGGGGCTCGACGCGAACGCGTACTTCGAGGAGGCGAAGAAGAAGAACTTCGACATCTCGCTGGGTTCCTACGGCGGTGGCAGCATCGATCCAGATCTGTCGTCAAAGTCGCAGCTCCTCAGCGACGGAACTCAGAACGTCACGGGGTTCCAGAGCGAGAAGGTCGATCAGCTCATCGATCAGGGAGCCGTTGAGCTGGACGAGAACAAGCGCAAGGCGATCTACAACGAGCTTCAGAGAGTGGTGAACGACGAGCTGCCCGCCTTCAACCTGTACTCGGCGACGTCGTTCACGCCGATGTCCAAGCGCGTGCTCGGCGTGCAGCCGAACAAGCTCGATGCCCTCGACGCCAATGACGCCCTCACCCGCTGGTCGCTAGCCCAGTAAGGCGGCGGGACGGACATGGGGCGGTTCGTCGTCCGACGACTCATACAGTCGGCGCTGCTGCTATTCGCGGTCATGACGGCGAGCTTCTTCCTGGTCCGAGCGGCCCCGGGCGGACCGGAGCTGGCGCTGCTCAACAACCCACGGGTGACCCAGGAGCAGCTCCAACGCCAGCGCGAGCGATTCGGCCTCAACGATCCGCTGGCCATTCAGTACCTCAAGTGGCTCCAGAACGCGCTCGTCCTCGACTTCGGGCGCTCGTACGGCTACCAGCTTCCGGTCGTCGAGGTAATTGGAGACCGGCTCTGGCCCACCTTTCAGCTCGGGCTGTTTAGCTACGCGGTTGGCCTGCTTGGCGTTCCGCTCGGGGTGTACGCGGCCCGCCATCACGCCCGGCTCGGCGACGACGTGGTCCGCTTCCTGACCGTGCTCGGCAGCGCCGTTCCGACCTGGTGGCTAGGGCTGAGCATCATCGTCCTGCTGAACAGCCTGATCGGCTGGTTCCCCAACGGCCAGGGTACCGAGGGGCCGTGGGACTGGTTTCGGCACATCCTCGTGCCCGCGGTCCTGCTCGGACTGGGCGGCTTGATCACGTTCACTCGCTTTGTCCGCTCGGAAGTGCTGGAGGTGCTCAGCCAGGATTTCGTTCGCACCGCGCGGGCCAAAGGTCTTCCCGACCGCACCGTGGACCGTGCCCACGTGCTGCGCAACGCGCTGATCCCGATCGTGACGCTGCTCGGCTATCTGCTGCCCGCGGTCCTCTCGGGCGCGGTCATCACCGAGCAGATTTTCAACTGGCCGGGGATGGGCAAGCTGTTCTTCGAGGCCGCCTCCAGCCGCGACTACCCGCTCCTGCTGGCGATGCTGATGCTGGGCTCAGGGCTCACGATCCTGGGGATGCTCCTAGCGGATATCGGCTACGGGGTCGTCGATCCTCGAGTCCGCTACAGCTAGCCCGATGCGGGTGGAGGCAGTGTGGCAGTAGACGCCAGG
>DASPXK010000343.1:0-34110 GCA_035637315.1 Chloroflexota bacterium
AAGCCGAGATGCGGCACGTTCGCGGGAACGAGATCGCTATGATCTTTCAGGAACCGATGACGTCGCTGAACCCGGTGTTCACGATCGGCGACCAGATCGGCGAAGCGATTCGACTCCACCAGAAGACCTCGCGCCGCCAAACCCGCGAGCGGGTGATCGAGATGCTCCGGTTAGTCGAGATGCCGGAGCCTAGCCGAAGGCTCGACGAGTACCCGCACCAGCTCTCCGGCGGCATGCGCCAACGGGTGATGATCGCGATGGCCCTGTCGTGCGATCCGAAACTGCTGATCGCGGACGAGCCGACAACCGCGCTCGACGTCACGATCCAGGCCCAGATCCTGGAGCTGATCAAGCGCTTGCGGCAAGAGCTGGGCATGGCCGTGATCCTGATCACCCACGACCTTGGCGTGGTAGCCGGCGTGGCCGACAAGATCAGCGTCATGTACGCGGGCCACATCGTCGAGGCGGCGCCCGCCGAGGAGCTGTTCTCCAACCCGCGGATGCCGTACACCTTGGGCCTGCTTCGATCGATCCCGCGCATCGACGAGCCCCGCAAGGAGAAGCTGATCCCCATCGAGGGTTTGCCTCCCGACCTGATCGACGCGCCGGCCGGCTGTCCGTTCGTGCCACGCTGCACGTACAAAGTCGACCGCTGCGTGGAGGAGAACCCAACCCTGGAACCAGTCCGACCCGGCCACACGATCGCCTGCTGGGTTGACGTTACCGGAGGAAAGGGCTGATGGCCACCGAAGCAACGGCGGACGCCGCCCGCAGCATGAGCGGAGGAGTCAACACCCTCCTCAGCGTCGAGCACCTCAAGATGTATTTCCCGATCACCCAGGGAATTATCTTGCAGCGCCGAGTCGGCTGGGTGCACGCCGTCGACGACATCTCGTTTGGCATCCAGCGCGGCGAGACGCTTGGCCTGGTGGGCGAGTCGGGCTGCGGCAAGTCCACGACCGGGCGGGCCATCCTGCAGCTCTACAAGCCGACAGACGGGAAGGTCATCTTCAACGAACGCAGCCTGACCCTGCTCAAGGGCGGCGAGATGCGCCGGATGCGGCGCGAGATGCAGATGATCTTCCAGGACCCCTACGCCTCGCTCAACCCCCGCATGACGGTGGGCAGCATCATCGGCGAGCCGCTCGAGATCCACAATCTGGCCAAGGGCAAGGCCAAGCAAGAGCGCGTCCAGGAGCTGCTGCGTATCGTCGGTCTCAACCCGTACTTCGCCAACCGCTACCCGCACGAGTTCAGCGGCGGCCAGCGCCAGCGCATCGGTATCGCCCGCGCCCTGGCCGTGGAGCCGAAGTTCATCGTCTGCGACGAGCCGATCAGCGCCCTCGACGTCTCGATCCAGGCCCAGATCATCAACCTGCTCGAAGAGCTCCAGGAGAAGCTCGGCCTGACCTATCTGTTCATCGCCCACGACCTAGCCGTGGTTCGCCACATCAGCGATCGCGTGGCGGTGATGTACGTCGGCAAGATCGTCGAGCTGACGGACCGCACTTCGATCTTCGAGGACCCACTCCACCCTTACACGCGCGCCCTGCTGTCGGCGATCCCGGTTCCAGACCCGATCCTGGAGCGGAAGCGGACTCGCATCATTCTGGTCGGCGACGTCC
The DNA here is from genome assembly GCA_035637315.1 of Chloroflexota bacterium. Lineage (GTDB taxonomy): Bacteria > Chloroflexota > UBA6077 > UBA6077 > JACCZL01 > DASPXK01. The sequence continues at coordinate 1,626 of DASPXK010000343.1, forward strand.
CGAGCCCGGTCAACCCGCCGAGCGGATGTCGCTTCAACCCACGCTGCCCGTATGCCGAGGACAACTGCAAGGTTGACGAGCCAGCGCTGACGGAGGTCAAGCCGGGCCACTGGGTCTCGTGCCACTACTGGGACGAGATCGAGCGCGGCTCCAAGCGGCTCACCGGCCAGGCCGAGATCGGCAAGACCGGCGAGTTGACCGCGACGCCTGAGGTCACCCTCGCGAGCGGCGGAAACGGCGCCAGGACGTAGTTCCAAAAAGTACCGCGACCGTGAGGGAGCGGCCGCTCGCTCACGCTCGCGGTACCGTTTCAACTCTCGACTACATTCCGAGCGGGTCGTCCTCGAAGTCTAACTCGACGAGGGCGGCCTCGGCTGCCTCGCGGATGACGGCCCGCTTGTCCTCCAGCGCGTAGATCAGCGCCTCGCGGGCTTTCTCGCCCCCGATCTGGCCAAGCGCGGCGATAGCCGCTAGGCGGACCTCGAGGACAGGATCGTCGATCATATCCACTACCAGGCTCACGGCCCCCCGGTCGGCCATCTCGCCAAATGCCCGCGCGGCTTCCTCACGCAGAGAGGGGTCCTTGCTTCTAGCCTCGCCACCCAGCGCGTCGAGCCACATCTCGTCGGCGGCTCGGCCCATCGCGCGGACCGCGCTCTGGTGCAGCTCCGGGTCATCCAGCTGGCGACGGATAACGGCCGCGACCCGCTCGTTGCCCAGGTAGCCGACTGAGGCCAGCGCCGCCCGGCGCGGGCCAATCGCCTCGCCGGGGCAGTCGACCACGGCCAGCAGGGTCCGCTCGATCATCTCGACGCGCTCGCCTGGCAGCTCGCCGAGCTCGGCTTTCAAAGCGAACGGCGCCAACTGCCGGGCGGCAGCCTCGCGAACGTTGGCGTCCGGATCCCCGCTGGCCATCACAAGCAGCTTGCCGAGCAGCCAGTCGCTCTCATCCTCGAGGATGGAGTCGAGCGCCTGGCGGCGAACCTCCGCGTCGAGGTCGTCCAGCGCGATGTGGTAGATGGCATTGAAGTCGCACCGCAGGTTCTCGCGTTCACATGAGTGAAGCTGAGCGAGCAGGCGACGACGGTCGATCGTCGAAAGGCCGTCCCAAACGGGGCGGAACACGCCGAGCTCGGTCGGCCCGAGATTCGACAACGCGCTCAGGTCGTCGGCCGCGAGCGTCTGGCCGCTGCCAAGCGACTTGAGCATCCGATCGAGAAGCTCGTCTGTGATCATCCTTATCGCTCTAGTACGCGCGCGCGAAGAGGGCTCGCGACTCGCTCCGGCGCCCGTCGACGATGCACGCTCCCCGCTTCCCTTTCGGCTCCAGGGGCAGGCAGCGGATGGTGGCGCCGGTGCGGTCCTTGATTGTGGCCTCGCAGGCATCCGAGCCACACCAGTGGGCCCAGATGAAGCCTCTCGAGCTGTCCACGACTGCCGCGAATGCTTCGAGTGAGTCGGCCGAGCGGGTCTGAGCGTCTCGCAGCCGCGCAGCCCTGTCGAAAAGGTTGGCCTGGATCGCGTCAAGCGTCTCACCCAAGTCCTGGGCAATCTGCCCCCAACCGACCGAGCGCTTCTCGGGTCGGCCCGGGTTTGGATCGTCTCGGCGCACCAGTACCACCTGCTCCTGGGCCACGTCACGGGGCCCCAGCTCGAGGCGGATCGGCACTCCACGCAAGGTCCACTCATTGTGCTTCCAGCCGATCTGCTTCTCTTCAGACGAGTCCACCTCGACGCGGTAGTTCGCCGCCGCCAGCTCACGCTGCAGGCGAACAGTCGCGTCACGAATGGCGGCCCGGTCGGCATCCTTGCGGCCCCAGATTGGGAGGATCACGACCTGAATCGGAGCCACGCGCGGCGGCAAGATCAGTCCGCCGTCGTCACCGTGGACCATGATGACCGCGCCGACCGTTCGCGTGCTCAGCCCCCAGCTTGTCGTCCACGCGTACCGCCGCTCCCCGTCCATGTCCTGGAAGCTGATGTCGAACGCTCTTGCGAAGTTCTGGCCAAGGTTGTGCGACGTGCCGCACTGGAGCGCGCGGCCGTCGGGCATCAGGCCCTCGATGGCGTAAGTAGCGTCCGCGCCGGGGAACTTCTCGGACTCCGACTTACGTCCCGAGACAACGGGGATCGCCAGGTCTGTCTCGACGAAGTCGCGATAGACCTCCAGCATCCGCATCGTCTCTTCTTGCGCCTCTTCGGTCGTGCGGTGAGCGGTGTGTCCCTCCTGCCAGAGGAACTCGGTAGTCCGCAAAAAAGGGATCGTGCGTTTCTCCCAGCGGACGACGTTGCACCACTGGTTGACGAGGATCGGCAGGTCTCGCCAGGACTGGACCCACTTGCCGTACATCGTGCCAATGATCGCCTCCGAGGTCGGACGGATAGCGAGTCGCTCTTCGAGCTTCTCACCGCCCGCCTCCGTCACCCACGCCACCTGGGGCGAGAAGCCCTCGACGTGCTCGGCCTCGCGCAGCAAGAGGCTCTCCGGCACGAAGATCGGGAAGTAAGCGTTTCGATGTCCGGTCGCCTTGAACCTCGCATCGAGGCTGGCCTGCATTTTCTCCCAGAGCGCGAACCCGTATGGCCGAATGACCATGCAGCCACGGACCGGCGAATAGTCAGCCAACTCCGCCTTGCCGATCACCGCGGTGTACCAGCCCTCCTCGGTTCGGGCCGGTAGCTCCTCGACGAACTCCTTCTGCCGAGCGACCATTCGCTCCCTCTGAGCCCTGCTAGCAAACGGCCCCTCCCAAACGAGAAGGGCGCATTCCGAGCATTGCGACCGGCGCGCAATTTGCAGGCGCCGCGTCAGCCAAGAATTGTATCGACCCCCCTTGGGGTATAGCAACCGAACCAGGTCGCTGGTATACTGCCGCCCGCCTACTCCCCCTCTCCCTTGGGAGAGAACAAGTGCGCTTCGCGGGGTCGGGGTGAGGGCAGCTGGGAACGGGTCGGGTGAGGGAGCGCAGCGGCCCAGGAGCGAGCCCCCGCCCGGCGATGAAGGACAGGGTCAGCTGAGCGCAGCGAACAAGGACCAACGTGGACAGCGACCAACATAGCGGATATCAGGCCGTCCGATCCGGACAGCGGCCCTGCTGGCTCGAGGTGGACCTGGATGCCGTAGCAGCCAACGTCCGTGCCCTGCGCCAACTGGTCGGCCCCACGACCCAGTTGTGCGCCGTGGTCAAGGCCGAGGCGTACGGTCTTGGGGGCCCGGCGATATCCCGAGCGGCTCTGGAGGCAGGCGCGGATCGGTTAGCCGTCGCCCGCGTCGAGGAGGGCGTCGCCTTGCGGCGGGCCGGCCTGACCGCGCCGATCCTGCTCGCGGCGGGGTTCGTACAGTCCGAATCCGAGGAGATCGTCCGCCACCGCCTTACGCCCACCATCGTGCAGGTCGAGGACGCGCTGGCAGTGGGTCGAGCAGCCGGGCGGGCCGGCGAGGTAGTTTCCGTCCATGTGAAGATGGACAGCGGCCTGACCAGGTTTGGCGCTTCGCCGACCGAGGCGCTCAATCTGGCCCGCCTGGTGGAGAACCTGCCCACTTTGCATTTGGAAGGCGTATATACGCACTTCGCGACAGCTGACGAGCCTGATCCGACGTTCAGGCGCCAGCAGCTCGCGCGGTTCCGAGCGGCGCTCGATGCGCTCGGGTCCGAGGGCATCAGGCCGCCGCTGGTCCACGCCGCCAACAGCGCCGCCGCGCTCGCTGAGCCCTCGGCGCGCCTGGACATGGTCCGAGTGGGCATCACACTGTCGGGCCACTATCCTTCGGCCTCGGTCCCGCGAGCCGTGGAGTTGAAGCCCGCCGCCGCGCTTCGAGCGACCGTTCTGCGTCTGTACAACCTGTCGCCTGGCAGCTCGATCGGCTACGGACGCACCTTCTTCGCCGAGCGGCCGATGCGGGTCGCGCTGGTGCCGGCCGGTTACGCCGATGGCGTGCCGCGGGCCCATTCCAACCTCGCGAGCGCGCTCCTGAGGGGAGCCCGCGCGCCGATCGTCGGGCGCGTGTCGATGGACCAGTGTGTGGTCGACGTAACGAGGATGGGGCGCGTCGAGCTGGGCGACGAGGTGACTCTCTTCGGCGAGTCCGAGGGCGAACCGATCGGGCTCGACGAGTTCGCCGCCTGGTCGGATACGATCGTCCACGAAGCGCTATGTCGGGTCGGGCCGCGGGTGCCGCGCCTGTACCGTCAGCAGGGCCGCGAGTGGTGGTGGCCCGGCGAGCGGGTGCCCGAGCGGCTCGAGAGCGGGGCAGCCTTCGAGCGATGGCCATCGCCGAGCTGATCGACAAGAAGCGTCGAGGCGGCCGCCTAACGCGGCCCGAGCTCGAAGAGCTCATTCACGGCCACCTCCGGGGCGACATACCCGACTACCAGATAGCGGCGTGGCTGATGGCGGTCTGTTGGCGCGGGATGGAGCCGGACGAGCTGGCCGATCTGACGATGATCATGTCCGAGTCCGGTCGGCAGCTCGACCTCTCGCCAGTCGGCAGGACGGTGGTCGACAAGCACAGCACCGGCGGAGTGGGCGACAAGACCTCGCTGGTAGCCGTCCCGCTTGTGGCGGCGTGCGGCGTACCGGTCGGCAAGATGTCGGGACGTGGACTTGGGTTCAGCGGCGGCACGCTCGACAAGCTGGAGGCGCTGGATGGCTTTCGGGTCGATCTATCGGCCGACCAGTTTCTCGAGCAGCTGCGGGGTGTGGGTGCGGTCATCGCCGGCCAGTCGCCGGACCTGGCGCCGGCTGACGGCAAACTGTACGCGCTGCGCGACGTGACCGCCACGGTCGCCAGCATCCCGCTCATTGCCAGCAGCGTGATGAGCAAAAAGCTGGCCGGCGGCGCGCCGGTCATCGTCCTGGATGTCAAGTGCGGTCGCGGGGCGTTCATGCCCACCGAGGCCGACGCATGCGACCTGGCGGAGACGATGATCCAGATCGGACGGTCGGCGAACCGGTCCGTAACGGCGTTCGTGACCGACATGGACCAGCCACTGGGCACGATGGTGGGTAACGCGCTGGAGGTCCAGGAGGCGACCAGAGCGCTGTCGGGTGCCGACGCCGACGATCGCCTGGCGGACCTGGCAATCGAGATTGCGGCCGAGATGCTAGTCTTGGCTGCCGCCACACCAGACCGTTCGAGCGCTCGCGAGCGCGTCCTGGCCGCGCTGCGCGACGGCTCCGCATTCCGAAAGCTCGTCGAGCTGGTGGTCGCTCAGGGCGGCGACCCGACGCCTCTTGACCGCCCCGACCTGCTCGACACAGCCTCGATCAAGCAGCCCGTCACGGCGGGTCGTAGCGGCTACGTCGCGGCCCTCGACGCGCTGTGCGTCGCTCGAGCGGCCAACCGTCTCGGCGCGGGCCGCGAACGCAAGGGCGATCCGATCGACCACGCCGTTGGCGTGCAAATCCTCACGCCCGTCGGCTCAGCCGTCACCGCCGGCGAGACAGTCGCCATCATTCACGCCAACAACTCCGAGCGCCTGGCTGCCTCCCAGCCGCTGGTCGAAGCGGCCTTCACCGTCGCCGACGAGCCACCCCAGCCTCGGCCGGTCATCCACCACCGCCTGTCGACCCAGGAAACGTAGCGCGGGGGCTTGTCCCCCGCTTCAGACGGCGGGGGACGAGCCCCTCGCGCTACTACGGAACGGTCGCGACGCGCGACTCCTGACTCGCGACTCCGTCGATCCACTCCCGCGCGGCGCAGCCGGCCTCGGCCGCCGGGCCGACGCGAACCTCGCAGGCTGGTAGCGAGCGCAGGAACGCCCAGCGGTACGACCGGCTGCGCAGTCGGCCGTCGAGCACGACCATGACGCCCCGGTCGCTCTGGCTGCGAATCAGGCGCCCGAAGCCCTGGCGGAAACGAAGCACCGCCTGGGGCAGTGCGTACTGGGTGAACGGGTCCTCGAACTGCTCGCTGCGAGCCTCGAAGATGGGGTCGGTCGGCAGCGCAAACGGCAGCCGCGCCATGATCAAGCAGCTCAGCGCTTCGCCGACGACGTCGATGCCCTCCCAGAAGCTATTTGTCCCCATCAGCACCGACGCTGGCCCACTCTTGAAGGTCTCGAGCAATCGAGCCCGCGAGGTGCCGTCCATCCTCTGGCCGAGTAGGATCACCTTGCGGGCGTCGAGCGCCTCACGCAGCGCCTGGTACGTGGTCCGCAGCTGGTTGTGCGACGTGAACAGCACCAGCGTGCGCCCGCCAAGCTCGCTGGTGACGTCGAGGATCGTCCGCTCGACCGACTTCTGGTAACCAGGGTGGCCAGGCTCAGGCCCGTCGGATGGAATGTAGACCAACGTCGAGGTGGCGTAGTCGAACGGCGAACCGACGGTCAGCTCGAGCCCATCGAGCACCCCCAGCCGCTCTCGAATGTAGCGAAAGCTGCCCTCAGTGGTCAGCGTCGCGGAGGTCATGACGACCGCTTGCTTCGGGTCGATCAGCTGATCGCGCAGGACGTCGCCGACGTTGAGTGGGGCCACGTTCACGCCGAGCTCGCCCGTCTGCCCAAGGCTCAGCCAGGCGATGAGGCTGGCGTCCGCCTCCGCGATCACCCGCTGAAGCTGGATCCGTAGGCCGTCCCAAAACGTCGCCTGGGCGGCCAGCTCGCCGCCGATCGCATCGACCCGCTCATCCTGGCGGGCGCTCTCCTCGAGCCTCTGGAGCAGGTCCGCCAGTGTGCGCTGGAGGGCGAGCACCCGCTTGCCTACCTCGGCCCAGAGGACGTCGATCTCCGACCAGTCGGGCTGGGCCCGCGCACCACGCGTGATCCGAACGGTGAGCTGGCCTGCGTCGCCCCGCTCGGCGCGCGCGTGCAGGAACTCGCCGAGCAGCTTGAAAAGATCACTCAGTCCCTCGCGTACGACTCGGACCTCGCCGCCACCCCGCGTGGCAAGCTCAGCCGCTGTGCGCCTGGCCAGGTCGTCCACCGCCATTCTTCGGAGCGCGCCCGCCCCTTCGGCGATCAGGCCCACCAGGCGCCCGCCAGAGATCTCGGCCAGCTCATTCAGACGCCGCAACGCCTCACGCTCCGTGACCCGGTAGCTGAGCTGCGTGGTCGCCTCATCCTCCAGGTGGTGGGCCTCGTCGATGACCAGATAGACGTACTCGGGTAAGACCTGATTGCCGGTCATCAGGTCGGAGAGGAGCAGGGAGTGGTTGACGATCACCAGATGAGCGTTCTCGGCCGCCCGCCGCGCGCGGGCGACGAAACACAACCCCTGGCGATGAAAGGTGCAGCGGAGCGGTGAGCACGCTTCGGCGACGGCGGCGAGTTTGCCCCAGACCTCCTCCTCGCCGGGCCCCAGTTTCAGCTCGGCACGGTCTCCCGTCGTCGTCCGCGGCAGCCAGAGCAGGGTCTTGATCAGCACCATCCGCTCGGTCGGCGTGGGCGCGTCGGCGCCCAGGAGCGTCAGCCAGCGCCGTAAGCAGAGGTAATTGTTGCGGCCCTTCACCACCGCCACGCGGGCCGGCAGGCCGGTCGCCCTGATCAAGTCCGGCAGGTCCTTCTCGCAGAGCTGGTCTTGCAAGTTGATCGTGTTGGTCGAGATGACCACTCGGCGGTTATTGGCCACCGCCAAGTGGGCAGCCGGCAGCAGGTAGGCCAGCGATTTCCCGGTCCCGGTCCCGGCCTCGACGAGCAGTGTCTCTGTGTTATTGAACGCCTCGGCAACCGCGGCCAGCATCTGGAGCTGCTCGGGTCGCTCTTCGAACCCGACGATCGCCTGGGCGATTGGCCCGCCAGCCCGAAGCGAGGCGCTCAACGACTCGACGTCCAGCGCCGAGAATCGCTCGTTCGGAATGAGTGGATCGCGTTGGACCGGCCGACCTATCGCGGCCAGCGGACCGGGCAGGCCGCCCAGCTCGTCCCCCGCCGAGCCCGAGCTGGACTGCCGATCAAGTCGGGCCCGATGGGCCTCCGCGAAGACGAGTTTGAGCGGCCAGTCGAGCGGGGCGGCCAGACGCGTGATCTTCGCGAGGACGTCCGCGTCCAGCTTGGCGGCGAGCCGGGCGAGCGCCAGGAACACGTCGCGCGCCAACAGCGCGTCTGGCAGCGCTCGGTGACGACGAGTGGACGGCAGAGCCAGATCGCTCGCGATCGACTGCAAGTCGTAGGCGCTCAGGCCGGGGCGGAGGAGCATCGCCAACTCAAAGGTGTCCAGTTGCGGGTTGCCGACGCTCAGGCCAGCCCGCCGCAGGTGCTCGACGTCGAGGCAGATCGATTGGCCGACAAGCGGACATCCGCCGATGAAGCTCGAGAGTCGTGGCAGGATCTGCTCGAGGGAGTCCGCGGTCGCCAGTTCGTCAGCGGTGAGCCCGGTCAACTCGCCGATTCGGTGCGAAAGCTTGCCAGCAGGACGCACGAGCGAGCTGAACGTGTCGAGCGTCTGATCGCCCCGAAACTTAACCGCACCGACCTCGATGATCTCGGAGCTATTCCCCTTGTCCAGCAGCTCGAGGTCAAGCGATACAAGGGGCAGATCGATCACGGGGCCTCACAGGAAGCGAGCGTGTCCCATGGTAGCACGCAGCCCCGCGTCCACAAGCTCCCCCTTCCCTTCAGAGAAGGGGTCGGGGGGTCAGGTCCGCCCGAGCCGTCGGTTGATCTGGCGGCTGATCGCCCGGCGGACAAGATGCTGGACGATCGGATTCGACGCCAGGCGGAAGGCGATCGGGAACAGCGCGATGCCGGCCCTGGCCTGCTTGCCGACTCGGCCGGCGCCGTCCACACGGTCGAGGATCGGCCCGAGATCCCGACGACCGCTTCTGCGTGGTGGAAACCTGCCGGCCAGCCAGAGCCCAGCCGCGCTCCCGCCGCCCACCGCCAGTATCAACACCACAACCGCCGGCCGCGCCCGCAACGCAGCCAGGCCGCTGCCGCTTACCCTCACAACGTCTCTGCCAAACTCACCAAGCATCGATCCCTCCTCCAGCCAGCGCTCGTCCCTGGCCATCCCTTGTCCCTCGCCATGCCTATCCCCGATCCCTATCCTGTATCCCCTATCCTGTATCCCCTATCGTTTGTAGAGGTCGAGCGCCGCCTTCATCACGCGCTGGCCCGCTGGCGTGGCGAACTGAGTGCCCGAGCCGCGATGCTCGAAGATCACCGCCACAGCCACCCTCGGATTGTCGGCTGGCGCGTAGCCAACGAACCAGGAGTGGGGAGTCGCTCCCCCGGGCCCAGCCTCGGCGGTGCCGGTCTTGCCGGCAACCTTGACGCCCGGTATTTTCGCCGGCTGCGCATAGGCCGCCTCCACGCTCAACTGCATCATCTGATTGAGGGCGGCCGCTGTGTCCGGCTTCACCACCCGTCCGAGCGAGCCGCCGGGCCGGTTCAGCTGTGAAACGGCGCCGCCAGGCGCGCGAGCCTCATCCCCCAGGTAGGGCGCGGGCATCACGCCGCCGTTGGCGATGGTGGCGGCCGCCAGCGCCATCACCAGCGGCGTGGATTGGATCTCGCCCTGCCCAAAGCCCGTCTGGCCAAGCAGCGAAGGGTACCAGTCACCGTCGCCTTTGAGGCGGCTGACCGCTACAGGAAGCTCGAAGGGGATCTCCTTCCCAAATCCAAATCTGGCCGCGTACTCCTGCAATCGCTCGACGCTCGGCTGAATCCCATTCGCTTCCCAGCCCAATGGACGCTTGAGATCGTCGCCCAGGACCAGCGGCCCGGCGCCTAGCTCCAGCCCAGTCAACGCGAACGTCCGGTTGCACGACCAGGCGAACGCCTCCCGGAAGTTGATTTCGGCTAGCTGGGCATGGTTGCGGCAATCAACCTTCAAGCCGGCCAGGTCCATCTGGGTTGTGCAGCGGTACTTGGCGTCCAGATTGACCAGCCCAAGGTCGATCGCCGCCGCGGCTGTGACCAGCTTGAAGATCGAGCCGGGCGTGTAGGCCGACTGGCTCGCACGGTTGAACAACGGCTGGCTCGGGTCGTGCGTGAGGGTCGACCACGACTCGTCGAGCCGATTTGGGTCAAAAGTCGGCGAACTGGCTAGAGCCAGTATGGCGCCGGTCTTGGGATCGAGTGCCACGACGGCGCCCGGCCAGCTTCCCAGCGCCTCCTGCGCCATCTGCTGAAGCCGTGCGTCGATCGTCAGGATCACCTCCGACCCGACGGTTCGGCGATGGAGCAGCGAGCTCCACAGCGCCTCCAGTGGGTTGGCTGAGCGAGCGCCTCGGAGGTAGTCGTCATAGCGCGCCTCGACGTTCGTCTCGCCGTAGCGGGGGCTGAAATACCCGGTCACATGGGTCGTGCCTGGACGCGGATAGGACCGCGCCGGCCCGGACGGAGTCTCTGTGGTCTGCGCGAGGACCTCGCCGTTCCGATCCAGAATCCGACCGCGGAGAACCTGGCGAGCCTCCTCTTCGACGCGAGGGTTGGTCGATCGGCTGACCAGCTCGGCCCGCCGGAAGAACTGCCAGTAGCCGAGCGTCAGTCCGACGATCGCGAATCCGAGCGTCAGTGCCAGGTGTAGCCGACCGATCGCCGTTCGCACTCTCAGGGCCTCCTCGTCTCGGCCGAAACCGCCAGCAATAGCCCGAGGATCAGGAAGTTAGCCAGGATCGAGCTGCCGCCGTAGCTCAGCAGAGGCAGCGTTACACCGGTCAGCGGCATCAGGTCGAGCGCACCCCCGAGGATCACCAGTGACTGCACTCCGACGACGGTCGTCAGCCCCGCCGCCAGCAAGGCGCCGAACGAGTCCCGACACTCGAGCGCGATCTTGAAACCCCGATACACCAGCAGCAGATAGAGCGCAACCACCGCGAGCGAGCCCGCCAGGCCGAGCTCTTCGCCGATCGCAGCGATAATGAAGTCGGTGTGGACGGCCGGTACGTACTCCGGGTAGCCGAAGGTCAGTCCTGAGCCGAACAGGCCGCCGGCCGCGAGAGCAGTGAGACCCTGGACGAGCTGGTACCCAGACGACTCCGCCTTCGACCAGGGGTCAAGCCAGATGTCGACTCGGAGCTGGACATGGCTGAAGGCCCGATACGTTAGGGCCGCACCGACGACGAACAAAGCCAGCCCGAGCACCACGTAGCTCGACCTCCCGCTTGCGACGTAGAGCATCGCCAGGAAAATGCTGTAGAAGAGCAGCGCCGCCCCGAGGTCACGCTGCAGCGTCAGCACGAGCAGCGACAACAGCAGCATCAGGAACAGCGGCGTCAGATAGGGGATTGGCGGCAAGGTGATCGGCCCGAAGCGTGGGCCGCCGTAGGTCAGCAGCTCACGATAGTCGTCCAGATAGGAGGCGAAGAAAATCACGAGCAAGACCTTCAAGATCTCAGATGGCTGGAAGAATACTCCGCCAAACCCTAGCCAGAGGCGCGCGCCGCTGCCGTTCGGGTCGATCCCGAGCGCGAACGTCGAGATGACCAGCAGCAGGCCCGCCGCCGCGCACAGGTAGCGGTAGCGCCTCAGCCACGACACCCCGGGCAGCAGCGTCAGCGTGGCGACCATGACGGCAAACCCCAACCCGACCCACAGGCTCTGGCGTAGGCCGAGGGTGGGCACCAGCCGGGTCACCATGACCTGGCCCAGCGCGCACAGCGTGGCCGCGATCGGGAAGAGGAGCTGGTCGGCGTGTGGATAGGCGCGAGTCAACCAGACGTGCGTGGCCACGAGACAGGCGGCGAAGGTGAAGCCCGCGCCAAGGTTGCGCGGCGCCAGCTCGCGGCCCTGAGCGAGGATCAGGAGGGCAAGCCCGACCAGAAGGAGAGCGGCTGGGAAGAGGAGCAGGCCCAGCTCGATCCCGCGCCAGGTGCGCGCCACAGGTCGACTCACCGCGTCACCCTCAGACGGATGCTCCCAATCCCGATGACGTCGCCGGCGGCCAGGGCAACCTCACCGCGGACAGGGCTCTCGTTCACCAGTGTCCCGTTCATACTACCCTGGTCAGTCAGCCACCAGCCCCCGTCGCGGTAGACGATCACGGCGTGCTCGGCAGACACGAACGAGTCATCGAGCACGATGGTGTTCTGGCCCGAGCGGCCCAGCCGCGTTACCGACGCCAGCTCAAGTGGGTCGCCTTGCTCGAGGTCGGTCTGGCCCGGGTCGAGCACCACCAGCCGACCCAGGCGAGCGCCGCGCCCATCCTCCGCCGCGCGCGCCGATACGTCCCGCCGGACGGCCACCACGACCGCGAGCAGGAACAGGTACAGGATCGCCAGGAAGAGAACTCTGAGCGCCAGGATGGTCAGCTCGGTGGTAAGTTGGAGAATCGTCGTCCTCGCGCTCCCCCGACACACCGCACGGACACGGCATGCCGTGTCCACCTCCGCCCCCGCCCGCTCACCTGTCGACGAGCCGTACCACGATCCTGAAGCCGCCAAGCGAGAACTCGTCGCCATCTCCAAGGCGGCGCTCGGCAACGCGCTTTCCAGCAACCGCCGTGCCATTCGTGCTGCCGAGGTCGCGAACGAGATAAACGGAGCCGGTCCGTTGGATCTGGGCGTGATAGCGGGAGACCCGCGAGTCCGAGATGACCACGTCGTTGTCGAGTGCCCGACCAAGCGAGGTGGTCTCGCGAGTGAGGCCGAACTGGCGACCGTCCTCCGCTTCCAGACGCGCTCCGACGGCCCGCCCGGTCGACGCGGCGACCCGGGGCATCGGGGCCGTGCCCGCCATCGGCACCTCGGCGACTCGAGTCCGCTCGGGCGGCGCGTCCTCGACGTCGGCCATGTGGGCTTCGACGCCAACCCCGCGCGGCCTGACGGTCTCGTCCATCTGAATCTCGACTCGCCAGCTGGCCACTGGACGCAGCCCACGATCGGCCGCGAACTGATCGAGGTAGCGCTCGATTCTGACCTCGAGACTGCGCTGATACGAAGCGAACTGAGCGAAGTCCGAGGGGTGCAGTGAGATCAGGTACTTGTTAGGTACCTCGGGACCGTCCGGGCCGACCACTTGCTGCTCTTGCATCGCGCGACTAGCAGCCTTGGCGAGTTGGACCGGCTGGAGCCGGGTCCTGAACAGTCGACGGGACGTGCCCTCGACGGCATCCTCGAGGATCCGCTCGAGCCGCCCGAACACGTTCGCCAAGCTCCCCCCAAGGCGGTGGAATGCACTCCAGAGGCGCTCCCTCTCGTCATCCTGAGCGAAGCGAAGGATCGCCTACGCCACCGAGATCGTTCGCTTCGCTCAGGATGACAGACGGGGACGCCCTCTGCGTCTCTGGGTGAGACGATCGCGCTCATTATCCGTCCGGGTTGGCTCTGCCTCCAACCGGCCGTACGGACCGCTTGATATAATGGCGCCGCTCGGGACAGCGGCGAGGAGAGGGTGCTAGAGACAGGCGTCGACATCGTGGAGATCGCGCGTGTCGGCAAACTCGCTCGGCGCTACGGCGACCGCTTTCGGGCTCGCGTCTATACCGAGCGCGAGTGGGCTGACTGCGCAGGCCGAGCCGAGTCCTTGGCCGCTCGCTTCGCCGCCAAGGAGGCAACGATCAAGGCGCTCGGCTCGCGCGAGCCGGCCCTTCACGAGATCGAGGTCGTCCGTCCGCCCGACAGCGGACCACGCATCCGGCTGCGCGGAAGGGCTGCCGAGGTCGCCCGCCGCCAGGGTGTGCGCGAGCTCGCGCTGAGCCTGTCCCACGCCCACCAGCACGCCGTGGCGGTCGTCGTGCTCCTTCGCGATGGCCAGCGCTCACCGCCCTGGGACGAGCGCGCTCAGTGAGCGCACATCTGGCTGCGGGGTGGGGTACCGGCCCCCTTCCGCCTCGGGGAGGGGGCGCTTGGTCAGGGGTCTTTCAAAACCCAACCGCTCGGGCGATGGCGAGCGCGACCCAGGCAGCGACCGTCGTGGCGATCAGGTGAACGTCGCCCAGCGAGAATGGCGGGCTGTCGGCCGCCACCAGGCCGAGCGCTTGCTCCACCGACGCTGCGAGGATCGCCAGAGTCACATAGATCAAGAGGCTATTCGGGCGGCGGCCGACGATTAGGAAGAACAGCGTGCCATTGACAACGCCGACTAGCGGCGTGATCACCAGCCAGACAGGGGCCAGCCCTAGCAGCGCGTCGATGAACGGGTCCAAGACGGAGGCTCGCAAGCCAGGATTTCGCGGGCCCAGGTTAGGCGCTGGACTCGCGCCTGTCAATAGCCCCAAATGAGCGCGCTGACGGCTCTAGACCGCTGGCAGGTCAAGCCGCGTGCGCCGGCGGCGGCGCTTGAGGGCTTGAGGGTCGACTCGCCCCTACTTGCCCAGCTCCTACTCAACCGCGGCCTCGCGGACGCGACCGAAGCAGCCCGCTTTCTTGATGCTGAGGGCGAGGCATTGGGCAATCCGTTCGCCATGGCCGACATGCACGAGGCGCTCGAGCGCATCGCGGCCGCCATTCGCGCCGGCGAGCCGATCGTCGTCTACGGCGACTACGACGTCGACGGACTGAGTGGGGCGACGCTCCTGAAGCTGGCGCTCGAAGCGGCCGGCGCTCAGGTGGAGGTATTCATCCCTCACCGCGAGCGCGATGGGTACGGCCTCAGCTCGGCGGTCCTCGAGAGCCTGGCCGCCGGCTCGACCCGACTGGTCATCTCGGTCGACTGTGGCGTTAGCGCGGCCGCCGAAGTCGCGGCCGCCGCCAGAGCCGGCTTGGACGTGGTGGTGACCGATCACCACCAGGTGCCGGCCGAGCTTCCGAGGGCGGTCGCCGTCCTCAACCCGCATCGGTCCGACTGCCCATACCCATTCAAGTACCTGGCCGGGGCGGGCGTCGCGCTCAGGCTCGCCCAGGCCATCCTCCAGCGCTTCCAGCCGTCCGACCCTGCCCAGGAAATCCAGGGACAGTTGTTCGAGCTGGCCGCCCTCGGGACCGTCGCGGACGTCATGCCTCTGATTGGCGAGAACCGTGCGATCGTTCGTCGCGGGCTGGACAAGCTCAACGCGAGCCCCTCGCCCGGGCTGCGGGCCCTGATTCGACACGCCGGACTGGCACGTGGCTGGATCAACGCCGAGTCGGTCGCCTTCGGCCTGGCGCCGCGCTTGAATGCGGCTGGCCGGATCGCCGAGGCACTCACGGCCCACCGGCTCCTGGCGGCGCGGACCGATGCCGAGGCCAACCAGCTCGCCGAGCAGCTCGAAGAGCTCAACGCCCGCCGCCGGGTCTTGCTGGAGGAGGCGCTAGCCAGGGCACGCGCCGAGCTGGCAGCGCTTGGTCCCAGTCCACCATCTGGCATCGTGTTGCACGGTGAATACCCGGCCGGCCTGCTCGGGCTCGTCGCGGCTCGACTGTCAGAGGAGACGGCCAGGCCGGTCGCCGCGCTCCAGGCTGGCGACGAGCTGTGTCGCGGCTCCGTGCGTGGCGTTCCCGGCTTCGATACCGTGGCTGCGGTCGGCGCGTGTGGGGAGCTGCTGCTGGCCTACGGCGGGCACCGCGGCGCGGCGGGCTTGAGCATCGCGCCCGCCAACGTAGAAGCGTTTCGGGCCCGCTTCGCCCAGGTCGTCGCCCCAGCCCTGGCGGCGCTTCCACCGCCCGGGCCGGCCGTCGCCGATTGTCGCCTGCGAGCCACGACGGTCGATTACTCCCTCTGCCAACTGCTGGCCCGACTGGAGCCCTTTGGTGAGGGGAACCCAGCCCCGCTCTTCGAGACGCGCGGCCTGCTGGTGCGCGAGATCGAGGTCGTGGGGGAGCGCCACTTGCGCCTCCGTGTCGCCGGTGGCGGGACCAGGCTGCGGGCGATCTTTTTTGGCGGGGCGGCGGACTCGGGCCCGTCACCCGATCAGGTCGTCGACCTGCTCTACCGCGTCCGCCCCAACTACTGGCAGGACAGTCTTTCGGTCGAGCTGGACGTCGTCGCCTGGCGTCCGTCTGCGGCCTGAGGGCCGGCTCCGGAGATTGCAGCCACCTGGAGTGCGTGCCTATAATTCGCGCCGGCGGAGCCGGCCGTGTTTGCGACGCGACGCCACAGCCGTAGCGCGGGGGCTTGTCCCCCGCCAAACACAGCGGGGGCTTAGCCCCCGCGCTACGGGCGATTTAGAGAGGTCTGAGTGGACAGGATCGAGCTGAAAGCCCAGCCGCGGACCGTGCTCCGTAAGAAGGTTCGCGCCCTGCGCCGCCAGGGAATCGTCCCGGCCAACGTCTACGGGCATGCCGCGTCGACCGCGATCCAGGTGCCACTCAGGGAGGCGGAGCAGGTCATCTCGCGCGCGGGTCGGACCCAGCTCATATCGCTCACCACCGATGGCGAGGGGCCGACGACCGTCGTGATCAAGGACCTCCAGCGCCACCCGACCACCCGTTCGCTCCTGCATATGGACTTCTACCGAGTCGCGATGACCGAGCGCCTCAAGGTCGACGTGCCGCTCCGACCGCAGGGCGACCCGCCGGGCGTCAAGAAGTACAATGGCACGCTCTTTCAAGCCGTCTCGACGATCAGCGCCGAGGCCTTGCCGGCGGACTTGCCCGAGGCGATCGACGTCGATCTGAGCGTCCTGGAGGAGCTGGACAGCGCGATCTACGTTCGCGACCTACAAGTCCCTGCGGGCGTTAGCATCCTGGCCGATCCCGACGAGCTTATCGTTCGGCTGCTGCCGCCACGGGTCGAGGTCGTCGAAGAGGTCGAAGAGGCCGAAGCTGCGGAGGCGCCCGAGGCCGCTGCCGAGGCTGAGGGAGAGGCCGAATCGCCCAAGGCTGAGGAGAACGAGAAGGCCGAATAGCGGACCACGGACGACCGAATACAGACGACGCGTGCCCCGATGTCTATGGTCCGTCGTCCATCGACCGCCCTCTATCGACCGCCCTCTATCGTCCGCCCTCTATCGTCCGCAGCGCTAAGCCAAGCTCGCGGAGCTGATCCTCTTCGACCGGCGAAGGCGCGCCCATCATCAGGTCGACGGCGCTGTTGTTCTTGGGGAACGCTATGACGTCGCGAATAGTCTTCTCCCCAGCCAGCAGCATGACCGCGCGGTCGAAGCCAAAGGCGATCCCGCCGTGAGGTGGGGCGCCGAATTCGAACGCGCGCAGCATGTGGCCAAAGCGGCGCTCGATCTGCTCGGGGGTTAGCCCGAGGGCTCGAAAGACGGCCTCCTGCACCTCGCGCCGATGGATCCGGAGGCTGCCGCTCGCTAGCTCCACCCCGTTGCAGACCAGGTCGTACGCTTTGGCACGCACCTTGAGCGGCTGGCTCTCGATCAGCGGGACGTCCTCGTCCCAGGGTTGGGTGAAGGGATGATGGACAAACGTTACTCCGCCGCTCTCGTCGTCAGGCTCGAAGTAGGGGAACTCAGTGATCAGGGCGTAGACCATCCGTCCCTCATCGATCAACCCCAAACGGCTTCCCAGCTCGGTTCGCAGGCGCCCAAGGACGCCGGCCGCCGTCTCGGGATCGCTCGCGACCACCAGTAGCAGGTCACCCGCATGGGCGCCTGTCCGCTCACGAATGGCCGCCAGCTCAGCCTCGGCCAGGTTCCTGGCAAACGAGGATCGGACCTCCTCGCCTCTGAAGGCCGCCCAGGCTAACCCGGCTGCGCCTAGCGCCCTGGCCAGCGCCTCCAGCTCGTCGAGTTGGCGACGGCTGTAGTCGGCCGCGCCGCGGGCAACCAGCGCACGAACCACTCCGCCGGCCATGACGACTGACTTGAAGACCTGGAAGCTGCTCTCGCGCCCAATGTCCGTCAGGTCGGCGATCGGCATCTCCAGCCGCAAGTCTGGCTTGTCCGTCCCGTAGTGGTCCATCGCCTCGCGGTAGGTCAGACGCGGGAACGGCCTGTGGACGCGGAAGTCGGTCAGAGCTTCGGTCAGGCCGGTGAACAGCGCCTCGGTGAGATCGAGGATGTCGTCCTGGTCGACGAAGCTCATCTCGATATCGAGCTGCGTGAAGTCAGGCTGGCGGTCTGCGCGCAGGTCCTCGTCGCGGAAGCACCGCGCGAGCTGGAAGTAGCGGTCCAGGCCGGCCACCATCAAGAGTTGCTTGAGCTGCTGCGGTGACTGGGGCAGGGCGTAGAATTCGCCAGGATGTAGCCGACTGGGCACAAGGTAATCGCGTGCGCCCTCCGGCGTGCTCTTGACCAGGATCGGCGTCTCGACTTCGATGAAGCCTCGGGCGTCTAGAAAGTCGCGGATGTACTTGGTGGCGCGGTGGCGTAGTGCGATGTTCGAGGTCATCCGGGGCCGCCGCAAGTCGAGGTACCGATAGCGCATCCGGACCTGCTCGTCTATATCCAGGTCGTCCGCGATCTCGAATGGCGGCGTGAGGGCGGGATTCAGTACCCGCAGGACATCGGCGAGTACCTCGATCTGGCCGGTCGGCAGGTTGGGATTCTCGGTCAGGGGCGGGCGGAGCGCCACCTCGCCCTCGACCTCCAACACGAACTCCAGCCGGCACTCGCCAGCAATCTGGTGGGCAAGCGGTGCTCGCTCGGGATTGAAGACCGCCTGGACCAACCCGTACCGGTCGCGCAGGTCGAGGAAGATCAGCCCCCCGTGGTCGCGTCGACGATGGAGCCATCCCTGAAGCAGCACCCTACACCCGGCGTCCCCCGCCCGCAGCTGGCCACAAGTGTGAGTGCGCCGCATCAGGCTATTATATCGGCCCTCCGTTCCGCCCCGGCCGCCCGCCGATGTCCCCCTCTCTTCTGGTCGATCTGTTCATCGCGCTCGTCTTCGTGCTCTACGTTCTCGACGACACGCGGCGAGGGGCGCTGTTTGGACTGCTCGACCTGACCTGCTTCGGGCTCGCGCTGCTCGCCGCTCTGCTCCTCTACGTCCCAGCCGCCGGCTTGATCGTAAACCGTACTGAGCTGCCCTACGGCCTCGCTAAGCCAGCCGCGTTCGTTCTGATCTGGCTGGCCTCGGACCTGATCCTGGGACTCACGCTGCGACGGGCCGCGGCTGGCCCGGGCATCGCGGTCGCCCATTCGGCGCTCGGGCGCCTGCTTGGCGTGGGAACGGGCGCGGCACGCGCCGCGCTGGTCACGATACTCACTCTCGGCGTCGTGGAGGTCCTCCCGCTGCCCGAACCCGTGCACGCGGCCGTCGCCGACTCCCGCGCTGCCTCCTCTCTCTCGGAGCACGGGGCGACGCTCGAGCGAGCCATCTCTGGTGTTCTCGGCGACGCCGTCCGCGAGACGCTCGGCCTGCTGACGGTCCGGCCAGAGTCGGACGAGCGAGTCGAGCTGCCTTTCCGGCTCGAGCAGACCCGGATCGATGAGGCCTCGGAGAGCCGAATGCTGGACCTGGTCAACGCCGAGCGGCGGCGGGGCGGGCTCGCTCCGCTGAGCCTCGATCCGGCCATCCGTCAGGTGACCAGGCAATACTCCGCCGAGATGTTCAGAGCCGGCTTCTTCTCACACGTCGATCTACAGACCCAGTCGCCGGTCGATCGTCTGCGTCGCGCCGGCGTGCGCTTCTCGGCGGCGGGCGAGAACCTGGCGTTGGCGCCGACGGTTGACGTGGCGCACCAGGGCCTGATGAACAGCCCCGGCCACCGGGCCAACATCTTGAGCGACCGATTCACGCGAGTTGGGATCGGGATCGCCGACGGAGCCATGCACGGTAAGATGTTCACCCAGGACTTCACGGATTGAGCAGCGCCGGGCTCTACATTCACTTTCCGTACTGCGTGTCGATCTGTCCGTACTGCGACTTCGATCGGCAGGCGACTGGTCTTGCTTCGATCCCACGCTACGTCGCGGCGGTTGTCGCCGAGATCGCGGGCCAGCCGCGTCGAGCTATCCATAGTGTCTTCTTCGGTGGCGGAACGCCCAGCCTGATGGAGCCGAGCCAGGTTGGACGGCTGCTCGCCGAAGCCGCCGATCAGCTCGATCTGTTGCCCGACGCCGAGGTCACTCTGGAGGCGAACCCGGACGAGTGCTCCGAGGATCGCCTGGCCGGGTTTCGCAGGGCCGGCGTTAACCGCCTCAGTATCGGCGTCCAGAGCTTCGACGATCGGACCCTCGCCGTACTCGGACGGAGGCATTCGGCCGACGCGGCGCGTTCGGCCTTCACCGCCGCGCGTGCGGCCGGCTTCGACGACGTCAACCTGGACCTGATGCTCGGGCTGCCTGACATGACGACGGGTCGCTGGCTCGAGACCCTCGACGAGGCGGCCGAGTTAGGCCCGGAGCACCTCTCTTGCTACATCCTGACTATCGACGAGCAGGTGCCAATGGGCCGAGACGTCGCGCGCGGGCGGCTGAGACTTCCGGACGACGAGGCGATCTCGGACCAGTACATCGCCACGCAGGAGCGCCTGGCAGCGGCCGGATACGAGCGATACGAGATCTCGAACTGGGCTCGGCAGGGCAGGGGTTCTCGACATAATCTCACATACTGGCGAGACGAGCCGTACATTGGCGTCGGCGCAGGGGCGGCCGGCTGGCTCGACGGCGTGCGCACCAAGAACACGCCGTCGCCGAGCCGCTACATGGCGTCCATCCAACGCGGCCGCGCCGAGCGCATCGAGGAGGAGCGACCAGATCGTTTGACGCAGATGCGCGACTTCCTGGCGCTCGGCCTGCGCACGCGCGAGGGGATCGATCCGGCTCGATTCGAGCGACGTTTCGGCGTCTCGCTGTGCGAGGTGCTCGGCGCCACGCTGACCGAGCTGGTCGAGGAAAACTGCCTGGAGTGGCACGCCGGCCGGCTGCGCGTCGTTGAGTCAAGGATCCTAGTGACCAACGAGGTGATGCTGCGGCTGTCTCCCCTCTCCGCGCCGAGGAGGGGCGGGGGAGGGGTTATCCTAGGCGACCCGGGTGCGCAGCCTCCCGCACAGGTCGAATAGCTCCCGCTCGCTGCCGCTCGGTAAGGCATCGCGCAGGACCCGTTCCACCGTCTTGAAGCGGGCGTCGACCATCAGCTGGGCCCGCTCGCGTACCTCTAGCCGGTCCATGATCGCTAACGCCTCGGCGAAGTCATCGTCGGGCAGGGTCTCCGGGCCGCGGAGCAGCCGCTGCAGATGGGTGCGCGTTGCGCCACTCGCCAGCTCGAGTGCGAGCACGACTGGGAGGCCCTTCTTCCGACTCCGCAGATCGGAGCCGCTCGGCTTGCCGGTCACGGCTGGATCGCCCCACACGCCCAGCAGATCGTCCTGAAACTGGAACGCCAGGCCCAGCTCGTGCCCAAAGCGCCCGCACGCCTCAACCGTCGTCTGGTGGGCGTCCGCGCCCAGGGCACCCAACGCGCAAGCGCACTGGATCAGCGCCGCCGTCTTGCGGGCGATCATCTGCTCGTACTGCCCTGACGAGACCGAGGCGACCGATTCCAGCCGCAGGTCCAGGTACTGGCCCTCCACGAGGCGAACACAGGTACGATTGAGCTCACCTGCGGCCGCGATTGCGCGCGGATGGCTCTCGAGACCCTCTATCAGAGCAAGCTGCGCGAGGGCGAACATGGCGTCGCCGACGTTGATCGCCTGGGCCGCGCCCCACAGGTGCCAGACCGTTTCGCGTCCGCGTCGATAATGGCTGCCGTCCTGGATGTCGTCATGGACCAGCGAGAAGTTGTGGACCAGCTCGATCGCGACGGCTGGGCCACGCGCCGCCTCGGTGGGCCCACCCAGCGCTTCACAAATCATGATCGCCAGGAGCGGTCGCAGCCGTTTGCCGGTCACGGCCGGTTGGGCGAGGACCGTGCCGTCCCGCGCAGCCCACCCCAGGTGATAGGCCATCATCTGGTAGAAGGGGCCGATCTCGTCGTGCGTGGCCGCGATGTACGGCCGGATCCACTCGTCTACTAGGGTGGCCAGGCGAGCCAAGCGCTCGTCGAGAGTGGTGGTCAATCGGCTGGAGCCTTTACAGCGAGCGTCCGCTGGCGCCGCTCAACAGGTTTGTAAAACGAGTATAACAGCCACTCCATGCTGCCCCAGGCCGCTATCGTCATCATCGCTGGCCCGACGGGCGTGGGCAAGTCGGTGTTGGCGCTCGGGCTCGCCGAGCGGTTCGGCATGGAGATAATCTCCGCCGATTCGCGGCAGGTCTACCGCGAGCTGGACATCGGGACCGCCAAGCCGGGCCGCGTCGAGCGCGCCCGCGTGCCACATCACCTGGTCGACTACGTCGAGCCGGACGAGTCGTACTCGGTCGCCCGCTTCCGCGACGATGCCGAGGTCGTCCTTGCCGACCTGGCTGCACGCCGCGTCGGCGCGCTGGTGGTGGGTGGAACGGGGCACTACGTTCAGGCCCTGAGTGACCGCATCGAGCCGCCTCGAGTGCCACCGCAGCCAGAGCTGCGAGCGGCGCTCGAGCGGCTGGCAGCCGAGCGCGGCGCCAACGCGCTGCACGCCCAGCTCGAACAGCTCGATCCAGCCTCCGCCCAGGCGATCCCGCCGAGTAACGTTCGGCGGGCAATCCGTGCCATCGAGGTTGCGCGCGCCACTGGCCAACCGTTCTCACGGATAGGAAGGCGACGGGGCAAGCGCCGGATGGCGCTGCGGGTGGCTCTGACCCTGTCCCGTGAGGAGCTGTATCGCCGCGTCGACGCCCGCGTCGACAGAATGCTCGCGGCCGGCTGGCTCGATGAGGTACGCGGCCTGCTACGCCGCGGCTATGATCCAGACTTGCCGGCCCTGGCAGCGACAGGATATCGCGAGCTGATCGCGCACCTGCGCGGCGAACTGTCGCTCGAAGACGCGGTCCAGCGCATCAAGTGGGCCACCCACGCTTACATTCGTCGCCAGTACGTCTGGCTGCGGCGCCAGCCGAGCTACCGATGGCTAGAGGCCGGCCCTAGCGCGTACACTCGCGTCGAGCCCCTCGTGCGGCGCTATCTCGAGACGATCGCGAGGCGGGCGTGACAGAACACGGGACCAAAGGTGCCAAGCGATGCACGAGTTTGTGAAGTCGCACGGGCTGGGCAACGACTACCTCATCTTGGCGCCGTCCGCCCGCGTGCCAGACTTGACGGAAGCGGCGATCAAGCTGATCTGCCATCGGAACTTTGGGGTTGGCTCGGACGGGATCCTGCTGCGCACTGAGTCGACGAAGGCCGACTTCGGATTGAGGATCTTCAATCCCGACGGAAGCGAGGCCGAGAAGAGCGGCAACGGCGTGCGAATCTTCGCCAAGTATCTGTACGACCACGGATTTACCAACTCGGACCGATTCACTATCGACACGCCCGGCGGGGTTGTGCACGCTGAGCTGCGGATCGTGGATCGGCGGGTCGCGGACATCACCGTCAACATGGGGACTGCGACCTTCGACCCGCTCGATTCGATCGACGTGGATGGCCAGTCGTTGGAAGTCACCTCGCTCTCGGTGGGCAATCCGCATTGCGTGATCATCGTGCCCGACCTTGCGGCGGTCGACCTCTACCGTCTGGGACCGAGGATCGAGCGCCACCCGGCCTTTCCGAATCGGACCAACGTCCAATTCGCGCAGGTCATCTCGCGCGCCGAGGTGCGGATCAGGATCTGGGAACGCGGGGCGGGGGAGACGTTGGCCTCTGGCTCGAGCAGCTGCGCGGTGGCGGCAGCCTGCCATCGGCTCGGCCTGATTGACCGCGAGGTGACCATCACGATGGACGGCGGCCAGCTTGCGCTTCTGCTCGCCGAGGACGGCGAGATCTGGATGACGGGACCAGTCGAGGAAGTCTGCAGCGGTGACCTGAGTGACGATCTGTTGAGGCGGCTTGGGACATCGGTGTGACCCACGCGCAGGCCGGGGCAGGTAGCGATGGCGCGCATGGAAGCGTCGCCAATGCCCGCTCCAAGGCCGGCAGCTGTTACACTGGTCACAGGGCCTGCGCGGTGGGTCAATGGTGAACCGGGCACCGGACCGGCTGGCGCAGGCGGAGCGTGACCTGGACCATGCGCGCCATTCGGTCGCGGCCGGAGATTACGAGTGGGCATGCTTCGCGGCCCAACAGGCGGCCGAGAACGCGGTCAAGGGCGCCCTCCTGGCGCTGGGCGGAGAGGGCTGGGGCCACGGCGTGACCCGCCTGCTCACGGACTTTGCGCAGCACCAGTCGGTCGTGGCTGAGATCGTCGACGCGGCCCGACGTCTCGACAAGCACTACATGCCGACACGCTACCCGAACGGCTTTCCGGCCGGTTCACCCAAGGATTACTACACGAGCCAGGAGAGCGAGCAGGCCATTGCGGACGCAACCGCCATTTTACCAGCTTTGCCGCCAGTCGATTCGTCAACCGTGAGGCCGTGCTCCAAGCGCTGCGCCAGGCGGCCAGCCGAGCCGGGCTGGAGTGCTCCAGCGTACGTGCGATTCACCTCTTTGGATCCTACGCCGACGGCACTCCGACACCACATAGTGACGCTGACGTGCTCGTGGTGGCCGACGAGGAGGCCGACCGCCGTGACGTCTACGACTGCTGTTCGGCAGTCTTCCTGGATGTTCCGGTCCCGGTCGACCTGTTCGTTCAGCTGCAGTCCGAAGCTGAGGCGAGCCGCGCTGCCGGCCGCGGCCTCGCCGCGGCCGCGCTGCGCCACTCCCTGACTCTCTATCCCGCCTCGGCTTGCTAGCCCCGATACTACCCGAACGCCTGGCGGAGGCGCTGGCAAGCCGCCTCGAGGCGGGCGTCCGGAACGGTCAGCGAGATGCGGAAAAACCCCTCGCCTCGCTGCCCGTAGCCGATACCCGGGGTGATGACCACGCCGGCCTTGTCGAGCACTTCGGCCGCGAAGTCCATTGAGGGCCGGGTGTCGGGGGTGGGCGACCAGACGTAGAAAGTGGCCCGTGGCGTGTCGGGATCGAGCCCGATCGCGCGGAGGGTCTCCAGGACGAGGTCACGCCGACGTTGGTAGGCGGCGATCAGGGCGCGCGTGCTGTCCTGCGGGCCCTCCAGGGCGGCGATGCCGGCGTACTGGATGGCGTTGAAGATGCCCGAGTCGGTGTTCTCCTTCACCTGGGACATGCCCGAGATCAGGTCAGGGTTGCCGACCGCCATCCCGATCCGCCAGCCCGTCATGTTGTAGGGCTTCGAGAGCGAGTTGAACTCCACCGCCACGTCCATCGCCCCCTCCGCCTGGAGGATGCTCGCCGGCCGATAGCCGTCATAAGCGATCTCGCTGTACGGGTTGTCGTTGACCAGGACGATGTCGTTCTCCTTCGCCCAGCGGACGGCGCGCTGATAGAAGTCCAGCGGGGCCACGGCAGCGGTCGGGTTGTTCGGATAGTTCAAGAACAAGAGTCGGGCTCGGCCGGCAAGCTCGGTCGGGATCGCTTCCAGGCGGGGTAGGTAGCCGTCCTCGCGGTAAAGTGGGATCCGCTCGACCTCTGCACCGGCAAAGACCGCACTGGCGAAATAGGCCGGGTACCCGGGGTCGGGCAGCAGGGCGCAATCGCCGGTGTCGAGCACAGCCAGGCAGAGGTGGTGGTTGCCCTCCTTGCTGCCGATTAGAGCCAACACCTCGCGCTCGGGGTCGAGGCTGACCCCGAAGCGCTCTCGATACCAACCGGCAGCGCTAGCCCGAAAGCGCAGCATGCCCTTCTCTTCGTCTGTCGGGTACTGGTGGTTGGCCGGGTCCTCGGCGGCCGCCTGGAGAGCCTGGATCACGTGGCCCGGTGTCGGCTGGTCCGGGTCGCCCACGCCCAGACTGATCACGTCGATGCCACGCTCTCTGGCCTCGCGGATCTTGTTTCGGATCTGGACGAACAGATACGGGGGCAGCTTGCTGAGCCGCTCAGCCTTCTGCACTCAGAGCCTCCGCGCATAACTCCCTCTCCCGCTGGGAGAGGGCCGGGTGAGGGGCCACTCCCTCTCCCGCTGGGAGACAACAAGTCCGCTTCGCGGGGTCGAGGCGAGGGCTCTCTGGGAGATATCGGGGTGAGGGCCCGTGGAGACAGTGTCGCGCGGGAACATGCTATCAAACCGCCTCGGCCGTGCTAAACTGAGGCATCGGTGGCCGGCATGCAGCGTTGCATGCCTGGAGTGATGGTGAGGGCAAAGGCGCCATCATTGAGAGCGGCGACTCTGCAGTCGGAGCCATCGTCAGCAATAGAACGAGCCGACCTGCGCGCATGGGCGTTGGGCCGGCTCTCTTGTTGCATCCGCCGGCCTCAGGCGGCGTGACCAGGGAGGACGAGTTGGTCACTAAGGGCTCGGAGATTCAGGGCAGCAGCGAGTCGCCGTTCGCAATGGCGCAGGCGCAGTTTGATTTCGCGGCCGACAAGCTCCGACTCAATCCGAATGTGCGGGGTGTGCTTCGCGAGCCGCGTCGTGAGCTGACGGTCCACTTTCCGGTCGAGCTCGACGACGGCTCGATGGAGGTCTTCACGGGCTACCGAATCCAACACAATCTGGCCCGCGGTCCAGCCAAGGGCGGCATCCGCTACCACCCGGCCGTCACCCTGGACGAGATCAAGGCGCTCGCGATGTGGATGACCTGGAAGTGCGCGGTTGTCAAGATCCCTTACGGCGGGGCCAAGGGGGGCGTGATCTGCAATCCGAAGACGCTCTCGCTTCGCGAGCTGGAACGCCTCACGCGTCGATACGCCACCGAGATCTCGGTCCTAATCGGACCGGAGAGCGATATCCCGGCTCCGGACGTCAACACCAATGCCCAGACCATGGCCTGGATCATGGACACGATCTCCATGCACCAGGGCTACTCAGTGCCGGGTGTAGTGACCGGGAAGCCGCTCTCGATCGGCGGGTCGGAGGGTCGAGCCGACGCCACCGGGCGCGGGGCCGTGTACTGCATTCAGGAGGCGGCTAAAGCGCTTAAGCTCGAGCTGCGCGATGCGCGGGTCGCCGTTCAGGGCTTCGGCAACGTTGGCGAGGCCACGGCCCGCTTTCTGCAAGAGCTGGGCTGCAAGATCATCGCCCTGAGCGACTCGAGCGGCGGGATATTCCGGGCCGAGGGGATCGACCTGTCCCTCGCCAGACGCCACAAGCAGGAGACCGGTAGCCTAGGAGGCGCGCCACGCACGGAGCGGATCTCGAACGAGGACCTGATCGAGGTGGAGTGCGAGGTGCTCGTCCCGGCCGCGCTGGAGGGCGTCATCATCGCTCGGAACGCCGATCGGGTAAGGGCGCGCATCGTGGCCGAGGGCGCCAATGGCCCGACGACTCCGGACGCGGACGCGATCCTGTCCGCCAAGGGGATCATGGTCATCCCGGACATCCTCTGCAACGCTGGTGGCGTGACGGTCTCGTATTTCGAGTGGGTTCAGGACCGCGAAGAGTTCTTCTGGACCCTCGAAGAGATCGGCGCGCGCCTGCGGCGGATCATGACCCGTGCGTTCGACGACACGCTGCGGGTGGCGCGCGAGCACGATGTCGATCTTCGGATGGCTGCCTACATGCTCGCCGTCGGCCGCGTCGCCGAAGCCACCCTCACCCGCGGCATCTACCCGTAACCATCAAGTCCCTCTCCCTCTGGGCCCTCTGGGAGAGGGTCGGGGTGAGGGCTTCGTGTCATCCTGAGACCTCACGATCACACGAAGCGTAGGCTATGCTCCAGAAGTGAACGCGGGTCACTTCCGCCTCGCTGGCCTCGCTTGCCTGGGCCTGGCCAGCCTGGTCCTGTACGGGCTGCTATTCTCGATCGTGGGCGGGCTGCACTCGGGCGTCCCGAGCCACGTCGCGGCCGCCGTGCCAGGCGTGGACCTGCTAATCGAGCGCCGTTTCCCCCTCCTCGCGCGACCGAATGACGAGCTCGAGCTGGCCCGGCACGCCACGGCGGCGCCGCTCTTCGCCGTCATCACTACAGCCCTGTTCAGCGCGTATCTCGCAGCGGTCTGTCTAGCCGGCCGCTCCTGGTCGGCCTGCGGTCGCAACGTCGTGCTCGGCTTCGCCGTCCTGTTTCAGACGTTTGCGCTCGTGGCGCCCGACATGCTGTCGACCGACCTGTACGCCTACATCTTTTACGGCCGCATGTTTGGCGTCTACCACGGCAGCCCCTACCTGGAAGTCCCGGCCCAGTACCCAGGTGACCCATTCTACGAGCACGTTTACTGGAAGTTCGCGCCCAGCTTCTACGGCCCTCTCTGGACGCTGATCTCCGGCCCACTGGCGCGTGCCGCGGGCGAAGACGTGGCCGTCGCGGTGCTGATGTTCAAGGCGCTGGCAGTGGCCAGCGCGCTGGCGACCTGCGCGCTGGTCGCTGGCATCCTCGAACGGGTCGACTCTCGCTCGGCACTAGCCGGCACACTGCTGCTGGCCTGGAACCCGTTGTTCGTCGTCGAGTCAGGGCTGAGCGGCCACAACGACATCGTCATGGCGTTGCTGGTGGTGGCCGGGCTTGGGCTCATCGTAGCGCGGCGGCCGGCTCTGGCTGTCGGAGCGATCATGCTGGGGGGCTTGGTCAAGTTCATCGCGCTGGGGCTTTTGCCACTGGTGGGTCTGTTCGCGCTGCACAACCTGCCCAACCGGCGGCATCGAGTGCAGCTCTTGGTTCGGGCCGGCTCGCTCGTGGCGCTCCTTGCGCTAGCCGTTCTCTGGCCCGTCTGGGCGGGCCCCGAGACGTTCGCGGCCGGAACGCTCGGGGCAGCCGGGGATCGATACGCGAACGGGCTGCCGGAGCTGGGGCTGGGCGAGCTTCGGGTCTGGCTGGGTGAGAGCCGCGAGGACACCGAGGTCCCGCTCAATTTCAGAGGTTGGTGGGTGGCGACTCACCAGGCAGCCGAGATGTGGGCCCGCCGCGACGAAGGCTCAGACGGGCTCGAGGCGGTGCCGCAGTGGACCGAGCTGCTGGTGGTCAGTCCGGAGCGGTCTGGCTGGCTGCGCGTCTACGACCCGCGTACCCGGCTGACCGGTTTCGTTCCCTCGGCCGCGCTCGGCCCGGCCGAACGCCCCGTGGACCTGAACGACGACCAGGATATCCGAGCCCGCGAGCGTGGCCCCGAGGGCAGCCCTGCGCTGCAGACGGCGAACGAGATCCTTCGAGCGCTCGGGTGGGTGGCCGTCGGGCTGATTTGGCTGGGCGCGCTGGCCTTGGGGACGCGCTCAATCCAGAGTCTGGCTCGAAGCTGGGTAGCGGTCTGCCTGGCCCTGTTCTATCTGGCCTCGGCCTGGTTCTGGCCCTGGTACCTGATCTGGGGCCTGGTGGCGGCCGCGCTCGCGCCGCACGGGGCGCTCAGTCGCTGGATGGTGCTCCTGTCTTGGGGTGCGCTGCTCTTGTACGCCACGCTCGGTTTCAGCGAGAGCAACCTCTGGTACGTGCAGACGTACCGCTCGCTGGCGGTGTTCGGTCTTCCGCTGCTCGTATTCGTGCTGGATGCCCTCTTGCGGGCCGCGCTGGTCGGGGCGGCGCGGCTTCGGCGACGGATCGCTGCGCGAGCTCCCGCGGGATCTGTGCTGCCGGCCAGTCCCCAGACCCCGGATCCGAGCGGGGCCTAGGGCGGACCCGCCGGCAGGACGGTCAGCGTGGCCAGCGTGACGCCCTTAGGGTCCGCCTGTGAGGTTTCGTCGCGCGCCCCCACGGGTCCAACGAGCCGCCGCGCTCGGGGGTCGTAGAGCCGGACCGAGAGCGCGTAGCCGCCTGGCTTGAGCGATCGAGGCAGTCTGACCAGCGCCGAGAGCGAGATGGTTCGCCCGGGCATCCAAGAGGCGGTGCCCGGCCCGAGCCCGGCTAGCGGCAGCTCGTCGCTCTTCCAGACGACCTGCTCGTCGCCCCGCAGCTGAAGCACGGCCTGGTAATCGGCCTGCGGTCGCGTTACGGCCTCCCACGCCAGGTTGACGGCGCTGACTCCGCCAGCGGGGAGACGGGTCGCTTCGAGCCCCGCTGCGGCCAGCCGAATCCCACCCTCGAAGTCAACGTCCAGGCGATTGGTGGCCAGCTGCTGCAAGCTCGATCTGGCCCGCTCAACGTCCTCAGGGCGTACGTATAGCGTCGGCGTCGCCTCGCCGTCGGCGGCGTAGACGCGAACGGGCACATAGCTCCGATCGACCCAGGCCTTGAACCGCCTGAGCGTGGCCAGCTTGTCGGCCCAGAGCAGCACGGCCGCGGTCCTGTAGCGGGTCGCCTCCTCGATCGCATCGTCGGCTGTCAGCGAGCTGGCCAGGATGCGAGTGACCGAGGACTCGACGAGCGGTGGTGGCACCAGGCGCCGAGCCTGGAACGTCAGGTATGGATGGTCGGTCGCGATCACGTCCTGTTGGCTCGTGATCGACCGCAGTGTCGAGATCACCTCCGGATACCAGTATGCGGCCGGATCGTTCTCGAGCGGCTCAGGATTGAAGACGAGCTGCTGGTCGCGCGCCGCCACGGCCGGCAGCGTCGCCAGGTAGGCTACTGCCCCGAGGGCGACGGCCGCCAATAACGGCCTCGTCCCCGCGGGCCCGCCCAACGACAGGCGATCGACGACAGACGGCAGACGACGGACTTCGCTCGCCCGTCGTCGGTCGTCCATCGTCCGTCCTCTGGTCGCACTGTCGCCGGCCCGCTCCCAGAGCAGGCCGACGCCCGCCCCCGCCAGCAAGGCCAGGGGTGGGATCAGGGTGACCACGTGTTTGCCATGCAGCGGCGTGTGGACCAGCAGGAGTAGCAGCGACGCGGCCGGCCAGGCGAGCCAGGGAATCGACGCGCGGCCCAGTCGGGTCGCTGCGACCACCGCCCCGGCCGCGGCAAAGGCGGCGATGCCGGGCCGGTCGCCGGCCAGCTCTTCCAGAATGCGGGCCCAGTTCCAGTCGACGCCACGCCCTTCGGCCGCGCGGCTGCGCAGGCGAAACGCGACGACTTGTTCGAGGATCTCCGAGAAGCCGATCAAGAGCGTCGGCACGGCGATGGCCACCGCGCAGGCCCCGATCAGCAGGCCGACGTTTCGCCAGCGCCGCTCCGCTCGCAGCATCACGAGCAGTCCGACTGGGACACAGATCGCCAGGGTGACCGGCTTGAGCAGCAAGCTGACAGCCACCAGCAGCGCCGCGGCCACCAGCCAGCGGTCGCGCCCCGTGCGCTGGAAGAGCAGCGCCGCCGCTACCGCGGCGACAGCCGGCGCCTCGGCGGGAACCTCGGCCAGCCCCAAGCGCGAGAATTTGACGTAAGTAGGGCTGATCGCGAGAAGCGACGCGGCGACGATCGCGGCCGGCCGGCCGCCGACCAGATGTGCGAGCCAGTACAAGCCGGCGACGCCTGCGAGCGCGAACAGGACGACTCCGCTGCGGACAGCCTCAAGCGTCTGGCCGAATAACATGAAGGTCGGATAGAGGGCGTAGAAGAGAAGTGGGCCTTGATTACAGAAGATCTCGACGCAGGGGCGGTAGCCAGCCGCCATGAGCAGGAGTTGCTCGGCGCGGATGCCTTCCGGAAACGAGATGGTGTAGACGTCCAGGCGTGGCAGCCGCATCAGGCCGGCCGCCAGTAGGATCACGCCTGCCAGCGCCAGGTCGGGCCACGCGATACGGGCCGCCAGAGCGCGAGAGCGCGCCTCAGGTGATTCGATCGAAGCCCGCTCGGCGGCGACTGTCACGCCCACCCCCGGTGGCAGAGAATCGCCAGGGCGAGGGGCCCGGGCACAAGATTCTACCAGAGGGCGGCCAGAAGAAGTGCGACGGATTTATACTCTTCGCGGTGGATAGCCCAGGCCGGGGGAGTGTCCCGCGTCAGATGGTGGCGCGAGGATGCCAGTCGCGAGACGAGTGGCCCGATGGCGCGGGCCGGGCCCCTGTTGTCATCCTGAGTCTCCATGGTCCAAGGCAGCGGAGGCTCACCGGTGAGGAGCATGAGATCCTCCGCTTCGCTCAGGATGATAATGGGGACTCTAGATGCTTCACGCCCAGGATGATGGTAAAGATATGAACAATTATATCTACCGTAGCCTGGACAGGACGTCCGCGGCCGGCTCGCTCGCCGACCGGCGGGACCCAAGGAGGCTGCGGTGGCCGTAGGTGCGGCTCAGGCCTCGGTTGCCGACGCGCCGGTCCGGCCCAGCCTCAGGCTGCGCTGGCGCGCACGGACCAGCCAGATCGTCGCCGCGTTGGCCGTGGTGATCGTGCTGGCGGCTGCACTTCGCCTGCACGACCTTGGCGCCCGGAGCCTGTGGATCGACGAGCTGTTCAGCGTCGGGCTCGCAGTCCAGGACGCGTGGACGACGCTCGTCGTGTTGAACGGCGAAGAGGCGAATATGACGTTGTATTACGTCATCTTGCACCTCTGGCTCGGGCTGGTCGGCGTCGCGCCACTGCCCGGCAGCGAGGTCTGGGTCCGCCTGCCATCGGTTGCCTTTGGGCTCGTATCTGTGTGGGCGCTCTACAAGCTGGGGGCCGAGGTGGACTCGCCCATGACCGGCCTGCTGGCGGCGCTCCTCGCGGCGGTGAACGCCTACCACGTCGAGATGTCGCAGGAGGCGCGCTCCTACACGTTGTGGGCGGCCCTGGCAAGCCTGTCCTGGCTGGCGCTGCTGCGTGCGCTCGACGGTGGCGGCCGCAAGGCGTGGACCGCCTACGTCGTCTGCACGGCGCTCGCCTTCTACGCCCATTTCTTCACCGCCTTTGGCGTGCTTGCCCAGGTGGTCCACGTCGCACTGCGGCGCCGCTGGTCCGAACTTCAGAGTTTCGCGCTCAGCGGCGTTGGGGTCGCCTTGCTGTGCCTGCCGTTCGTCCCGTTCTTCATGCTCAACCACGATGGCAGCCAGATCCTTCACGTTCGGCGCTCCGGT